>JAEMSI010000046.1 GCA_016462905.1 Polynucleobacter sp. | reverse complement strand
AGAAAGCCATCTATTGTGGCTCAGCTGGCAATTTTGTAGACTCAATGAAGCTTTGATATTTAAACCCGAGGGCGGGCTTTTTTCATATAAGGAGAAGTATTGTGGATACCAAAAATAAGATTATGGACATACCAAAAACCATGAAAGCTTGGGTCTTGGGGGATCCAAATCAATTAACCATGATAGAAAAACCAGTCCCTGAACCAAGTTCTGCCGAGGTGCTGGTTCGGATCGATGCGATTGCGGTTTGTGCGACTGATCTAGAAATTATTCATCGCGGTCCACCTGCCATGATTCAAGGCGGCTTACCTTTTAATAAAAACTTTACCCCTGGTCATGAGTACATGGGCACCGTGGTGAAGTTGGGTCCTGGTGTAGATGAGTTTGAAATCGGCGATCGCGTCGCAGTAGAGATTCATGCAGGTTGCGGTCGTTGTGAGCGTTGCCGCGAAGGTATGTATACCGCTTGTCTAAATTATGGAAAAAATTATGGCAATGTCAATAAGGGACACCGCGCTAATGGTTTCACAACCGATGGTGGATTTTTAGAATACGCCATTAATAACGTGAATACTTTAGTTCATGTACCTGACGATATGTCGGATGAAGAAGCAACTTTGATAGTTACTGCCGGTACTGCGATGTATGGTTTAGATGTTACCGCTGGTTTAATTGCTGGTCAGTCTGTAGTAGTTATGGGTCCTGGCCCCATTGGTTTAATGGGAGTTGGAGTCGCCAAGGCATTAGGAGCAAGCGAAGTGATCTTGACTGGAACTCGAGATAATCGTTTGGAGATCGGTAAAAAATTAGGTGCCGATTACACCATCAACGTAACGCGCGAAGATGTAGTTGCTAAAGTTAAGGAATATACCAATGGTGGCGCACATTATGTTCTCGAGTGTTCTGGTGCGCCGACAGCTGTCAATGATGCCGCTAATATGTTGCGTCGTGGGGGCAGAATTTGTTTAGCCGCTTTCCCCAGCGAACCGGTTCCAATTGATATTGCTGCTTTAGTACGCAATAATATTTATTTATACGGAATTCGTGGAGAGGGTAAGAGCGCTACACACAGAGCAGCTTCTTTGATGTCTCAAAAACGTTTCCCAGCGAAATTAATTCATACTCACACATTCCCTTTAGAAGAAGTTCCTACTGCTTTAAAGTATGCACGTGAACGGATTGAAGATGCCATTAAAGTTGTAGTCAAAATGCGCAAAGACTGATCTGATTAAGCGCTATGTTGACCTATGATCAATATAAAGTTGCAAACTCTCTTCATGAGGTGTTTGATATTCTAGATGCGCATCCCGCATCTAGAATTTTGGCTGGTGCAACCGATCTTCTTCCTTGGGCTCGCTATGGAAGAGCGGGTGATGTGCATTTGCCGTCGGTCATTGATGTTAGTAAAGTCCCTGACCTCAAATACATCAAGCTAAGCGGTAACCGAATTTGGATGGGCGCCAACACGACCATTGCCGAATTTCAAAATAATCCATTGTTGCGTGAGCATGCCTCTGTCTTGGCACAGTGTGCAGTATGGTTTGCTGATGATCAAATCCGTGAACAAGCAACCGTAGCAGGTAATGTCATTAATGCATCTCCTGCGGGTGATACGCAGCCCGCTTTGTTGGCATTGAATACATCGATCAGGTTAGCTAGGCGTGAACAAGGAAAAGTACTTGAGCGGCTTGTTTCACTTGACGATTTTATTCATGGGCCTGGAAAAACAGACTTACGCCATGAAGAGATCGTGCTTGGCTTTGAGTGCGACTCTACTATGGGATACGGCAGTGCATTTGAAAAAGTCGGGCACCGACGCTCCTTGGTAATTTCGACAGTCTGCTTAGCGGTGGTAGCCAAGGTTAGCCCTGCGCTTCATACTTTGCAAGATATTCGAATCGGCATTGGTGCAGTGGGTCCGATTCCTAAGCGCTTGCTTGATCTGGAAGCGCGCTTAATCGGTCAGAAAGTAAGCGCTCGATTGATTCGTGAGATTGCAGAAGAGGCTAGTGATTTTGTTCAGTCTAGAAGCCGTCATGGATATCGTAGAGAAGTATTAGTTAATTTTGTAGAGCGAGGCGTGGTATCTGCCATTAATCGAGGTGGTTTGAAATTAGTGCGCTATGGTGAGGAGGAGCTCTATGTCTAATTTACAAAAAAATAGTTTAAAAGAATCTGGTCAGCATCCATTGATTGAAATTACGGCTACTGTGAATGGAAAGACACTTACCAGAATAGTTCCTAATCACTATCGTCTTATTGATTTTGTTCGAGAGGAGCTGCATCTTACTGGTAATAAAGAAGGTTGTGGCGCAGGCGAATGTGGAACTTGCTCCATGTTCGTTGATGGAGTCCTGATTAAAAGCTGCCTAATGCCGGTTCAAAAGGTAATGAATGCAACTGTAGAAACGGTTGATGATTTGGATCGCGACGCTGGGCGCACTGCGATTCAACAAGCTTTTCATAAATGCGGTTCAAGCCAATGCGGTTATTGCATTCCTGGCATGGTGATGGCAGCTACTTCCTTATTAAGAAAAATGCCCAATCCCGATCGTGAACAGATTAAAGAGGGTTTAGGGGGCAATATTTGCCGTTGTACAGGCTACCAAAAGATTATTGATGCGGTTGAATTAGCGCGCGATGTGTTTAATAAAAAATTACCAATATCAGCCTTAGAGGAAGATGTTTCTGAGCCCGTGATGGGCGCACGCACCCCTCGCTTAGACGCGCCCGGCAAGGTTACTGGTGCTATTAAATATGCTGCCGATATGGAGCTGCCTAATATGCTCCATATGTATGTATTAAGAAGCCCACACCCTTATGCCCGAATTGTTTCTATAGATACAACTGCTGCAGCAGCGCTCCCGGGAGTAGAGGCAGTCATTACTGCAAATGATGTTCCTGGCATTGATAACTTTGGCGTTTTTATTGATGATCAGCCGATTATGGCGAGAGAGTATGTGCGTTATACAGGCGAAGCAGTCGCTGCGGTTGCTGCAGAGACTCAAGATATTGCGATGGCGGCAAGCAAATTAATTGCAGTTGAATACGAGGTGCTGGAGGGAGTATTTGATCCCGAACTAGCTATGAAAGAGGGCGCCCCGCAATTACATGATTTTGCCAAGAATAATATTACAAAGCACACTAAAATTCGCAAGGGTGATGTGGAAGAAGGATTTCGCCAAGCCGATCTGATCGTTGAAGAGGTCTATCACACCGCTAAGATTGAGCATGCTTACCTAGAGCCTGAGGCCGGTTTAGCTTATGTTGAGTCTGACGGATGTGTCACGATTCATTCGCCCAGTCAAAACATCACACATCATCGCCATGCGCTTGCAAAAATTTTAGGTCGTCCTATTAATAAAGTGCGTATGATTATGAGTACGGTAGGTGGGGGTTTTGGCGGTAAGGAAGACATGATTTATCAAGGTATGTTAGCGCTTGCAGCAATCAAGTCGCGTCGTCCTGTGCGCTATGTATTTACCCGCGAAGAAAGCTTTATTGCCAGCGCTAAGCGCCATCCCTTTTCTATTCAATACAAAATGGGATTAAAGAAAAACGGCAAAATTACTGCGACCAAAATGGTGATGATTTCCGATGGTGGGGCATACGCCATGTCTACACCGGGGGTAATGAATAAATCGGCTATTTTGGGACCCGGACCCTATCAAATTGATCATGTTTGGGTTGATGCAATTGGGGTCTACACCAACAATACGCCGAGCGGTGCAATGCGTGCTTTTGGCGCTTTTCAGTCGGAGTTTGCCACCGAAGCCCATCTTGACTTATGTGCTGAAAAATTAAAAATGGATCCAGTTCAGTTGCGCATGATCAATTTAATGCGCGATGGAGCAAGCACTCATACTAGGCAAATTATTGATCGCGTTTTAGCAAGTGATTGTTTAAATGCGGTAGTAGATTTAGCGGGTTGGGATCATGGTGTGCCAAATCGACATGGCCAAGATCAGCCGAATCGAACTGATTTAGGAAAGAATGGCGTTCGTCAATCATGTACTTTAGGTACACATCTGACTAAGCAGGAGGCGGTATGAAAAAACGAGGTCGGGGCGTAGCTTGTGGATGGTATGGAATTGCTAGAACCGCAGCAATGGACCGTGCCGCTGTTTGGGTTGAATTAGACGATGGCGGTACCGTTAAGATTGCAACCGGCGTGACCGAGATTGGCGAAGGTATCTTAACCGGCTTATGTCAAATTGCCGCTCATGAAATGGGCGTAAGACCCGATGACATTGTTTTGGGAGATAACGATACCGCACGCGTTCCTGAGGCAGCTCATGCCGGCGCAACTCGCATGACTTATATGATTGGTAATGCAGTAGCGGTGGGTTGTAGAGAAGCGATGATGAAATTTAAAAAAGCGATGGCCGAATATTGGGGTGTTGATCCGATATCAATCCATGCTAAAAATCGCCTAGTTTGGGTTGAGAACTCACCAACCAAGAAGATGTCGATGAGTCAAGCGACCCATATTCTTAAAAAAGAAAAGGGCATTGTGATTGTTGCCAGCGGATTATTCACCTCTGCACATACACCCTTAGATCCTGATAACGGCACAGCAACCCCTTGGCAAAGTTATGTATTTGGCGCTCAGATTGCTGAAGTTGAGGTTGATTTAGATACAGGCGAAGTTCAGGTTCTAGGGGTTTGGGCTGCCCATGATGTAGGTAAGGTAGTTAATCCCCAGCAAGTCGAGGGGCAGATTGAGGGCGGTATTGTGATGGGTCTAGGCCACGCCTTGATGGAAGAATACAAACAACATCATGGACAAGTTACTACGCCTGGGTTCGCAAAATATATCTTACCCACTAGCTTAGATATTCCCAATATTCATTCAGCATTAATTACGGAACCCGATCCAAAGACTCCCTTGGGAGTTAAAGGAATTGGGGAGCCATGTATTACTCCAACCGCGCCTGCCATTATTAATGCAATTTATGATGCAGTTGGTGTGCGTATTACCTCATTGCCTGCTACGCCAGAAAAAGTGTTAGCGGGAATACTGCAACTAAAACAAAAAAATAAAAACCAGAAAATTAAAGAGAATCTGGAAGTAATTACTTAATTTTGGTGTTATTAAGACATGATAGGAGTGGAGATAAAATGCTTAATTTTTTAAAAAGTGCCTTATATTTATTGCTAGTTCTTTTATCGCTTGTTTCGTTTGCACAAAATAAAAAGTATCCTGATAAGCCAATTGAGCTGGTGGTTTTATTTCCCCCAGGTAGTTCGTCGGATGTGGTTGCGCGTATGTTTGCAGATGGTTTATCTAAGCAATTAGGATCCCAGGTCGTGGTCGTTAATAAACCTGGTGCTGGTGGAGCTATTGGTTATAAATACATTGCCGGAAAAAATCCAGATGGTTATTCCTTGGTATGGAGCTCTAACTCCATCCTGTCGACGTATTATTCGGGCGCACTAGATGTACCTTATCAAGGCTTTGATCATATTGCTCGGGCCACTTTAGAGTTGCCAGTAGTTGCTGTGAGGTCGGATGCCCCATGGAAAAATTTAAAAGAGATGTTGGATTACGCAAGAAGTCACCCAGAGGAGATGCGTGTTGGAAACTCAGGAGTAGGAAGTTTTACGCATTTCGCTTCAGCCTCTTTTTTTGATAAGCAGGGGGTCAAGGTGACCCATATTCCTTACGCTTCATCGCAAGTGGTTACCAGTCTTGTTGGAAATAATATTGAGGCAGTAGTGCAAGCACCTGGTGCTTTGATCCCGTTTGTCAATAGTGGCTCTATTCGTGTGCTTGGTGTCTTAGGATCACGGCGCGACCCCGCTTTTCCTAATATCCCAACCGCAGCAGAGCAAGGCATTCAGTTTCAAGCAGATATGTGGCGCGGTATCTCTGCACCTAAGGGCACACCAAGAGATGTTTCAGTTCGACTTCAAGACGCGATTGCTAAAACTTTAAATTCACCTGACTTTAAGAAGCAATGCGAGAAGTTTGGTTGCCTATCCGCATTTAGTGATTCCAGTCAGTTTTTGAATGAGATTACGATTGAAAATCAATCAGTTGCTACTTTTATGAAACAAACCCTAAAAAATAATTGAATCATCAAAATGGAATTTGAAAAAGGGGTAACTAGTTTATTAAGCCCAGACAATGATGGTATAGAGTATCGTGCTGCAGCCATTGCAAAAGCAGGTGGGATTGAGCCATTTATTGCCAATCACGATTTAGAAAAACTGCAACTATGCCTTTCAGAAGCATTGGTATTAGGTCTACTACGTCAAGGTATTGCAAAATATTTAGCCATCTTTGGCCATGGTTCAACCCACCTTGGTGAGATGTTGCGAATTTATAGTAAAGCGGGAGTCATTCAAGTATTTAATTTTAGAAACGAAGTTGAAATGGCTCATGCTGCCACTGCTTTGAGTTGGGTGTATGGCGAGGTTTGTGCGGTAGTAACTTCAATTGGTCCAGGCGCATTACAGGCCATGGCCGGTTCTTTAGCGGCTGCTTCGAATGGCGTTGGCGTCTATCACATCTATGGAGACGAAACGACCTATGGCGAAGGTTTTAACATGCAACAGATTCCTAAGCATGAGCAAAATCTGTATGGCCAATTGACCGCTTTGATGGGCAAGTCCTATGTTTTGCATACCCCAGAAGCGATTCGAAATGCCCTCCGTTTAGGCGCACAAACTGTTTTTCATCCCAATAAAGCTGGACCTTTTTATTTAATGTTGCCGATTAATACCCAACCTCAGCTTATTCAGCATTTGAATTTAGAATCCCTGCCTAAAAAATTACAGGCTCCTAAACAAGCAGTTGCAGAAACAGCTCTTTTAGAAGAGGCGGTTGATGCAATTAATGCAAGTAATCAGATTATTTTTAAAGTGGGTGGTGGGGGCAGAACTTTTTACCGCGAAATTCGTAAGTTTGCTGAATTGGCGGGTGCCACAGTGGTTTTATCTCCTGGATCAACTGGTGTCATGCCAGATGATCACCCTGCAAATATGCACGTGGGCGGTAGTAAAGGTTCCATTAGCGGCAACTTTGCCATGCAAAACGCTGAATTATTAGTGGTAATTGGTTCACGTGCGGTATGTCAATCGGATTGCTCGGGCATCGGTTACCCCAATGTCAAGAAAGTCATCAATATTAATGGTGACTTATTGGATTTAATGCACTACAACCATACGCTTGGTTTACATGGCGATATTGGGACAGTTATATCGCAATTAAATGCCTTTTTTGTGCAAAGTAAATCTGGCTCGATAGAAAAAAAACAATGGCTAGAACAGTGCGCAAAAAAGAAAGCGGAGTGGAAAAAATTTCTGAATCAGAATCAAGGCGACAAATTACTGCTGGATGATGTTTGGAAAAAACCCGTATTAACTCAACCAGCAGCAATTAAGGCAGTATGTGATTTTGCAAAAAAACATCAAGCCATTAAATTTTTTGATGCGGGTGATGTTCAAGCGAATGGATTTCAGACGGTAGAAGATGATGTCCCAGGCGATACCTATACCGAAAGTGGTGCTTCTTATATGGGCTTTGCCACGTGCGCAATTATTGCCAATGGATTAGCTGATAAGCCAAGATATGGCATAGCTTTCACAGGCGATGGATCGTTCATGATGAATCCACAAGCCTTGATTAGCGCTGTTGAGCATGGCGCAAAAGGCATGATCGTAATTTTTGATAATCGTAGAATGGCAGCAATTTCAGGTTTACAGCATGCACAGTATGGCCTTGAATTTCGAACCAATGATAGCGTTGCAGTCGACTATGTAGCATTGGCCGAGTCGATTGGTGGGGTCAAAGCATTTCGAGCCGATAGTAATTTAGCCGCTTTAAATACGGCGCTTGAAAAAGCCTATGCCTCAGGCGATCTTTCGGTAGTGCATGTGAGCGTGTATGCTGGAAATGCTGAGGGCTCTGGTTTGGGAGCCTATGGCAGTTGGAATGTTGGCAATTGGTGTGAATCTGTTCAGGAAGTTTATCTTTCATCTGATATATAACCGAAGCAATCAATCAACAGTAAAGTAAAAAAATGAAGCAGAGTGAGAGTGGAGATTTATATAGTAACTTTGGCTGTTTTGTCGCTGGCCAATGGTTACGTTCAAGTGGTACTTCAGAAAAAGACGTTTTTAGTCCTTGCACCGGAGAATTGATTGGTAGGGTTCCGGCAGCAACAGATGACACTTTGCAATTAGCTTTAGAAAGCGCTGAACGCGGTTTTCAGGTTTGGAGAAAAATTTCCCCTTGGGAGCGTAGTAAGGTATTGCGTAAAACGGCTGATTTATTACGTGAGCGAAACAGTTCACTCGCAGTACTAATGTCGACAGAAACCGGAAAACCGATTGCTCAAGCAGAGGGCGAGTGGCGCGACGCTGCCGATCAATTTGAATGGTATGCCGAAGAAACTAAACGAATTTACGGCCAGTCGATTGAGGCGAGACTCCCTGAAATTCGAATGGGGGTTAAATTACAGCCAGTTGGCGTTGTCGCCGCTTTTTCTGCTTGGAATTTTCCCGCTTTGCTACCAGCTAGAAAGTTAGCTGCGGGTTTAGCTGCTGGCTGTTCATTGATTATTAAACCTGCCAGCGAAGCGCCGGGCTGCGCCATGGCAATTGTCCTAGCTCTTTTAGATGCAGGGATTCATCCTGAAGCTGTCAATTTAGTCACAGGTGATTCGCAGAAAATTTCAAAGCAATTAATTGTTTCGCCGATTGTTAAAAAGGTTACCCTCACTGGCTCGACAGCTGTAGGCCGCGAACTGCTCCATTTGGCTGCGGACGGGATAAAAAAAGTTTCCATGGAATTAGGCGGACATGCCCCAGTGATTATTTTTGAAGATGCGGATATCGAAGATGCCGCTGATATGTGTGCACGTTTTAAGTTTCGCAATTGCGGCCAAGTATGCGCATCACCATCGCGATTTTATGTGCACGAGGCACACTATAAAAAGTTTACTGAGATCTTTGCTCAGTATGCAAATAGCCTTCAGGTTGGCCCAGGCATTGACCCAAAAGTGGGAATGGGCCCGATGATTAATCGTCGCGGGCTATTACATGCGCTAAGCCTAATTGAAGATGCCCAAAAGAAGGGCGCCAAACTGATGGCGGGCGGCGGCGTTCCAAAAAACTTAGATAAAGGTAATTTCATTTTACCAACCGTGTTGTCGGATGTGGCTGATCATTGCAAGATCATGCAAGATGAGCCATTTGGTCCAATTGCGCCAATTGCTAGTTTTACAGATTTTGATGACGTGATTCGTAGGGCTAATTCGACGCCGTATGGTTTAGCATCCTATTTATTCACAAAATCGTTAAAAACAGCGATTTTAGCAAGTGAGGCAATTGAAGCTGGTATGGTGGGTATTAATGAACTAGCGATAGCCAGCGCAGAAATGCCATTTGGCGGTGTAAAACAGAGCGGTATTGGTAGAGAAGGCGGTTCTTTTG
>JAEMSI010000064.1 GCA_016462905.1 Polynucleobacter sp. | reverse complement strand
AGCGTAGACTCAATTCGGCAAGACTCTTAATCTCTGGGGTAATTTTCTCAACGTTATACAGCATCAGCACTTCAGCCGAATCTTGGATGGAGTCAGCGATATCGTCCATCGTATTAATGAGTCGATGAATTTGATCGCGATCAATGGGGGTAATAAAAGTTTTATGTAGGATGCGATTAACTTCGTGGGTGATGCGGTCAGCCGCTCTTTCAGCATCATCAATTTTTTTGGCATTTTCTTGTTTTAGAGCGGGGTTATCATAGTGCTCTATAAAGCTAGATAGCCCTTGGGCGGTTTCAACAGTGCGCTGGGCGTGCTGGTTAAATAGTTCAAAAAAGTTATCGTTACTGGGTAATAATTTGCTAAATAACATAATTGATCCCTATTGGTTTAGCCTAAGTTATCCGTATTCTAAACAATTCATTTTGCGAGGCTCTAGAAGTGAGTCGATTCATTAAAAACCTGCATCAGATTATTACTTTATTAGGGGGTTTAGGAGCCTTTTTACTGGCGAATTTAGCCTGGGCAGCTTTTCCAGATAAGCCCGTCAAGATCATTATTGGTTTTCCCGCTGGGGGCCCTTTAGATGCGCATGTGCGCTTATTTCAAGAGCAACTACAAAATACATTGGGGCAAACAGTCATCATTGACTACAAGTCTGGAGCAGGCGGGTCAGTGGGAGCCCAATTTGTCGCTCAATCAGCTCCTGATGGCTATACCTTGTTATTGGCTAATACAGGCACGATGGTGATTAATCCTGCGGTTTATAGTCAGCTTCCTTATGATATCCAGCGTGATTTTGTTCCGATTGCTCGAACTGCTCAGCAACCATTGGCCTTAATCGTTAATAAGGATCTGCCTGTGCAAACGCTGAAAGAGTTTATTCAATATGCGAGGGCTAATCCGGGCAAGTTAAATTACGGCTCAGCAGGTAATGGTGGGATTTCGCATTTAGTACCTGAAATGTTGAAGCAAGAAACGGGCATATTTATCGTTCACATCCCGTTTAAAGGAAGCGCTCCCGCTTTTGCCGATTTAATGGCGGGGCATGTGCAATTTATGGCTGAATCGGTGCCCCAAGCCGCGAATTATGCCAAGCAAGGCAAGTTAAAGGCGTTGGCTGTCACTAGCACTAAACGTAGCCCTGCATTACCCAATGTGCCGACGATTATTGAAACGGGCGTTGCCAATTTAGAGGTAGTTGGTTTTTATGGATTTTTAGCACCCAAAGCGACGCCACCCGAGGTAGTAAAAAAATTGAGCGATGCCTTTCGCGATACCTTGCAATCCCCCGAAATTAGAAAAAAGATGCTGGAGCAGGGTGCCGAACCAGCATATTTAAATTCAGAGCAGTTCAATCGGTTTTTAGCAACTGAATTACCGCGTTGGGCAAAGGTAGTTAGAGATGCCGGTGCTAAATTAGATTAAACCCCATACCCCATGCCATTTTCAATTTTCTTAATCGTTCTGGGTGGCGCGTTCATGCATGCCACTTGGAATACCCTAATTAAGTCTGCGCCAGATAAGAATTTAGAAACAGCCTTAGCGAATTTTTTTACCTCCTTAGTAGCCTTACCATTTTTGCTAATTTATGGCTTACCCGATTTGGATACCTATCCGTACATCATCCTATCTCTGATACTGCATGTGATTTATTTTTATATGGTCGCCAGCGCCTATCGACACGGTGATTTAAATTTAGCTTATCCCATTATGCGGGGTGTTGCACCCATGTTAGTGCTGATATTTGGTGCGATTATTTTTACCGATTCAGTCTCTACTTTAGCGGTAGTTGGTGTTGTAGGCGTTTGCTTAGGAGTAATTTTATTGGGGTTAAGGAAATCGCTGACTTCGCTCAATCATAAGGCTGCTTTACTCTTTGCTTTAGCAAATGCAGTCGTGATTGCGATGTATACGATTATTGATGGTAAAGGTGCTCGTATCGCAAGTAATGTTTGGTCATATGTGAGTCTACTGATGTTCTTAAATGGTTATGTTTTTCCTGCAATTTTGATATGGCAAAGAAGGTCCGCGGTAGAGCTTAAAAATAGCCTTCGCTATATTCAAAAGCGCTGGTTATTTGCCTTGGCTAGTGGTGCCTTGATAATGGGTTCGTATTCTTTTGCTTTATATGCCATGACTCAGGCGCCGGTCGCTTTAGTGGCAGCGTTACGCGAGGTTTCGGTTTTAATTACCTTTTTATTTGGAGTTTTTTTTCTTAAAGAAAAATTATATCCTCAGCGCTTTATTGGGGCTTTCTTGATTTTATTAGGTATGGTGCTGATTAAATTCGATTAATTTTTAAAACCTGAGTAAGATAGACCCATGAAGAAAACGGATCTTGATAAAAACCAAGGCTTGGCGATTGCTCACCGTTTAAAGAACTCAGCCAAAGCAAAGCTTGCTAAAAAAGATCAGGCGCAAGCGGACAAGAAAAAAATCATCAAACAGAATCCTTTGCTGGCGTCCCTTATCAAAAATAACTAGGACTAAAGTTGATGATTCAAGAGTGGCTCATGAAACGAAATTGCTCTTTCACACCGCGAAAGCTAATTTTGTTTTATGTCTCTCTGGTTTTTTTCTCTTTAGTCATTGCAATTTCTTTTTTTGCGCTCGGGGTGTGGCCGATCCTAGTTTTTACTCTGATTGAAATTGTTGCCGTCACGATTGGGTTTTTAATTTACTCGAGACATGCGTTAGATTATGAGAAATTGGTGATCGATGGCAAGCGTTTAATTATTGAGAAAAATTCCG
>JAEMSI010000019.1:14559-33761 GCA_016462905.1 Polynucleobacter sp. | reverse complement strand
ATCGCGCCAAACAAGGCCAATCAAGGCAGTGCATTATTTTTACCAATAGCCGTTTGGGTTGCGCTAAATTAGCTAGAGCCTTAGAGCGCGACGGCATTAAAGCCGGTGCAATACATGGGGATAAAAGCCAGGGCGAGCGGATGTTAACGCTCGAGGCATTTAAGTCGGGCGCAATAGAAGCCTTAGTGGCGACCGATGTGGCTGCGCGCGGTTTAGATATTTCGGAGATGCCCTTGGTGATTAATCATGAACTCCCTTTTAATGCCGAAGATTTTATTCATCGAATTGGTAGAACGGGAAGAGCAGGCAGTAGTGGCGATGCAATCGCTTTAGTCGATAACAGCGAGAAACGACTGCTCGATGATATTGAAAAGTTGATGAAGCGAAAATTGCCGGTAGCCGGTTTATCAGTAGAGGTTCCGAGTAAAGGGCGTTATGCATCTTCCAGTTCCAGTTCAGGCTCAAGTTCAGACTCCAGTTCTAGAACCCCAAGAGCCCCTAATAAAACCGTAGCGGTCGATCCATTTTTTTACACCCCGTATGAGTCCAATAAAGAGGCAATAAAAGAATCGAGTTCCAATCCGGTGAATAGCCAGTCACAAAGCAATCCAGTAAAAACCAAACCGACTTTAGGTGCTTTGCTCGGCGGAGCAAAGAAGACTTCTTAGAATTGGGCTATCTTTTAATTGGCCTACCTCATTATTTTCCATGCTATGACGGCTTGATTTAACCAATCCGAAATCGAGTTCGATAAATTTGTAGCGACATTCCTCAAGCCAAGGTGCTGAGCCGCTTGATTTAATTCACGCAAAATCGTTTCACGGCTACTCGTATTAATCGCTTTGGCATGGGTTTGTTTACTGAGCTTTTCTCCCGCAGTATTTTTGACAACGGGTAGATGTTGGTATGTGGGTTTGGTTAAATTCAAAATCTGCTGCAAGTAGATTTGCCTGGCAGTATTACTCAGTAAATCCTCACCACGTACGATATGCGTAATTCCTTGTTCGGCATCATCGACGACCACCGCGAGTTGATACGTAAATAACCCATCTGCGCGTTGCAGCACAAAATCACCCACCTCTTGATTTAAGTTTGATTCGTGATGACCCATCTTCAAATCGTCAAATTGAATCCAACACGATTCAGGTAAGGCGAGCCGCCAAGCAAAGGTGCTGGCATCACTCGCAATTGCTTGATGACGACAGGTATGGGGATAAATTAATTCGCCGTGCCGCTCAATTTGAATTCCTTGCGCTTCTAAATTTTGCACAATGGTTTGCCGTGAGCAAGTACAGCGATAAACCAGTTTATTTTCGATTAAACAATCTAAAGCGTTTTGATAAAGCGCATGGCGTTGAGATTGCCACACTACTTCACCATCCCAATGGAGTCCACAAGCTTGCAATTGATTAAGGATGATCTGGTCAGCTCCCGCTATGGTCCTTGGGCTATCGATATCTTCAATGCGAACTAACCATTGCCCGTGATTTGCCTTGGCATCGAGCCAACTACCTAGGGCACTTGCTAAAGAACCTGCGTGCAAAGGCCCTGTTGGCGAAGGAGCAAACCGACCTCGGTATTGACTGGGGTTGGGATTAGTTTTGGTGGTAATAGACACTCCTAAGCCTTGATTCAATTGGGACTTTAAAAAGGGATCATTTTTGAGCTTTGGCACAGCTAAAATCATCTCATGTCTGCCCCCCGTTTTGTTCATTTACGCCTTCATTCCGAGTTTTCGATTACGGATGGGATGGTGCGCATTGATGATGCAGTAGCCGCTGCTGCCCAAGATCAAATGGGGGCATTAGCAGTGACCGATCTAGCCAATTTGTTTGGCTTGGTGAAATTTTATTCGGCCGCTCGAGCGCAAGGGATTAAACCGATTATTGGCGCTGATGTTTGGTTAAGTAATAAGCAAGAACCCGATCAGGCGTATCGCATGGTATTACTAGTGCAAAACCATTCAGGCTATCTTAATTTATGTGAGTTGCTGACTCGCGCCTCACTGCAAAATCAAATGCATGGTCGCGCTGAGGTGCACCCCGATTGGTTTGGCGAACCTGCTGCAAAACCCGAGGCAAAAAAAGCGGGTAAGACTCTAGCCGATGGTTTGATTGCCTTATCAGGAGCTCATTTGGGTGATGTCGGCTTTAATTTACTGTCAGGTAATGAGGCGCAAGCCAAACAGTTTGCTTTGCATTGGGCGACGATTTTTTCTGGGGCTTATTACATCGAGATCCAACGTGCTGGGCATGCTCAGGATGAACAGCATATTCAGTTAGCTACTCACTTGGCGAGTGAACTAAAACTACCCGTCGTCGCAACGCATCCTGTGCAATTTATGAAGCCCGATGATTTCACGGCGCACGAAGCACGGGTCTGTATTGCCGAAGGCGAGTTATTGGGTAATCCAAGACGACCACGTCACTTTACCGAGCAACAATACTTTTTATCGCAAGAGCAAATGATCGAGCGTTTTAAAGATATTCCAAGCGCACTGATCAATTCAGTTGAAATCGCCAAGCGGTGTAATTTATCTTTGGTTTTAGGACAAGCGCGTCTACCGGAGTTTCCCATTCCTAAAGGAGTCACGCTCGAGGCCTATTTAATGCAACAAGCGAAGCAGGGCTTAGATAAAAATTTAAACAAGTTGTATCCCGATGCAGACAAACGCGCTCACGTCGAAAAGCGCTATGTCGAGCGTTTGGAGTTTGAGGTGAAAACCATTACACAAATGGGTTTTCCTGGTTATTTTTTAATTGTGGCTGATTTTATTAATTGGGCCAAAAATAATGGTGTACCCGTTGGGCCGGGGCGTGGATCGGGCGCAGGATCTTTAGTGGCATTCTCTTTGGGGATTACCGATCTTGATCCGCTTAGATACAACTTGCTGTTTGAGCGTTTTTTAAATCCAGAACGTGTCTCGATGCCTGACTTTGATATCGATTTTTGTCAACATGGTCGTGATCGCGTGATTCAGTACGTGAAAGATAAATACGGCAAAGATGCTGTCAGTCAAATTGCTACTTTTGGAACCATGGCTGCTAAGGCGGCAATTCGCGATGTCGGTCGTGTACTGGAGCAGCCTTATGGCTTTGTCGATGGCATTGCTAAGTTGGTGCCTTTTAAACCAGGGCAAGTAGTGACAATTGAGTCTGCCAAAAAAGAAGAGAAGCAACTCGCTGAACGTGAAAAAAATGAAGAGGATGTGAAACAGTTATTGGCTTTGGCGCAACAGCTTGAGGGAATGACCCGTAACGTGGGGATGCACGCGGGCGGAGTTTTAATTGCGCCTGGCAAGCTCACGGATTTTTGCCCCTTATACACACAAGATGCCAATGATCAAGATGTCGGTGTTGTCAGTCAATTTGATAAAGACGATGTCGAGTTGATTGGCTTAGTGAAGTTTGACTTTTTAGGTTTAACCACGCTTACCATCCTGGCGGCAGCAGAGCGCTGGATTCGCCAATTACATAGTGAGCACCGCCATTGGACGATTGGCGATATTCCTTTGGACGACCCCGCCGCATTTGATTTATTGAAGAAGGGTAATACCGTTGCGGTGTTTCAGTTAGAAAGTCGCGGCATGCAAGGCATGCTTCGTGATGCCAAGCCCGATCGTTTTGAAGACATCATTGCACTAGTCGCCTTATATCGTCCGGGCCCAATGGATCTGATTCCCGATTACATCAAACGTAAAAACGGGCAGCAGCGCGTTGAGTATCCTGATCCTCGCATTGAACCCGTTTTACGAGAAACCTACGGAATCATGGTGTACCAAGAGCAGGTGATGCAGATGGCCCAGATGATCGGTGGTTACTCGCTAGGTGGGGCTGATTTATTGCGACGCGCGATGGGCAAGAAAAAACCCGAAGAGATGGCGCAGCATCGCCAGATCTTCCGCGAAGGGGCTCAAAAAAATGGACTGACGCAATACAAGGCAGATGAAATTTATGATTTGATGGAACGCTTTGCGGGTTATGGCTTTAATAAATCCCATGCTGCTGCATACGCACTTTTGGCGTATCAAACTGCTTGGCTAAAAGCGTATTACCCTGCTGAATTTATGGCGGCCAACTTATCGCTTGCCATGGACGATACCGATAAGGTCAAGATTTTATATGACGATTGTGTTCGCAATGGACTCACTATTTTGCCGCCTGATATCAATAGCGGGATGTATGTATTTACCCCTTTGCAAAAAAAGAGCGATGACGCTATCCGTGAAATCAGTTACGGTTTAGGCGCAGTGCGCGGTACTGGTGAGGCGGCGATTGAAGTGATTGTGGCAGCACGCAAGGCTGGCGGGCCATTTAAAGATATTTTTGATTTTTGTGCGCGCGTTGATCGACGCCAAGTCAATCGACGGGCGATCGAAGCCTTGATGAAAGCGGGTGCTTTTGATTCGATTAGTCATGATGCCAAGAGCTCGTCGAGTCATTTATACGATGGCCGTGCTACTTTATTAGCATCCTTATCGCGTGCGATTGAAGCGGCTGAACAGGCCGAGGCTTCAGCCCATCAAGTGAGTTTGTTTGAGGCGGCAGGCGAAGCTGATCGGCATTTGCCTGAGTTAGTGCGCGAACCGGCGTGGTCAGAAAAGAAGCGGCTGCAAGATGAGAAGACGGCTTTGGGACTTTGTTTAACTGGGCATTTATTCGACGCTTACCGTAGCGAGGTACAACACTTTATTCGGCAACCTCTCATCAAGGTGGGCGATGGTAAAGACCAGTTAATTGCTGGAATTATTACGTCGTCACGGATGTTGATGGGGCAGCGCGGCCGCATGATGATCGCTACGATTGATGATGGTACGGCGGCTTTGGAGTTAACCTTGTATAGCGATGTCTATGAGCCTAATCGCGCTTGGTTAAAAGAAGATGAATTACTGATTGCCAAAGTGAATGTATCACCCGATAAATTTTCGGGTGGGTTACGAGTCGTGGCGGATTCGGTGATGGATATGGTGGGCGCCCGTTTAAGTTTTGCCCGCAATGTTCATCTCAATTTATCGTCGAGTATTGATTTAAAAGCCTTGCGGGCACAAATGAATCCCTATTTGATAAGCGCCCAGCAAGAAAATAATACCAATCTTAAACAAGGTAAAAGTCATTTACCGCCGAATTACAGCAACGGTAATCATGCTAATGGCAACCATGCCAATGGAAACAATCCTGGCTTAGCACCTGCATCGTCGGCTAAGGATAAGCGCGGCCTCCCTTTAACTGCAGCTGTGATGGCTAAAGGTGGCGCTTGCTTAGTGCAGTTTCCAGATGATCTGCGTTTGTATCCTGACGATGCTTGTTTACGAACCTTGCAGCAAATCTTAAGCGATAAAAGCAATACCCCAGTGGAAGTGCAATACGCTTCTTAGGTATTTAGATTTGCAGTGGATTTAGCCCCGACTTTTTAAATACGCAGCAAAGTCATTTTTTAATTCGGGGTGACGTAAGGCAAATTCAACCGTCGCTTTGAGATAGCCCAGTTTATTACCGCAGTCGTAACGAATCCCTGAGTATTCATAAGCAATCACGGGCTCAACTTTGAGCATCGCCGCAATCGCATCAGTGAGCTGATATTCACCACCCGATCCGGGTTTGAGATTACGAATGTGTTCAAAAATACGCGAAGACAAAATATAGCGACCCACCACACCTAAGTTCGAAGGCGCATCTTTAGCTTGAGGCTTTTCAACAATACCTGTTAGGCGATGAATTCCTTTGGACTCTTCTTTGCCTGCAATCACGCCATACGAGCTCGATTGCTCAGGAGTAATTTTTTCGACTGCTAGTATCGATGCTTGATGTTGTTCATAGACTTGAATCATTTGCGAGAGGACTGGCGGGTTACCGTCCAATAAATCATCAGCCAAGATGACGGCAAAACTTTCGTCGCGTACCAATTTCTCTGCGCAAAGAACAGCGTGACCTAAGCCCAGTGCCTCAGCTTGTCTAACATATACACAATCGACATGGCTAGGTTTGACATTACGCACAATTTCCAAGAGACTCGTTTTGTTTTTTGCTTCGAGCTCGGCTTCTAATTCGTAGGCTTTATCAAAATGATCTTCAATCGAGCGTTTGCTGCGACCAGTTACAAAAATCATTTGCGTAATTCCCGCCGCAATCGCTTCTTCAACCGCATATTGAATTAACGGCTTATCGACAACATTGAGCATTTCCTTAGGACTGGCTTTGGTAGCGGGTAAGAAGCGCGTCCCTAAACCAGCAACTGGGAATACGGCTTTGGTGATTGGCTTGGTTTTCATAGTCCTTATTATGCCGAATTTATTCTCAGATTTCTAGGCTGAGTTTAATGGTAGATCGAAGATTATTTTATTTGTAATATACTTCATTACATTGTAATGAAGTATATTACAGTAGTATCGATTACAATACGGTTATGATTGTTCATTTCAAACACCGTGGTTTAGAGCTATTTTTTACCAAGGGAAGTTTCCGGGGGATTCCAGCACAGTTTGCTTCGCGTTTAGAGCGCTTACTCGATCGTTTAGAAGCGGCAACTTTTCCAAAGGATATGGATTTACCAGGGTATAAGTTTCACGAGCTAAAGGGAAGGCGCAAAGGAATTTACGCTGTTACTGTCTCAGGAAATTGGCGATTAACATTTGAATTTAATCGAGACGATGTTGTTAATGTGGATTTGGAGGATTATCACTAATGAAGATGACGAAGAAGAGTTTACGAAATCCATCGCGTCGGCCCACGCATCCGGGAGCTATTTTGCGCGAGGATGTCTTGCCCGAATTGGGGATTACTCAGTCGGTCTTGGCAAGCTATTTGGGGGTGAGTCGTTTAACCGTATCCGATATCTTGCATGAAAAGCGCGGGGTGACTGCGGAGATGGCGATGCGAATTGCCAAAGTAATCGGCGGTTCGCCCGAAAGTTGGTTGAGGATGCAAGAAGCTTTAGATTTGTGGGAGGTTGCGCAAAAGTTTAAGCATTCTCCTAAGAACGCACCAAGACCTCTACCCCATTTTATATATGCTTAATATTGTTGGCTAAGGTCAGCCAATAAAGTATTTACGTTTTTAATTTACTCATTTGGGCTTCGAGTTTCGCGTGGAGCAATTCAAAATCGATCAACCGTTTTTTCTCTTGCTCGATGACCTCAGCTGGGGCTCGTGCAACAAATCCCTGATTATCGAGCTTGGCCTTGCATTTGTTCATTTCATTGGCAAGCCGGGTTAGTTCTTTACTTAAGCGTACGCGCTCTGCTTGTGGATCCACTTCAATTTTAATCAGCAGTTTCATTGCGCCAACTAGTGCAATCGGCGCTCCTGAGGCTTCTTTCTCAGCTAAGACATTAAATTCAGCTTCATTAGGAAACAGTTTGACCTCGGAAAGTTTGGCTAAAGCACTGATATAAGGCGCTGCTGCTTCTAGAAATGGTTTGTCACCACTAATCCATAACGGTACTTTTTGTGCGGGTGAGATTTGCATTTCTCCGCGCAAATTCCGACACGAATCGATGATGGCTTTCATTTGGCCAACCCAAGCTTCGCTTTGCAGATCTATTTTTGACGCTTGTGCAAGCGGATAGGCTTGCAAGGAAATGCTTTGTTTGGGTTCGCGACTAATATCCTTACCCGATTTGGGTGCCACCACCTGCCAAAGTTCTTCGGTAATAAAGGGAATGATCGGGTGAGCCAGACGCAAAATCGTTTCTAAAACCCGCAAGAGGGTGCGACGCGTTGCTCTTTGTTGAGCGGGCGTGCCCGTTTGCAACTGCACTTTTGCTAACTCTAAATACCAATCGCAATATTCATCCCAAACAAATTGATAGATCGCTGAAGCAATGTTATCGAATCGATAATCAGCAAAACCTTTAGCAACATCAGACTCGGTTTTTTGTAAAAGTGAAACAATCCAGCGATCGGCTTGAGAAAAGTCGAGGTAACCCTCGGGACCGCATTGATGGTCACAAGGAGCAAAGCCGTTATCGTCTTGACCGCCAGGGCAGTTCATTAAAACAAAGCGCGTGGCATTCCATAATTTGTTACAAAAATTACGATAGCCTTCACAACGTTTTTGATCAAAATTAATATTGCGACCTAATGAGGCTAGCGAAGCAAAGGTAAAGCGTAAGGCGTCGGTGCCAAAAGGGGCAATGCCATCCGGAAATTCGCGTTTCGTTTTTTTGCTAATGCTCTCGGCCTGCTTCGGATTCATTAGGCCTTGGGTACGCTTGTTAACGAGAGCATCGAGTTCAATTCCATCAATCAAATCAATCGGATCTAAGGTATTGCCTTTCGATTTACTCATCTTTTGACCTTCGGCATCGCGCACTAAGCCATGTACGTATACCGTATGAAAGGGAACTTTGCCAGTGAAATGACAGGTCATCATGACCATGCGAGCAACCCAAAAGAAAATGATGTCAAAGCCAGTTACCAAAACCGATGAGGGCAAGAAATGCTTGAGCTCAGGGGTTTCTTGTGGCCAACCGAGGGAACTAAAAGGAACGAGTGCTGAGCTAAACCACGTATCGAGTACATCATCATCCCTCTTTAGCGGTCCGCTATAACCCGCTTGTTTTGCTTTAGCTTGTGCATCGGCTTCATTGCGAGCAACTACGATTTCGCCATTACTGCCATACCATGCGGGAATTTGATGACCCCACCACAGTTGGCGCGAGATACACCAATCTTGAATATTTTCTAGCCACTGCGAATAGGTACTCAACCAATTTTCAGGGACTAGTTTGATATCACCCGATTGCACTGCCTGTAAAGCAGCCTCAGCAATCGATGCGCCTGGTTTATAACGATTATTCGGACTGGGTTTAGATACCGCAACAAACCATTGATCAGTGAGCATCGGTTCAATGACGGTCTGTGTTCGATCACCCCGGGGCACCATCAGGGTATGCGGTTTGACGGCTTCTAGTAAGCCAGCACTTTCTAAGTCTGTAACGATTTTTTTGCGCGCCTCAAAGCGATCTAAACCACGATAGACCTCGGGAGCATGCTCATTGATCTTGGCATCCAAAGTCAGAATATTAATTAAGGGTAATTGATGGCGCTGTCCAACTGCATAATCATTAAAGTCGTGCGCGGGAGTCACTTTAACAACACCAGTACCGAATTCGCGATCGACATAGCTATCGGCAATAATCGGAATCGAGCGTTTGCACAGAGGTAGTTCAACGCTCTTACCAATCAGATGGGCGTAGCGATCATCGTCAGGATTGACCATCACAGCAACGTCACCCAATAAGGTTTCTGGACGGGTAGTGGCAACAACTAAAACATCACTGCCATCACTCAAGGGATAGCGAATATGCCAAAGGCTACCAGCTTCTTCTGAGCTCACTACTTCTAAATCCGAAACTGCAGTTCCTAAAACAGGATCCCAGTTCACCAAGCGTTTGCCCCGATAAATTAAGCCTTGTTCATAAAGAGTGACAAATACTTCAACCACTGCATTGGACATTTTGGGGTCCATCGTGAAATATTCGTTTTGCCAGTCAATCGATGCACCTAAGCGACGAATTTGTCTAGTAATGGTCGAGCCTGACTCTTCTTTCCACTGCCATACTTTTTCTAAGAATTTTTCACGTCCCAAATCGTGGCGCGCAATTTTTTGTGCATCGAGCTGACGCTCAACGACAATTTGCGTGGCAATTCCAGCGTGATCGGTTCCAGGTACCCACAAAGTATTTTTACCCAGCATACGCGCATGCCGCACTAAGCCATCCATAATTGTTTGATTAAATGCATGACCCATATGCAATGTACCAGTGACATTGGGCGGGGGCAGTTGCACACAAAAATTGGCTTGATCATCGGCTAGGGAGGGTTGGGCAATTTGCCGCTTTTCCCATTCAGGGCCCCAATAAGCCTCAATCGGGGCAGGTTCGTAGGATTTAGCCAGATCCTCAAGCGTTTGTGCCGCAGTTAATTTTGCATTAACAGCTTGATTTGCAGGATTTTGCGGATTTGGCATCGTATTCGACTTAAAAGGCAAATTATAATTGGGACAATGTACTCTGACTTACTCGCGAACCTAAATCCTGAACAAAGCGAGGCTGTCACTCTGGAACCTGCTGACTCCTCTGGTAAGGTTCGGTCCGCATTAATCTTGGCTGGAGCAGGCAGTGGCAAGACCCGTGTGCTCACTACACGGATTGCCTGGTTGATTCAAACCGGTCAAGCCTCACCGATTGGCATCTTGGCGGTCACTTTTACCAATAAAGCCGCTAAAGAGATGCTCACCCGCTTGAGCGCCATGTTGCCAATAAATACCCGCGGCATGTGGGTTGGCACCTTTCATGGACTTTGTAACCGTTTATTGAGAGCGCACCATCGTGATGCGGGTTTACCATCCACGTTCCAGATTTTAGATAGCCAAGATCAACTCTCGGCGATTAAACGCTTATTAAAAAGTTTAAATGTTGATGATGAAAAATTTCCTCCACGGCAATTGCAGTATTTTATTTCGAATGCGAAAGAGCGGGGTAAGCGCGCCAAGAATATGGATTCGGGGGATGATTTTGAGGCGCGTATGATCGAACTGTATCAAGCTTACGATGAGCAATGTCAGCGCGAGGGTGTGTGTGATTTTTCAGAGCTTTTATTGCGCAGTTATGAATTACTAAAACACAATGAATTGATTCGGGCGCATTATCAAGAACGTTTTCGACATATTTTGATTGATGAGTTTCAAGATACCAATTCATTGCAATATGCGTGGCTTAAATTATTATCGGGCCATGGTGAGAGCAATAGTTATGCTGCCAGCTCCGTATTTGCAGTCGGTGATGACGATCAAAGTATTTATGCGTTTCGAGGAGCCGATGTCGAGAATATGCGGCTCTATGAAAAACAATACAAACCTGTGATGGTGAAGTTAGAGCAAAATTATCGCTCGCATGGGCATATCCTAGATGCCGCAAATCATTTAATTTCTCACAATGTCGAGCGTCTTGGAAAAAATTTACGGACGGATGCGGGCCGCGGTGAACTGGTTCGCATTTATGAAGCTGCCAGTGATGGCATGGAGTCTGCTTGGTTAATTGATGAAATTAAAGCCTTAATTCGCGGTGGGATGAGCCGTAGTGAAATTGCGATTTTGTACCGGAG
The DNA here is from genome assembly GCA_016462905.1 of Polynucleobacter sp. GTDB lineage: Bacteria > Pseudomonadota > Gammaproteobacteria > Burkholderiales > Burkholderiaceae > Polynucleobacter. The sequence goes on along the minus strand of JAEMSI010000019.1, from coordinate 22,656 downwards.
CAATGCTCAATCGCGCATTATTGAACACGGTTTATTTTCCGCCAGTATTCCCTATCGAGTTTATGGCGGCTTGCGCTTTTTTGAGCGTGCCGAAATTAAACATGCCTTGGCGTATATGCGCTTATTAGAAAACCCGAATGATGACACGTCATTTGCTCGGGTGGTTAATTTTCCTACGCGGGGTATCGGTGCTCGCTCACTCGAAGCCTTGCAAGATGCAGCCAAACAGCAACAGTCTTCTTTTTATGCGGCTGCCTCGCAATTAGAGGGTAAGGCTGGTAATTCAATTTCGGGATTTATTCGCTTAGTTGATCATATGCGCGAGGCAACTAAGCACAACACGCTGCCTGAGACGGTTGAATATGTAATTCAACACAGCGGTTTAATCCAGCATTATTTGAGCGAGCGTGAAGGGCAGGATCGAGTTGAAAACTTGCAGGAATTAATTAATGCGGCTACTGCATTCGTTGCCGAAGAAGGTTATGGGCAAGACGTGCAAGCTGCCACGCCCCCGAGCGAAGATCAAGCGGGTAGTCTTGAGATTTCTCCGTTAGCTGGTTTTTTGGCGCATGCTTCGTTAGAGGCGGGTGATAATCAAGCGCAAGCGGGTCAAGATGCAATTCAGTTGATGACAGTTCATTCCGCTAAAGGCTTAGAGTTTTCAGCGGTCTTTATGACGGGACTGGAAGAGGGTTTATTCCCTCATGAAAATAGCATTAGCGAACCCGATGGTCTGGAAGAAGAGCGGCGCTTAATGTATGTGGCGATTACACGCGCTAAAGAGCGTTTGTATTTATCGCACACGCAATCGCGCATGTTGCATGGTCAAGTACGCTACAACATGCCGTCGCGCTTTCTCGACGAACTTCCCAAAGAAAATTTGAAGTGGCTTACCCCCAAGGCAAAGGATGCGCGTTGGAGCGGTGGCTCAAGAGGAGGCGCTTCGAGCGCTGGTCATTTAAGGGCAGGCACTTCAGTCGATCAAGCATGGTGGAGTGGTAATGAAGCCGATGTCCCTGTGCGGGATGTCAATACCATGGATGAAACTAGCCAAGCCAAACAAGTTGCCAAGTTGGGGCATTCATTCCGAGTTGGGCAGAATGTGTTTCACACTAAATTTGGTGAGGGAAAAATTCTTTCTTTAGAAGGGCAAGGTGCAGATGCGCGTGCCCAAGTCAACTTTAAACGCCATGGCAGTAAATGGTTACAGCTGGCTATAGCTAAACTAGTCGCAGTAAATTAAACACAGTGAATTAGATGTTGTGAATAAGCGCTGTGATTCAATTCAGCTACCCATTACTTCTGCATCATTATCGGTAAAGCACGATTTCCAAGTAGCAAAGAAAGAGCAGTACATGACGGTTAAGCCCGCCATCGAAAGTGGCGCAATCGCAAACGAAACATATTCACCCAAACCCATCGCGTCAAACAAGATTCCCAAGCCTAAGGGTAGGGCGATTAAGAATAAACTCCATATCGACATATAAATAATAAAAGCGCCTTTATTGGTCCAGCAGGCCATCCAACTGGCAAAAAGGGCTTTGCCGATTGGCATATTTTCCCAAGCAATCAGCACTGGAGCGAACCACATCACCATGGCAATCGGAACGTAGATCAAACCGCCAACCAGGACTGCCGAATAGAGTTGACTCATTGCGTGCGCAGTAGCAACACTGCTCATATTTTTGTCATTGGTAAGCAAAGGGATCAGCGCTTGAAAATCAACTACCATGCTGGCAATTAAACTCAGAATTAAGATCAGCACGGAATAAATCAAACCCAGTTGCAAAATCCGATTGCGCACCTCATTGCTAGTAGGGGAGCGCAGGGCAACCAAATAAACTGTCGGGACGATTCGTTCGCGTTGAATTGCTTGGCGACACGCTGTCATAAAGCCAACCGATAAGGCGGGCGTCAAAATTAAGACGACTAATACACCCGCCAAAGGAATGAGTATGGCCAGTTGCGCTAAAAAGACATACATAAAAACCAAGGCGATAAAACCAAGGGGGTTTTGTTTAAATAACCAAATCCCTTGGCGAATCCAAACATACCCTTCTGAAGCAGCAACGCTATTTAATTTCATGGGCGTAGATTACCTGATTCAAGAAAAATTTGCCGACGGCTTTCGGCGCTCCAACAAAATGCGTTCAAAGTGCCTGGGGTCGTGAGGGGTGAGCATTTGAGCATTGCGAGGTAAATAAAAATCCCACAAGCGAGAGATCCAGAAACGTAAAGCAGCAGCCCGTAACATCGCCGGCCACGCTGACTTTTCAGTTTCAGAAAGTGGGCGAGTGGCTTGATACGAATTTAGCAAAGCAGCAATACTTTCGGTATGCAAGGCAGCTGTTTTTTCGGTATTGATACTTTGTAAACACCAATCGTTTGCGGTAACAGCTAAATCGAATAGCCATTTATCGGTTCCGGCAAAATAAAAATCAAAGAAACCGCCTAGTGAAATAGCTTGGTCGCCTTCGTTAAACATCACATTGTCACGAAATAAATCGCAATGACATGGGCCAGCAGGTAAATCGGAATACGTGCTAGACGAAAAAAACTGGGTTTGAAATTCCATTTCAGAAGAAATCAAGGCCCGCTGGTTTTCATTTAAATGGGGCAGAACCAGGGGTACTGTTTTTTTCCACCACGGCATGCTGCGTAAATTGGGTTGATCCAATTTAAAATCAATTCCTGCTACATGCATTTTTCCCAGAGCGTCACCAACGAGAGCGCAATGCTCTGCAGTCGGGGTAAGTTGGGGACGACCTTGTAATTTACTGACAATGGCCGCGGGTTTATCTTTAATCGAAAACGCTAGTCCTCCAGATCGAGTTGCGATTGGCTTGGGAACAGGGATGCCTTTATTGGCCAAGTGCAACATGAGTTCTAAGTAATAGGGTACTTGTTCAAAACTTAAGCGCTCAAAAATCGTGATGACATACTCATATTGAGTTTGGTTTGAGCTGGAAAGAGGTAGCTTCGTATCCAGAAAAAAATTCGAGTTTTCAATTCCACCATGAATACCGCGCAGATCGCTGACTTGACCAATGGCAAATTCGCGCTCCAGTACCGGTGTCAATTCTTCCAAACTCAGAGGAGTAAAAACAGCCATGGAATGCGATTTAGTTCAGCGGAATACGAATACTCGGAACGCTCAGCATTGGGTTATCCGATCCAGAGTTGATTCCTGGTTGAACCGTATTGGGGGGCGACATGTTGTAGGTGGTAAAGGGCGTTTTGACCTGAACTTCAGTGGGTGCATTGGTATCACGATATTCTTTAATTTGAGTGCCATTGGCATCGGTATAGTTAAAACTCGGCTTACGCTCTTCATTCTCTCCCAGTCCAGCAGGATTAACCCCTTGAGGAGCCAGCGGTTGACTGTTAATTTTGTTCAGATCTTCGGAGGTCAATGCCGGAATGCCCGCCCCAGAACCGCCACTTCGAGACTGAGCCATAGCCTGTTGGGAAGTGCCCAATAAGATCAACCCTGAAATCAGGACGCCCAAGCCGGAAAGGTAATTAGGTAAAAGAGGTAGTAGAAATGCGGTTTTATGGATCATCGTAGGTCCAATGGGTTAGGTGGTTACAGAGTTTTGCTTAGCCATATCAACTAGATTGTACGATTGAGGTATGTCCTCCCACCAACTTTTATTAGTAGACGGCTCTAGTTACCTCTATAGAGCCTTCCACGCTATGCCAGACCTACGAAATACCGCGGGTGAGCCTACAGGCGCGATTTACGGTATGGTGAACATGATGCGTCGGGCGCGCAGTCAATTTGGCGCTGATCATATAGCCTGTGTTTTTGATGCCAAGGGAAAAACCTTTCGAGACGAGCTTTATCCTGAATATAAGGCACACCGTTCGCCTATGCCAGACGATTTAGTCGCCCAGATTGAGCCGATTCATGAGTTAATCAGGGCTTTAGGCTGGCCCATTTTGATGGTTCCAGGGGTCGAAGCCGATGATGTGATTGGCACCCTAGCAAGGCAGGCTGCGGAAAAGGGTTGGAAAACCATGATTTCGACTGGCGATAAAGATCTTGCCCAGTTGGTGAATGAACAAGTCACTCTGGTGAACACCATGACCGATGAGAGATTGGACCGTGAGGGTGTGATTACCAAGTTTGGCGTCCCCCCCGAGCGCATTGTGGATTATTTATCGATTATTGGCGATACCGTTGATAACGTCCCAGGAGTTCACAAGGCCGGCCCTAAAACTGCCAATAAATGGCTCACTGAATTTGGTAGCCTGGATGAATTAATCCAGCACGCCGACGAAGTGAAAGGTGTCGTTGGCGATAATTTAAGAGCGACTTTAGATTGGCTGCCTAAGGCACGACAATTATTAACCGTCAAACTCGATTGTGATTTGGATCCCTATATTGGGGGTCTACATGATTTACATGCTAAGCCTGAAGATTTCGTTGCTTTAAAAAATTTCTTTGAACGTTATGCATTTAAAACGTGGTTAAAAGACGTCGAAAATAAATTAAGCGCAGGTAGTAATTCTGCTGAATCAATGACCGCATCGAGCAAAACAGCTGATAAAACAGAAAACCCAATTGCTGAATTACCTGATGCGGTTGATTTCATTGGCGCCGATTCTATTCAGAGAAAGTACGAGTGCGTTACCACTCCAGATCGATTTGAAAAATGGTTCGAAAAAATAAGCACCGCGAATTTAGTTTGTATTGATACCGAAACAACCAGTCTAGATGCGATGCAAGCCCAATTAGTGGGTATTTCATTGAGCATTGAGGAGGGCGAGGCTTGCTATATTCCAGTGGCGCATCAGACGATGGATCTGCAACTGGGGCGTGAATGGGTTTTGACCCAATTAAAACCTTGGTTAGAAAATCCTCAATGCCATAAATTGGGACAGAATCTGAAATACGATATTCATGTCTTTCTAAATTACGGCATTCAGATGCAAGGGATTCAACACGACACCTTGTTGCAATCCTATGTTTTAGAATCCCATTTAAGTCATGGTATGGACAATATGGCCGCCCGTCATTTGGGTGTGAAAACGATTAAATACGAAGAGGTCTGTGGCAAAGGCGTCCATCAAATTGGTTTTGATCAAGTTGATTTAAAAACAGCTACCGAATATGCGGCTGAGGATGCCGATATCACCTTACGTTTACATCGTAAGTTATGGCCGCAAATTCAATCGCAAGCGGGCTTACTTTATATCTACGAGAAAATTGAAATGCCTGCGATGCGGGTTCTCGGTATCTTAGAACGTAACGGCATTCGCATTGATGTTGAGCGTTTAAATCAACAAGGCAGCGAGGTGGGTAAAAAACTGTTGGCTTTAGAAAAAGAAATTCATGCTTTAGCCGGGCAGCCTTTTAATATTCAATCACCCAAACAAATTGCAGAAATTTTATTTGGCCAATTGCAATTACCCGTCGTGAAGAAAACCCCCTCGGGCGCGCCCTCTACCGATGAAGAGGTGTTGCAAAAATTAGCCGAAGATTTTCCTTTACCGGCACGGATTTTAGATTACCGTAGTTTGGCTAAATTAATGTCAACCTATATTGAAAAATTACCCCGAATGGTTAATCCCAAAACGGGACGTGTGCATACCAATTATGCGCAGGCCGTTGCGGTAACGGGGCGCTTAGCTTCGAATGATCCTAATTTACAAAATATTCCCGTACGCACAGAAGAGGGTAGAAAAATTCGTGAAGCCTTTATTCCTGCTCAAGGGTATAAATTGGTTTCGGCAGATTATTCCCAAATTGAATTACGCATCATGGCGCATATTGCGCAAGATGAAAATTTATTGGCGGCTTTTAGGGCGGGCAAGGATATTCACCAAGCAACTGCAGCCGAGATTTTTGGAATTCCTTTAGAAAAAGTGAGTTCAGAGCAACGGCGTTATGCCAAAGTGATTAACTTTGGTTTAATTTATGGCATGAGCGCATATGGTTTGGCTGGCAATTTAAAAATCGAACGGGCCGCAGCACAAAAATACATCGCCACCTATTTTGAGCGCTATCCTGGGGTTGCCCAATATATGGAGCAAACTCGATTAGAGGCGCGTGAGCGCGGCTATGTTGAGACCGTTTTTGGCCGTCGTTTGTGGTTACCAGAGATCAAGGGAGCAAATGGTCCTCGGCGTCAAGGCGCAGAGCGGGCTGCCATTAATGCACCGATGCAAGGTACTGCAGCAGACTTAATTAAGTTAGCGATGGTGGCAGTACAAGAGTGGCTAGAGAAGGAAAAGCTAAAAACTAAAATATTATTGCAAGTACATGATGAATTAGTATTCGAAGCACCCCCCGAAGAATTAGAGTTATTGCGTGCCGCTTTGCCTAGTTTGATGGGCTCGATTGCTCAACTCAAGGTTCCTTTGTTGGTTAGCATTGGGGTCGGCGATAATTGGGAAGAAGCGCACTAATACTTTGAACTTCAAATTATTGAAATGAATTTAGCAATCAGCGGGAGATCTAAATGAAATTAAAAACCAGTCAAGAGCGACGTGAATTTATTAAAAAATCAGGCCTTACCGTCGGCGGTGCTAGCTTGGCACCCCAATTCGGAGTTGGCTTGGGTATCGGATTTGCAACTGCAGCCGATCCTGTGTTGGCGGCCGTTATTAAAACCGATTTTGTTGGCATTAAAGCTTCTGAACAAACGATTCCCGTGGGTAGTTTTCAGATGCCAGCTTATATTGCCCGCCCTGAAAGTACCAGCAAACCGTTACCCATCGTGATTGTGGTGAGTGAAATTTTTGGTGTTCATGAACATATTGCCGATGTTGCTCGGCGTTTCGCTAAATTAGGTTATTTGGCGATTGCCCCAGAGGCTTTTATACGAGCGGGTGATCCCAGCTCGTATGGAACGATTGCAGAAATTTTCACGAACATTATTTCGAAGACACCCGATGAACAAGTCTTAACGGATATTCGTGCAGCGATTGCTTGGGCAGGAAAAAACGGCGGCGATGTGAAACGCGTTGGCGTTACTGGATTTTGTTGGGGCGGACGAATTACTTGGTTGGCGGCAACCATGCCAGAAGTCAAGGCGGGCGTTGCGTGGTACGGCCGCTTGATTGGCGATAAGACGGCTAATAATCCAAAACAGCCGGTTGACATTGCGAATGATTTAAAAGCCCCAGTTTTGGGTTTGTATGGCGGAGCAGATGCAGGAATCCCCCTGACTAGCGTTGATCAAATGAAAACGGCTTTAGAAGCGGCCAGCAATAATCCCGCTGCTAAGGCATCGCGTTTTGAAGTTTATCCAGATACCCCTCATGCGTTTCATGCAGACTATCGAGAGTCGTATCGCGAAGGACCCGCTAAGGATGGTTGGGCAAAATGTTTGGCTTGGTTTAAACAAAATGGTGTGATCTAAGCTTGAGCACACTGCAAAGCATTATTTTGATTACCGTCTTTGCCGGTAGCATTAGCGTGGTAGCCGCTGCCAGTCTTTCGCTGACTTTTTTAGCCAAGATGGTGAATCATATGGTGAGCGTTTCGGTTGGTATTTTGTTATCAACCGCCTTATTGCATTCCCTGCCAGAAGCATTTTCTCAAAGCAATGCGAACCCTCAAGCTTTATTTGCAACCTTATTGGCCGGTCTTCTGGGTTTTTTCTTTCTTGAAAAATTAGCGCTCTTAAGGCATAGCCATCACCATGAAGGTGATGGTCATGATCATCATCATGGTCATGATGCCGAAGAGGCTGGTAGCAGTGGTTGGCTTATCTTAATTGGCGATAGCCTGCATAATTTTGTCGATGGCGTATTAATTGCAGCCGCCTTTATGTTGGATCCCAAGGTCGGTATCTTTACTGCGATCGCAATTGTGGCTCACGAAATTCCCCAAGAAATTGGTGACTTTATTGTTTTACTCAATGCTGGGTTTTCACGAGCCCGTGCCTTACTCTATAACTTGATCAGTGGCTTGATGGCTGTCTTGGGCGGGGTACTGGCTTTTTATTTTTTAGAAAAAGCCAATCAGGTGATGCCCTATCTACTCGTGATTGCATCAAGTAGTTTTATTTATATTGCCGTTAGTGATTTAATCCCGCAGATGCATCGCCGCCCACAATGGCAAGAGTCGCTGAAGCAAATGGTATT
>JAEMSI010000019.1:0-14459 GCA_016462905.1 Polynucleobacter sp. | reverse complement strand
TCCCGCAGATGCATCGCCGCCCACAATGGCAAGAGTCGCTGAAGCAAATGGTATTGATTGGTATTGGCGTAGCTTTTGTCTTAGTAATTTCGTAGTTGGTAATTTCTTATTTTTCGACTGGGCGGCTTGAGTCAGAGCACCATTCGCTCCAACTGCCAGCATAGAGTTTTGAGCCACTAAGCCCCGCTGTTTCCATTGCCAATAAATTATGACAAGCGGTTACTCCTGAGCCACACGAGTGAATCACTTGATTCGCTTTTTTCTGACCGAGTAATAAAACAAACTCTTTATAGAGTAAGTCGGCTGGTTTAAATTTTCCAGCAATCAGATTTTCTTTGAAAGGACGATTGAGTGCTCGGGGGATATGACCGCCAACCGGATCGAGAGTTTCATTTTCTCCATGAAAACGATCTGCAGCGCGCGCATCCAAAACTATTTTTGGTGTATCTGCTGTGAGATTGCTAACCATCTCTTGCACTAAAACCAAATCTTGAAAATGGGATGTGCCAGGAATTTCTTTTAAAGGATTGGGTTGACGGGGTACGGTTCCAATGGTTCCATGCCAAGAATCTAAACCGCCATCTAAGACATGAATTAAATTATGACCGCTTGCGCGCAGCATCCACCATAAACGGGCAGCATAGACAGAGCCATGATTGTCGTAAGCGACTACGTGGGTTTTCGAATCGATTCCTAAGCGTTGACGCGTTTTGGCCCATGCTTCTGGGCTAGGAAGAGGGTGGCGTCCATTCTGACCATTTTTGGCCCCCGATAAATCATGATCGAGATCGACATAAATGGCCCCAGGAATATGGGCTAGTTGATACGCTTCGCGTCCGGCAGTGGGTTTCGTTAAATCAAAACGACAATCGCATATTAGGACATCAGCACCTGTGTTTAAAAGTTCTTCCAATTGACTAGCATTGATGATTGAGCTCATACGATATCCTTCAAAAATTCATTTCACGTCGATACCACTCATGAAAATGTTGCATACCATCTTCCATAGGGCTTTGATAAGGCCCAACCTCATTTTGACCGCGCGCCAGCAAAGCGGCACGACCGGCGTCCATCCGTTCGGCAATTTCATCGTCTTCAATGCAAGTTTCCATATACGCCGCTCGTTCTGCCTCAACAAAATCACGTTCAAATAAAGCAATTTCTTCGGGGTAATAAAACTCGACGATGTTTCTAGTTTTATTAGGGGCTATCGGGTGTAAGGTTGAGACGCACAAAACGCCTGGGTACCACTCCACCATGACATTGGGATAATACGTCAGCCATATTGCCCCGTGTTTAGGTGTTTGACCGTGATGATGTCGCAATACCGCATCGTGCCAATGTCGATAGGTAGGAGTTCCAGGTTTGCTGAGCTCCTTGTGAATGCCCACTTTTTGAACACTGCACCAATTGCCAAATTCCCAACTCAAATCGTCGCAAGATACAAATTGCCCTAAGCCAGGATGAAATGGCTCGACGTGGTAATCCTCTAGATAAACTTCAATGAATGTTTTCCAGTTGTAATCGCAATCGTGAATCTCAACGTGATCTAGTAAGTAACGATCGAAATTTAATTCCTGGCCGATACCTAATTGCTTAAGGTCAGCATTGACATCGCGTGGACCCTCGAAGAGAAGACCTTGCCAATTTTGCAAAGGCGATTTACCTAAATGCAAACAGGGTTTATCACCAAAATGCGGCGCACCTAATAACTGACCTTCCAGATCGTAGGTCCAGCGATGCAGGGGGCAGACAATCGTATCCACCTGACCCGAACCATTGAGCATCAGCGCTTGGCGGTGCCGGCAGACATTGGATAAGAGTTCAATTCCATTTTTACCATCCGAATTGCGGACCAAAAGACGCCCCTCTTTTTCGGCGACCAAGGTTTGATATGAGCCAATTTCAGGAACCATTAGTTCGTGACCAACATAGCCTGGCCCTTGCTTAAATAGCAAATTGAGTTCCCGTTGAAATAAATCACGGTCAAAGTAAGCCGAAACCGGCAGTTGTAATGTGGACGGCGCAAGTTGTTGCGCGGTAGCCAGATTAGTCATTCTCCCCACCCCCGAAAAAAGTCAGCCGAAGCTAAGCGGAATAACCAATCCAACCATCGACATGTCGATATTGGAAAGGAATCGTGAATTATACCCACGGGAATACCCCATAGGGCCTATCTGGCTTTAATATGTAGGAAATGACTGAAAAATAACCCTATTTTGTTTATTTATTCTTAATGGCTACAAAAAACTCTAATCCCAAAGCCGATGAGGCGCAAAGCGCGACTCCGATAGCGATAGATCCTAACTTACGTTATGAGCAGGCTATTAAAGAACTTGAAAAATTAGTCGCCGAGATGGAATCAGGCAAACTTTCTTTGGAAGAAACTCTGGCTGCTTATCAGAGGGGCGCTGCTTTGTTAAAGCATTGTCAGGCTGTGTTGGCGCAAGTCGAACAACAGGTTCGCGTTTTCGAAAATTAATTTTTTTAAGCTGAATGAGCTCTTTTCAATTAGATGCATGGCTTAGGCTTGGCTCACAACGAGCTGAGACAGCTTTGCAACAGCATCTTGATTTAGCTTCTGTTGTTCCACAGCGCTTACATGAGGCGATGATTTATGCCGCTACAGGTGGCGGTAAACGAATTCGTCCGCTATTGGTATTTGCTGCCAGCGAATTAGGCTCGGTGGAGCGTAATTCCGATTTCGATTCTGCGGTGGATTCAGCTGCCGCCGCGATTGAAATGATTCATGCGTATTCATTGGTGCATGATGATCTACCGTGTATGGATGACGATGATTTACGTCGCGGACGTCCTACGGTTCACAAAGCGTTTGACGAAGCGACCGCCTTATTGGTGGGCGATGCTCTGCAAACGCGGGCTTTTGAAGTTTTAAGTCAAGCAAGGTGTAGTGCCGATTCACGGCTTGCCATGATTGAGTTGTTAGCCAAGGCATCTGGCTCAAGAGGAATGGCTGGGGGTCAAGCAATCGATTTGGACCATGTTGCCAAAAAGATGGATTTATCTCAGTTGGAACAAATGCACGCGATGAAGACCGGCGCTTTATTAATTTGCGCGGTCGAATTAGGTGGAATTGCAGCTAACTTACCCAAAATAGCCATGGAAAATCTTCGCTCGTATGCCCAAGCCATCGGTTTAGCGTTTCAGGTTGTCGACGATATTTTGGACGCCACTGCCGATAGCACTACCCTAGGCAAAACAGCCGGAAAAGATGCCGCCAATGACAAACCGACCTATGTGACGCTGATGGGTTTAGACTATGCACAGAAACTAGCAAAGGAGTTGCAGGTAAAAGCCAGCGCTAGCCTCGATTATTTTGGCTTACAAGGGGAAGCCTTAAGGGGGCTGGCAAGTTTAGTAGTGGACCGAAAAAAATAAGAATGCTCAATACCATCCATGATCCTAGCGATTTGCGCAAACTCGATCGCGAAGCGCTTCCTGCCTTGGCAGATGAATTGCGCCAATTTATTGTCGACTCCGTATCGAAAACGGGCGGGCATTTATCTTCTAACTTAGGTACGGTTGAGTTATCTATCGCCTTACACTATGTTTTTGATACACCCCATGATCGTGTCGTGTGGGATGTTGGTCACCAAAGTTATCCCCATAAAATTTTGACGGGTCGTCGTGAGCGGATGCATACCTTACGTCAGTTCGAAGGTATTTCTGGATTTCCACGACGCGATGAAAGTCCCTACGACACCTTCGGCACCGCGCATTCATCAACCAGTATTTCGGCGGCGATGGGAATGGCGCGTGCCGCCCAAACCAAAGGGGAAGATCGTGTTGCAGTTGCCATTATTGGCGATGGTGCAATGAGTGCTGGCATGGCATTTGAAGCAATGAACAATGCCGGTGTTTACGAAGACTTACCTTTGGTGGTGATCCTAAATGACAACGATATGTCGATCTCACCGGCGGTTGGCGCATTAAATCGCTATCTTGCTAAATTATTGAGTGGCAATATTTATTCGGCAACTAAAAAAGGAATCGATAATGTTTTATCGTCGATGGCGCCACCTTTGCGTGAATTTGCTAAGCGTTTAGAAGATCACGCTAAAGGTTTTGTGACTCCCTCCACCATTTTTGAAGAATTTGGTTTTACCTATTATGGCCCCATCGATGGGCATGATTTAGATACCTTGGTGCCGATGATGGAAAACGTTCGTCGTTTGGCACGCGAAGGTAACGGACCGCAATTCTTGCATGTGATTACCCGTAAGGGTCAAGGCTATGAATTAGCTGAAGTTGATCCGATTTTGTATCATGGCCCTGGTAAATTTAATCCTCAAGAAGGAATTAAACCTGCCACCGCAGTCCCTAAGAAAACCTTTACACAAGTCTTTGGTGATTGGCTTTGCGATATGGCTGAAGCCGATTCAAAATTAATTGGTATTACCCCAGCGATGCGCGAAGGCTCTGGTTTGGTTGAGTTTGAAAAACGCTTTCCTCAGCGGTATTACGATGTTGGTATCGCCGAGCAGCACTCCGTTACCTTTGCCGCAGGAATGGCATGCGAAGGCTTAAAGCCAGTCGTAGCGATTTACTCTACTTTTTTACAGCGCGCTTACGATCAACTGATCCATGATGTCGCTTTACAAGATCTCCCCATCGTATTTGCTCTAGATCGTGCTGGTCTGGTTGGAGCCGATGGCGCAACGCATGCAGGCGCGTATGACATTGCTTATTTACGCTGCATCCCCAATCTGATGATCATGACACCAGCCGACGAGTCGGAGTGCCGTGATTTATTAACGACTGCATATCACCAAAATCATCCCACTTCGGTTCGCTATCCCCGAGGCGCTGGAGTTGGTACAGTTCCATCAAAAGAATTGAGAACCTTACCTTTGGGGCGCGGCGAGATTCGTCGTCAATCAAAAGCGCCTCAAGGAAAACGCGTGGCTATCTTGGCGTTTGGAACTCTTTTGTATCCTGCGCTAAATGTGGGCGATGAGATTGATGCCACAGTGGTCAATATGCGTTTTGTAAAACCCTTGGATGTCGATTTAATTAAAACCCTAGCACAGGACCACGATTATTTTGTTAGCGTAGAAGATGGTTCCATTCAAGGCGGTGCTGGTAGTGCTTGTTTAGAAGCAATGAGTGAAATGGGAATTGAAAAACCATTTTTGCAATTAGGTCTTCCAGATCGCTTTATCGATCACGGTGATTACAATCTTTTAATGTCCAAATGCGGTCTGGATGCCAAGGGAATGAGTGCATCAATTCAACAACGCTTCTCGCTGGCTCAAGCGATTGCTAAAGTGGGCTAACGAACTGGCTTAGTTAAGCAAAATTGCTGATTGAAGCATCTTTTGGCCTTTTGCAGGAAAATAATACCCATGAATGATTTAAACCTCGCCTTTTTAAAGGCTAATTCGCTTCCCGATGTACAGGCTAATAAAGATGAACGGGCTTTGCCGATCGAGCGTGTCGGTATTCGCGGTTTGCGTCACCCAATCACCATTCGTTCTGCACAAGGTGATTTTCCTTCGGTCGGAAACTTTGCGATGGATGTTGCTTTAGCTGCAGAAGAAAAAGGCACGCATATGTCGCGCTTCGTTTCTTTATTGCAAGAAAAGCGTGCTGCGATCGATAGTCTTGAAGTAGTAAAGCTAGCAAAAGAAATGCTGCCACTATTAGAGGCAAGTGAAGGTCAAATTGAATTGACTTATACCCACTTTGTAAAAAAAATAGCCCCTGTCTCGGCGGTCGAGAGTTGGATGGATTACGAAGTCACTTGGCTGGCTAAAGCGCGTCAATTAAATCAAGGCGAAATTTCAGTCGATTTATGCTTACGTGCCCTTGTTCCGGTGATGAGTTTATGTCCTTGTTCAAAAGAAATTTCTGAATACGGCGCTCATAATCAGCGCTCTCATGTGACGATGACAGTTGCATTGGATTCTAATAGCGCAATGACGGTAGAAGATTTAGTGGCAATTGCCGAGAGTGAAGCTTCTAGCGAATTATGGGGAGTTCTCAAGCGCCCTGATGAAAAATGGGTTACTGAGCGGGCTTACGATAATCCGAAATTTGTCGAAGATTTAGTGCGCGATGTGGCTGGCAAGCTAAAGCAAGATCAGCGCGTGATTTCTTTAACTGTAGAAGCAGAAAACTTCGAATCAATTCATAACCACAGCGCATTTGCCAAGATCAGCATCGCTTAGTTTTCTATTGAATCCGTAGCGCTCAGATTCCAGCGCGGTTTTACATCAAAGCTGCCATCGCTTAAAGGACGATTTAAAACCTGACCGCCGTGTTTTTCTTTTAAAAGCCTTAATGCGCCCGCAAAGGCAATCATCACGCCGTTATCAGTGCATAAATCGAGTGGCGGGTAGTGCACTCGAAAGCTGTGTTGTTGGGCTTGAAGATTGAGGGCATTGCGTAATTGTTGATTCGCACCAACTCCACCCGCTAAAACTAAATCTCGACACTCATGTAATTCAATCGCTTGGCTTGCTTTTCGAACTAAGACTTGCACTACTGCATCCACAAACGATCTAGCCAAATCAGCTCGAAATGCATCATCGAGCGTTGGTGCTGTTGCCATTTGTTTTTTGACTTGAGTTAAGACTGCTGTTTTTAATCCAGCAAAAGAAAAATCCAAGTCGCCTGAATGCAGCATTGGCCTTGGTAAATCAAATCTCCCTGCTCGGCCCAATACAGCCAACTTCGATAGCGCCGCTCCGCCGGGGTAATCGAGCCCGAGTAGTTTGGCAGTTTTATCGAAGGCTTCGCCAGCCGCATCGTCTAAAGTTTCTCCTAAAAGAGCATAGTCGCCAACGCCGCTAACTTTCATTAATTGAGTATGCCCACCCGAAACCAAGAGTGCGACAAAGGGAAATGCGGGTGCTTCATCTTTACTGGTGTTGCTCAGTAATGGCGATAGCAGATGACCTTCCAAGTGGTGGATTCCTATCAAAGGTCGTTTTAGTGCAACACCCAAGGCATTGGCAAATGCCGTGCCCACTAACAAAGCCCCAGCTAGACCTGGACCCTCTGTATAGGCAATCGCATCGATCGCCTCAGCTGCGCAGTTTGAGTCTTTAAGCGCTTGATTTAAAAGAGGAATTATTCTACGGATGTGATCCCGTGAGGCTAATTCAGGAACTACTCCACCAAATTCTTGGTGCATTTGAATTTGCGAGTGCAAGGCTTGCCCCAAAATACCCTGAGCCGCAGGCTTTCCAGCCTCCCAAGGGCTTGTGTCATATAGGGCTAGGCCAGTTTCATCGCAAGAGGTTTCGATACCGAGAACTATCAATTTTGGTCTTAATCGTGCTAGAATCCACGTTTTAGTTAATTTTGAACATTTTCAAGCAAAAGCGCTGAAAAGCGAATAAAGAGAGTAAAGCAAGTATGACCACTGTACGCCTACGTGAAAACGAACCATTTGAAGTTGCATTACGCCGCTTTAAGCGCACCATTGAAAAGAATGGTTTGCTCACCGACTTACGTGCTCGTGAATTTTACGAAAAGCCAACGGCTGAGCGGAAGCGTAAGAAAGCGGCTGCTGCAAAGCGTCATTACAAACGGATTCGTAGCCAAATGTTACCTAAGAAACTCTACTAAGCTGAGTTTCTTTAGTCAGTATCCTAACCCGCTGATGGTGTTTCACAGCGGGTTTTTTCTTATCTAACATTCTTGGATAATGTTCTTTCAACCTATTTTTATTGTTGGAGTGTTTCTAAATGAGCCTTAAAGATCAAATTACTGAAGATATGAAAACCGCGATGCGTGCAAAAGAAACTGCGCGTTTGGGAACGATTCGTTTATTGCTCGCTGCCATTAAACAGCGTGAGGTTGATGAAAGAGTCGTAGTGGATGATGCGGGTGTGATTGCCATTGTTGAAAAATTAATCAAACAACGAAAAGATTCGATTGAGCAATTCGAAAAAGCAGGACGCACCGATTTAGTCGATTTAGAAAGCAATGAAATGAAGGTATTGCAAGCGTATATGCCGGCACCACTTTCTGCCGACGAGATATCGAAAGCGGTTCAAGAGGCAGTTGCAGCGCTTGGAGCCAGCGGTCCGCAAGATATGGGTAAGGTGATTGGCGCACTGAAACCGAAATTAGCGGGCAAGGCTGATATGGGCGCGGTATCGGCAATGGTGAAAGCAGCATTAGCGAAGTAATGGCTTTAATTCCACAATCATTTATTGCGGATTTACTCAACCGCGTCGATATTGTTGACGTGGTGGGAAAGTATGTGAAATTAAAAAAAGCAGGCGCGAACTATCAAGGCTTATGTCCATTTCATCAAGAGAAATCGCCTTCGTTTTCTGTATCGGCAACCAAACAGTTTTATCACTGCTTTGGCTGTGGTGCACATGGCTCAGCGATTGGTTTTTTAATGGAGTTTTCTGGCTTGCCTTATGTAGACGCGATTGAGGAGTTAGCTAGATCAGCTGGTTTAACGGTACCGCGTGAAGAAAGATCGATGCGCGATGTGGTCCGACAAAAACAAGCTTTAGCCATTAGTGAGGTGATGAGTTTGGCAGCCGATTGGTATGCTAAACAATTAAAAGCCAGTCAACGTGCGATCGACTATTTAAAGGGGCGAGGCTTGACGGGTGAAATCGCTAAACGCTACACCCTCGGTTATGCCCCAGACGCTTGGCAAAATTTAGAAGACGTATTTAATTCCTATACCAATGACGAGACCGCTCAGGTTTTATTAGAAGGCGGTTTAATTATTCAAGCGGAAGCAAGCACAGAGAAGGGCGGAGAGAAGGCTGGAGATAAGGCTCGGCGTTACGATCGTTTTCGCGATCGCATTATGTTTCCAATTCGCAATCCCAAAGGGCAAGTGATTGCCTTTGGCGGCCGGATTTTAGATAAGGGCGAGCCTAAATATTTAAATTCTCCCGAGACGCCTTTATTTTCAAAAGGCAATACCCTGTATGGTTTATTTGAGGGACGCCAAGCGATTCGCGATAAGGAATACGTTTTGGTTTGCGAAGGCTATATGGATGTGGTCGCTCTAGCGCAATTAGGCTTTCAAAATGCGGTTGCTACTTTGGGAACTGCCTGTACAGCATTTCATGTGCGTACCTTGTTGCGCCAAACCGATCGAATTGTTTTTGCTTTTGATGGTGATGCGGCAGGACAGCGCGCAGCCCAGAGAGCGCTTGAGGCAGCATTGCCGATGCTGAGTGACGATAAAGAAATTCGTTTTTTATTTCTACCTACCGAACACGATCCTGATAGTTTTATTCGCGCCTATGGTGCCACGACATTTGAAAAAACAGTCGAAGAAGCTCAACCGTTATCGGGTTTCTTTTTTAAAGTAGTCAGTGAGGGCCATAATTTAGCAACCCCCGAAGGCCGCGCACAAACCCATCACACTGCCAAACCCTTATTGGTGTCGATGCCGCCGATTGCTTTAAGAACGCAAATTTTGCGCGAACTGGCAATACGAACTGCGTCGACTCCAAGCGACTTAGAAAATTTCTGTGGGCTCGCTCCTGTTACCGCACCTAAAAAATTATCGAATTCATCTCCGCATTCGAGTTCTACTATGGCAACAGGTTCAAAACCAGCGTTTAAGCCTGGTAACTGGAATACTAAAAAAGACGCATTTCGTAAAATAGCTTCATTACCGCCACAAGCACCAACTGATTTAGCCGAGCAAATGATGCGCGTATTAATTCAGTTTCCGCATCTAGGAAAAGCGCTTGATCAGGAGCGCCGTGCGTATTTATTAAAAGCAGCCGAGCAGCGATCTGCTAATGCGGTTGAATTGATGAAGGATCTTTTAAGTCAATGCGATTTATGCGCTGAAAGTGGATCTGCGAACTTTGCTTTATTTCAAGAACAACTTTCGCAAAGCGATTTTGCCGATTGGTATGAAATTTTGCGTTTACGCGTAATGGATTCCAATTTAAGCGAAGAGGTTGCCAAAGCCGATTTGGAAGGCTCTTTGCAGAAAATTCAATTAATCGTCTTAAAAAATGAGATGACTGCGATTACCCAAAAGTTAGCTCAAAATACGGCCACTGAGCAAGATCGGGAGCGATATCGCGAGTTGGGCGACAAACTGCGAGGTTAAGCAGTTTTTTTGATTGCTTCAATGAAGTCTAGAAAAATAGCGTAAATCAGCTAAATTTTTGTAGGAAAGATCTGAAAAAACCCTTCAATCGAGTATAATAGCGGGTTCAGGAAAAAAACTATTTAAATCAGCAACTTGCATAGCTGTTGATGAACTATTGGGTTGATTTTATGGGATAAATTCGCATGAAATCAAGATATTTAGGATTGCCAACCAGAACTAATTAATAAGTAAGCGATAACTAACATATGCCAAGCACCAAGACAAAGAGTAAAGCAAGTCCAGCTAAAACTGCCATTGCCAAAAAGCCAGCACCTAAATCGGCAGCTAAACCAATTCCAAAAAAGCCAGCTGCAAAACCAATGAAAAAACCGGTACCGAAGGCGAGCGCTAAAAAACCTGTGGCAAAACCCGTGCCTAAGCCAGGTGCTAAGGGGGTTACTAAATCGGGGGCCGCTAAACCGGGGGCCACTAAATCGGGGGCTACTAAAGCGAGCTCAAAAGTAAATCCAAAAACCGCGGGCAAGACCGCTAGTAAAGCGTCTACTAAGGTAGCAGCTAAACCAGAAATGAAAAAGGGCGCTGCAAAGCCAGTTGATAAAAAAGCAAGCGCTAAAGAGATTGCCAAGAAGAATGTAAAAGCTTCTAAGGAAGCAGAGAAGCCATTAACTAAAGCTCAAATTAAGGCTCAAATCAAAGCCAATGAAAAGTTAAAAGCAGCCGCTGCTGAACCGATTCCTGAAGAGGGCGGCAAAAAGACCAGAGGGCGCAAAGCCAAGGTTGAGGAGCCGGTCGATCCGAATGTTGATGCGCGCACCGATCGCCAAAAGGCGCGTGACCGTAAAGCAAAAGAGAAGGCCCTCCTAAAAGAATTTGCCGCACAACAGTTGGGATCAGAAGAGCAGCAAGAACTTCGTCGCGCTCGTTTAAAAACCCTGATTAAGATGGGCAAGTCGAAGGGGTATTTGACACATGGCGAAATGAACGACGTGATGTCAGACGAGTTATCGGACGCGGATTCTTTAGAAACTTTAATTGGCTTATTAAACGATATTGGCATTACAGTTTATGAGCAGGCACCCGATGCGGAAACCTTGCTCTTAAATGAGCACGGACCAACCGCCGCAACTGAAGAAGAGGCCGAAGAAGAAGCTGAAGCGGCTTTGTCTACGGTGGATTCTGAGTTTGGCCGCACTACCGACCCGGTACGTATGTACATGCGCGAAATGGGAACGGTTGATTTGTTAACCCGTGAAGGCGAAATTGTCATTGCCAAGAAGATTGAGGCTGGCTTAAAAGATATGGTGATGGCCCTATCCGCTTGCCCTGTGACAATCAAAGAAATCTTAGGTTATGTCGATCGTATTGGTACTGGTGAACTCGATATCGATCAGTTTGTCGATGGTTTAGTTGATCCGAATGCGGAAGATATCCCATTAACCCCCGATGAGCCTGAAGAGAGTTTAGAGATGTTAGAGGGCGACGAGGATGGCGAAGAGGAATCCAGTGGCGGTGGTGGTGCAAGTACTGCCAGCGTTAAACAATTAGAAGAGTTAAAACAACGCTCACTTGAAAAGTTTGCGATTATTCGTACTCAATTTGACAAGATGCGTCGCGCTCACGAGCGTGATGGCTATAACTCACCAGCTTATGTCAAGTCGCAAGAAACGATTCGGAATGAATTACTTGGTTTTCGTTTAACGGCTAAGAGTGTTGAGAAGTTATGCGACACCATGCGCGCCCAAGTCGATGAAGTTTGGAAGTTAGAGCGTGGCATTGTCAATATTTTGGTTGATAAGATTGGCGTTCCGCGTGGCGAGGTGATTCAAGCTTTTCCCAAGATGTCGATGAATTTGCGCTGGACTGCTAATCTTTTAAAAGATCCTAAGCCGTATAGCGCTTTGTTAGAACGGAATGTTCCTGCTATTCAAGAGTTGCAACAAAAATTAATTGATATTCAAACCCGCGTTGTGTTGCCGCTGCCTGAATTAAAAGAAGTCAACAAACGCATGATTGCCGGTGAAAAGCGGGCCCGTGAAGCCAAGCGCGAAATGACTGTTGCTAACTTACGCTTGGTAATTTCGATTGCTAAAAAATACACGAATCGTGGTTTGCAATTCCTCGACTTAATTCAAGAGGGTAATATTGGTTTGATGAAAGCGGTTGATAAGTTTGAATATCGCCGTGGTTATAAATTCTCGACTTATGCAACTTGGTGGATTCGTCAAGCGATTACCCGCTCGATTGCCGACCAGGCCCGCACGATTCGTATCCCAGTACATATGATTGAAACCATCAACAAAATGAATCGCATTAGCCGCCAAATTTTGCAAGAAACGGGACACGAACCTGATGCGGCGACTTTGGCCTTGAAGATGGAAATTCCAGAAGACAAGATTCGTAAGATCATGAAGATCGCGAAAGAGCCGATCTCGATGGAAACTCCAATTGGTGATGACGAAGATTCTCATTTGGGTGACTTTATCGAAGACTCGAATACGCTCGCGCCAGCTGAGGCCGCGTTGCACGACTCAATGCGGGATGTGGTGAAAGATGTATTGGATTCATTAACACCACGCGAAGCTAAAGTATTGCGGATGCGTTTTGGTGTTGAGATGAGCACAGACCATACTTTAGAAGAGGTTGGCAAGCAGTTTGATGTGACGCGTGAGCGGATTCGTCAGATTGAAGCGAAGGCTCTTAGAAAAATGCGCCATCCCAGTCGCAGTGACAAATTAAAGACCTTCTTAGAGGAAGATTAATAATTACCCTCATCAACCCCTTAAATAAAGGGATTGATGATTTGTAATCTTCTGTCAATGATTTGGCGGTGTTGCATATCCTCTGAATACAAGCGCTCACATTTAGCTTGAAGTGCTGCGGCGATGATCATGGCGTCATAGTGGTGATAACCATATCGATTCGAGACCATTAAGCCGATATGAAAGGTTTCTAGATCAATCGGCTTGATAATGAATATTGTCATGAAAACAGTTAAAAACTCATTTAATTCTGCAAACGAAATTTTTATTTTTTTGAGACTGGCAGATGTAAATTCATTGAGAACTTGTACGCTAATAATGGAGTCCTGCTGAAGATGACTGCTTACCCAGTCCGCTTTTTTGGTATCAGAGGAAAGTAAATATAAAAGGGTGTTCGTATCAAAGAATATTTTCTTAGCGTTCATTGAGTTCAGATCGATCAAAGTGAAAATCTGCGGGCATGCGACCACGAAATTTTCTCAAACTCTCAAGCCTATCTTGAAGAGAAGGTTTTTTCCTAACCGAAAAATGTTTTTTATCGGCAACCTGAATTTCAATATCGTCACCCTCTTTTAGTCGAAGTTGTTCAACCACTTGTGCAGGCAAACGAATTGCTAGGCTATTACCCCATTTGGAGATGATCATATTGTTTGCTCCCAAAAGATATACATATATTAATGTATATCATTATAAGATCAAATAAGCTATATCTGCCATAAGCCTTTGTATGGGGTGTTTTAAGCAAGATCGATCCTTTACAATGCATTGTTCGGGCCTATAGCTCAGTTGGTTAGAGCAGAGGACTCATAATCCTTTGGTCCCAGGTTCAAGTCCTGGTGGGCCCACCAGCAATCACAATACCAATCTTCGGGTTGGTATTTTTTTGAGCGTTACTTTAGGTAAGGGTTGTTGGGGAATTAACAAACACTAGCATCCAAAGCTATTATTGCCTTTTTAAAAGGTTCGATTGGCATTAGCCCAATTCCTCTACCAAGAAGACCAGAACCATCGGTTGCAACCATTGCTGTGGAAATTAGTGGTGTATGGCCAGTTTGGGCAACGATTCGTGCGTCCGTTCCAATTACACTATCAATACCAAGATGATGATTCATTAATATAGAGTTAGCTCTAAGATCATTATTGCTTGGTAACCATGGCAAGAATGCAGTTTGTATAGTTGGCGCTCGATGTAGCACTTGTCCACCTAGGCCAAGTGCATCAATAATCCCGCTGTCCCCAATATGCGGAGGAAAATGTTCGATAGGGGCAGTATTTTTTATTGCAGGACCTTTAATAGCAAACGCTTTAAAAGTAAACCATCGACCCGAAAGGCCAGATATTTGTATGGCAGACTCAACCCCATTACCTGATATATTAGTAACAATAGATGATCCAATAATTCCATTTGCGCTATCTAAGATGGCAGCACAAGCAGGCATCCACTGATGGAGAAAAAAACCAGGAGATTCTAATAAAGTATTTAAGGTCACAAGAGCAGGCTTTGCGTTAATTTTTCGTGTTAAAAAAATTGAGTGAAGGATTTGCGTAGCTGTAGAAAGTAGGTTATGTAGATCATCTCCTTCATTTAACGCAGCTCGTGCAATAGATAGAAGATCAAT
>JAEMSI010000018.1 GCA_016462905.1 Polynucleobacter sp. | reverse complement strand
AATTTGGCGGAAGCGGTGAGATTCGAACTCACGGAGGACTTTCATCCTCGCCAGTTTTCAAGACTGGTGCATTCAACCACTCTGCCACGCTTCCAATAGACCGCAATTATAAGGAATATCAGTCGTTTCAACTTGAATCTGCGATAAAAGCCTTAAAAATCAGGCTTCTTGATAAAATCTGGGATATGCCCTCCACCAAGCCAAAAACAGCCAAAACCATCATGGCAAGCAATCCCTGTGAAGTTCCCTTTGGCGAATTGACGGCCGCTGGTATTTATCTTGATTTAGCCTATCAAAGCATCACCAGTCCAGAGTGGCAAGAGTTATTTAAAAGAGCAGACAAGAGTAATCTGCAGAAAAAAATAGAGGGTTTATTTACAGGCGCGATTGTCAACCCCAGTGAAGCGCGCCCCGCTCTTCATACTGCCTTACGCAATCTCAACAAAACCCCTGTTTTAGTCAATGATGAGGATATCATGCCGGCCATCGCTGAAGTCTGGCAACGCATCGATAATCTCTGTAATAAATGGATTGGCGTGACTGATTTAATTCACATTGGAATTGGTGGTTCTGATTTTGGTCCCCGCCTAGCCATGCACGCATTGGCACACAGCAATGCTAAGAGTCAGCGCAATTTGATGCGTATTCATTTTGCTGCAAACGTCGATAGTGCTGAGCTTGAGCAAATCCTTTCCCGTGCACAACCCAATAGCACCAAGGTTTTAATTGTTTCAAAATCATTTACAACCAGCGAAACCATTCATAATGCCAGAGCGATTTTGCATTGGTTTAAAGAAAATAATCTTACCAATTCACAAATCCAAAACGCCTTATTTGCTGTAACCGCGAATGTGGATGGCGCAAAAGCATTTGGCGTGGATGAAGAAAATATTTATCCATTTTGGGATTGGGTAGGTGGGCGTTTTTCAGTCTGGTCTGCGGTGGGTCTGCCGATTGCCTTGCAATATGGCTTTGATACCTTTAAAGCCTTTTTACAAGGTGCCGATGCGATGGATCAGCACTTTCGTAATACATCCTTTGAAAAAAATCTACCGGTATTAATGGCACTTGCCATGGTTCATCAACAAGAAAAGCATCAAGGCAAAGCATTTGCCATCATTCCTTACGCACATTCATTAGAGCTATTACCGTTTTGGTTACAGCAACTGGAAATGGAAAGCCACGGTAAATCGATCGGACTCAATGGCAAAGCAGGCTTGGGTTCCTCGCCGATTGTCTTTGGTAGCGCAGGTAGTAACGCACAACACTCTTTTTTCCAATTGCTTCATCAGGGCCCCGATGTCATCCCCGTCGATTTTGTCGCTGTTATATCGGCGATGAGCTCCCTTCCCCAAGCTGAAACTCAGCATCGTGTTTTATTAGCCAATTGCCTAGCGCAGGCTCAAGCATTGGCATTAGGAAAAAATACTGATGATCCAAACCAAACCTATCTAGGCCAAAGACCCAGCAATCTCATTTTGCTTAAGCAATTAGATGCGTTTCACTTGGGAGCCCTGCTATCGCTCTATGAACATCGCGCTGTCTGCTTAGGTCATCTTTGGAATCTCAATAGTTTTGATCAGCCTGGGGTAGAGCTGGGTAAGGTCCTAGCACGCCCCATCGAAGCAGCTTTAAATGAAACTGACAAAGCAAGCGATACCAGCTCCTTTGATACGATTACAGCAGCCCGCATTGATTTTTTAAAGAAGCCAAAATGAAACTGGCTCCCTTTATTTTTAAAGCTTACGATATCCGTGGCGTCATCGACAAAACCTTAAATCCCGAGATTGCCAAACTGATTGGTCAAGCATTTGGTTCTAGCATGCGCGATTTGGGTGAACAAACTATCGTGATTGGGCGTGATGGGCGCTTATCAGGACCCGATTTAATTCAAGCTTTAACCGATGGTTTGCTTTCGACTGGCATTGATGTAATTGATTTGGGAATGGTTGCTACCCCCATGGTGTATTTCGCAGCGAATCAAACGATCGATGGCTGCTCTCCTAAATCGGGAATCATGATTACGGGTAGCCACAATCCGCCCGATTACAACGGTTTCAAAATGGTTTTGGGTGGCGCAGCGATCTATGGCGATCAAATTCAAGCATTACGTCAGCGAATTGAAAATCAACAATTTGTTAGCGGCAATGGAAAACGCTCGACCTTTGATATTTTCCCGATGTATTTAAAGTACATCGTTAGCGATATTCAACTCAAGCGTCCGATGAAGATTGCAGTCGATTGTGGCAACGGGGTCGGCGGTGCATTTGCTGGAAAATTATTCCGCGCTTTAGGCTGTGAAGTACAAGAGTTATTTTGTGAGGTCGATGGGCATTTTCCCAATCACCATCCCGACCCGGCGCATCTTGAAAACTTGCAAGATTTGATTCAAAACCTAAAGACGACCGACAACGAGTTGGGCTTGGCTTTTGATGGCGATGCTGATCGTTTAGGCGTGGTGACTAAAGACGGTCAAGTCATTTTTCCCGATCGCCAGATGATGTTGTTTGCAAAAGATGTCTTAACGCGTCACCCTGGTGGCAAGATTATTTATGACGTGAAATGCACTCGGAATCTTGCCGCTTGGGTTAAGCAACATGGCGGTGAACCCCTGATGTGGAAAACGGGTCATTCTCTAGTAAAAGCAAAGCTCAAAGAAACGGGCGCGCCTTTAGCAGGTGAAATGAGTGGCCATATTTTCTTTAAAGACCGTTGGTTTGGTTTTGATGATGGGCTATATACCGGAGCACGCCTTTTAGAAATACTGAGCCTCAGTACCAATCCCAGCGCAATTCTCAATAGCCTACCCAATGCAATTTGTACTCCCGAGTTACAAATCCCCTGCACCGAAGGTGAGTCTTTCCTTGTATTAGAAAAAATTAAAGCGGTTGCGCGCTTTCCGAGTTCGGAGTCCATCAATACGATTGATGGGGTTCGAGTCGAGTATGCCGATGGCTTTGGTCTGGCAAGACCATCGAATACCACCCCCATTATTGTGTTGCGTTTTGAGGCAGATACCCAACAAGCAATTGAGCGGATTCAGGCTGAATTTAAAACTGCCTTACTCGCCGTTAAACCAGATGCCAAGCTACCGTTTTAAATACGCATCTAATTTATGCGCATATTGACTGTGCATTCATTATCCCTATAATTGACTCATCTTGAACCAAAATGGCTTTAGTGCCGATCCAGAATCGCCGATTCGCTTTGATTACCCGCAGCAAAATGCCGCTGGGGCTACTTGTATTTCACAAGCATGGGCCAAAGCCCCACCCCGTCTCGCGCAAAATGAAAAGGGCGCCGTCATCGCCCAGATTAAATCCTGGCTGATCAAACGTAATGCCACCATCATCGCGCATTATTATGTCGATGGCGATATTCAAGATTTAGCACTCGAAACAGGTGGATTTGTTGCTGACTCCCTAGAGATGGCGCGTTTTGGAAAAAATCATCCTGCTCAAAATCTGATCGTGGCTGGAGTCCGCTTCATGGGCGAGACTGCCAAAATACTGAGCCCAGAGAAACGGGTTTTTATGCCCGATCTCGATGCGACCTGCTCCTTAGATTTAGGCTGTCCTAGCGATGAATTTGCCGCATTTCGCAAACTCCATCCCGATCGAGTGGTGGTGGTGTATGCCAATACTAGCGCTGCGGTCAAAGCACAGGCTGATTGGATGGTAACCAGTTCATGCGCCCTAGCAATCGTCCATCAACTCAATCTACAAGGTAAAAAAATTCTGTGGGCCCCCGATCGACATTTGGGACGCTATATTGAAGAGCAAACCGGTGCGGATATGCTGTTGTGGAATGGCGCCTGCATTGTGCATGATGAATTTAAAGGTGAAGAATTAGCTCTATTAAAAACCAAGCACCCAAATGCACAGATTTTGGTTCATCCCGAATCACCCCAAAGCGTGGTTGATCAAGCCGATATGGTCGGCTCGACTTCGGCCATGATTAAAGCGGTCGTCGAAGGTCAGGCCAGTGAATATATTGTCGCAACCGATCAAGGTATTTTGCATCGCATGCGGCAATTGGCGCCGAATAAAACTTTAATCGAAGCGCCGACCGCTGGTGAAAGTGCCACCTGTAAAAGTTGTGCTCATTGCCCTTGGATGGCGATGAATGGGTTGCAAGGGATTTTGTATTGCTTAGAACACGAGTCTGGTGAAATTACGATTGCAGAGCCCGTACGTCAAAAAGCCTTGGTATGCATCGAAAATATGCTGAACTTTACTAGCCAACATCCTGATTTATTGGCTAAGGCACAACATGGTTTTATTAAACACATTGGTGCTGCTTAAGTTAAAGCAGGTCAAGAATTAAATAATCCTATGTTTACTCAGAATGAAACTGTAGAACAAGCTAGACAACGCAATATTCGCGATGCCCTTCAAGAAGATATCGGTACTGGTGACTGGACTGCGCAACTGATTCCGCCAAATAAGACCAGCAAGGCTCAATTAGTGGTTCGCCAAGACGCTGTTCTCTGCGGCACCGATTGGTTTTCTGGAACCATCAAAATACTTGATCCGCAAGCTAATATCGACTGGAAATACCGCGAGGGCGATCTTATGAAAAACGATTCAGTAGTCTGTGTCGTGAACGCAAATGCCCGTGCCCTTCTCAGCGCTGAACGCCCCGCGATTAATTTTTTACAAACCCTCTCTTGGACTGCAACCAATACTCGCCAGTATGTAGAGGCGATTGCGGGCGCAAGCCCTAATCCGACAGGTTGCGCAATCCTCGATACCCGAAAAACCATTCCCGGTTTGCGACAAGCTCAAAAATATGCCGTTCGAATCGGCGGTGGAAAAAATCAACGCCTGGCCTTGTGGGATGGGATCTTAATTAAAGAAAATCATATTGCTGCAGCGGGCGGAATTACAGCCGCTCTAAAGCAAGCTTTTGCTTTAAATGCTCAAGTTGATGTCCAAGTCGAAGTTGAGAGTATCGAGGAGTTAAAAGAGGCTCTTGCTGCAGGGGCTAAACATATTTTACTGGATAACTATTTGCCCGAACAAATGCGCGAGGCCGTTCAAATCAATCAAGGTCGCGCTGTTTTAGAAGCTTCGGGTGGTGTTACCTTGGAACAAATTCGTGCAATTGCTGCCACTGGCATTGATCGAATCTCCATCGGTAAATTAACTAAAGACATTCAAGCGATTGATTTTTCGCTTCGTATCCTTTAATTAAGCAAAACGAATCAAGCGACCTTTGCAACCGTCTTGCCGCTGAGTTCGGGAGTCAAAATAGTAGGGCTGGCTTTCGCTAAAGAATTCGGATAATCGCGACTGTAATGCAAACCACGACTTTCTTTTCGCATTAAAGCAGAACGCACAATTAATTCGGCGCATTCTAATAGATTGCGTAATTCGATTAAGTCGCGCGTCACTCTAAAATTGGAGTAGTACTCCTGCACTTCACTTCTTAATAATTGAATCCGATGCAAAGCGCGCTCTAGACGGCGATTAGTACGCACAATACCTACGTAATTCCACATTAAAGAACGTAGCTCATCCCAGTTGTGAGCAATCACAACCTGTTCATCTGCATCCTCTACTTTGCTTTCATCCCAAAGTCGGATTGGTGGGGATGTCGCGCTAACTTGCTGTGCAATATCGGCAGCGGCTGCCTTACCAATCACGACACACTCTAATAATGAATTCGATGCCAAGCGATTTGCCCCATGCAGACCGGTATAGGTTGCCTCACCAACAGCATATAAACCAGCTAAATCAGTGCGACCCTTTAGGTCAGTAACAATGCCACCACAAGCATAGTGAGCCGCCGGAACCACCGGGATAGGCTCTTTAGTAATATCAATCCCCAACGATAAACAACGTGCATAAATCATCGGGAAATGTTCGCGAATAAAATCAGCTCCTAAATGCGTGGCATCGAGTAAGACATAATCTAAACCGTGTTTTTTCATTTCAAAATCGATAGCACGTGCCACAATGTCCCTCGGCGCCAATTCCAAACGTTCATCGTGAGAGGACATAAAACGTTCGCCTTTGGTAGAAGCAGAATCTGGCAGTTTCAATATGCCACCCTCACCCCGTAAAGCTTCCGTAATTAAAAAAGTTCGGTCACTGGGGTGATATAAACAAGTAGGATGGAACTGCACAAATTCCATATTGCCGATACGGCAACCCGCACGCCAAGCCATCGCAACCCCATCACCCGTTGCGGTATCGGGATTGCTGGTGTAGCGATACACCTTTCCAAGTCCACCCGTCGCTAAAACCACCGCTTTTGCGGCAATCGTTTCGACTTTTTTATTGAGAATATCCAAAGCATACGCACCATAACAACGATTAGGTTCGGATATCTTTGTTTCTAAATTTTTATCAGTGATCAGATCTAATGCAATCCAATTTTCTAATAGTTGAATATTGGGATTGGTGCGTGCTTGATCTAATAGGACCGTATGAATCGCCTTGCCCGTTGAATCTGCGGCATGCGCGATACGTCGATGGCTATGACCGCCTTCGCGAGTTAAGTGCAATCCTAATGGACCTGACTCATCGCCAGTAAAAGGCACACCCTGCTCTATTAACCATGCCACCGCAGAGGCACTGTTTTCGGCGATATAGCGGGCGGTGGACTCCAACACTAAACCCGCTCCTGCTTTTACGGTATCGGCAACATGAGCCTCGATGCTATCTTGCTCATCCAAAACACCCACAATTCCACCCTGCGCCCAAGCCGTTGCGCCCTCACCCAAAGTGCGCTTGGCCATCACGATCACACGATGTTGTTCTGCTAAATGCAAAGCCACGGTGAGGCCTGCTAAACCAGCACCGATGACTAAGATAGGTAATTCAGAAAAATGCTGCTTTTGGGTCATTGTCAAACGAGCATAGCATCGTCTGAATGATTATTTGCTAAATCCGTACCATATCCAACTATTTTGGCAGGGGTACCGCCCTTGGTAATAGCAACCGCACAGTATTTAAATTCCGGAATCTTGCCAAAAGGATCTAAAGCAGCATTCGTCATTAAATTGGCGGCGGCCTCGTAATAAGCAAATGGAATAAACACTACCCCTGCAGGCGTTCCATCATCACGGCGCACGTGAATACTAACATTACCTCTACGCGACGCCACTGTAATCACATCACCTTCTTGAATGCCTAAACGTAACATCTCGGCTCCACAAATCGAGGCTGTTGCCATCGGTTCAATCGCATCCAATACGCCCGCACGACGAGTCATACTACCCGTATGCCAATGTTCTAATTGTCGACCCGTAATTAAAACAAATGGAAATTCTGGGCTAGGCCGCTCATTGGCAGGAATAATGTCAGCTGGAACCAGCTTCACCCTGCCATCTGCAGTTGGAAACCGATCGTCAAACACCACTGGACGACCTGGGTCTTCAGCACTTAAACAAGGGTAGGTCACGCTCGACTCACGCTCTAACCGTTCCCAAGTAATTCCGCTAATAGCGGCATGCATCGCTTGGCGCATTTCTTCGTACACTGCCGCAACACCCGCTTCTTCGCCAGCATAATTCCAATTCAAGCCAATACGCTTTGCTAATTGCTGAATAATCCACAAATCAGGCTTGGCATCTCCTGGAGGATTTAAAGCGCGCTTACCCAACTGCACCATACGGTCGGTATTGGATACCGTACCGGTTTTTTCTGGCCAAGCGCTGGCTGGCAAAATCACATCGGCTAACCAAGCAGTCTCGGTCATAAAAATATCTTGCACGACCAAATGATCAAGCGAGGCTAAAGCATGACGCGCATGATTTAAATCGGGGTCGCTCATCGCTGGATTTTCGCCCATGATGTACATGCCTCGAATCTTATCGGGATCGCTATCCGGTGCTGTAATCTGATGCATGATTTCCACGACGGTGTAACCTGGTTTTTTATCTAATGGTGTATTCCAAAATTTCTCAAACCATTGATGTGCGCTTTCGTTATCAACGCGTTGATAATTTGGGAACATCATCGGAATTAAACCGGCATCACTGGCGCCCTGCACATTATTTTGACCGCGCAGAGGATGCAAGCCTGATCCAGGTTTGCCAATTTGGCCCGTCACACTCACTAAAGCGATTAAACACCGTGCGTTATCGGTTCCGTGAACGTGTTGGCTGATTCCCATACCCCATAAAATCATGGCTGCTTTAGCCTTAGCAAACTCACGCGCTACTTCGCGCAAGGTTTCAGCAGGAACGCCGCAAATCGGCGACATCGCTTCCGGACTATACCCTTTAATATTTTCTTTTAAGGCTTCAAAATTAGATGCACGTTCTTGAATAAATTTCTGATCACATAAATTCTCATCAATCACGGTATAAATTAAGGCATTGAGCATCGCTACATCGGTATCGGGTTTGAATTGCAAAGTACGCCAAGCGTGCTTGCCAATATCGGTGACGCGCGGATCGGCCAAAACAATCTTCGTGCCATTTTTAGAGGCATTTTTCATCCAAGTCGCCGCCACGGGGTGATTGGATGTGGGATTTGAGCCAATAATAATAATCAGATCGGAGTTGGACACGTCGTTGACTTGATTGCTAACAGCCCCCGAACCAACCCCTTCTAATAAAGCAGCAACGCTCGAGGCATGGCACAAACGAGTGCAGTGGTCGACGTTATTGCTACCAAAACCCGTACGCACTAATTTTTGGAATAAATACGCTTCTTCGTTGCTGCCCTTTGCAGAACCAAAACCAGCTAATACTTTCTTACCATGTTGATCGCGCAAGGCTTTCAATTTTCCAGCGGCTAAATCAAGCGCCTCTTCCCAACTTGCCTCACGAAATACCTCGGTCCAATCTTGAGGATTTTTTCCAGCAGAGGTAATCGTACTTTCATCTTTCTTAACACCCTCTTTACGAATCAGGGGTTTAGTTAAGCGCTGAGGATTTTCCACATAATCGAAACCAAAACGACCTTTTACACATAAACGATTATGGTTCGCAGGTCCATCACGACCTTCGACACTCACAATCTTCTCGTCTTTAACGTTATAGGTGATTTGACAACCAACCCCACAGAATGGACAGACTGAATCAACTTGACGATCGACGATTTGTAAACCAATATGGGTTTTTGGCATTAAAGCGCCAGTCGGGCACGCTTGTACACATTCGCCACAGGCAACACAGGTACTTAAACCCATCGGATCGTTCAAATCAAACACAATTTCACTATGCCCACCGCGCATGGCATATCCAATCACATCATTCACCTGCTCTTCACGACAAGCGCGCACACAACGGTTACATTGAATACAAGTATCTAAGTTAACGGCCATCGCGGGATGCGAGATATCCGCTGATGGCTGTTGCCGACGAATCGCTTTTAGTTCAGGGCGAACGGTCACATCAAGGCGCTTAGCCCAAGTACTCAGTTCACCAAACTGATTTTGTTCTTGCTCGGCAGCAGTATCACCAACCCACTTATATCCGGCATCAGGCATATCCGATAGCAGCATCTCTAAAACTAATTTTTGGCTCTTTAGAGCGCGCTCACTATTCGCTTTTACTTCCATGCCGGCTGTTGCAGAACGACAGCAACTAGGGGCAAGGGTTCTTTCGCCATTAATTTCAACTACACAAGCGCGGCAATTTCCATCGGGGCGATAACCATCCTTAAAACAAAGATGAGGAATATCAACACCATGGCGTTTAGCTGCTTTTAAGATGGTTTCGCCTTCGTAGGCAATCACGGTTTTGCCATCTAACTTAAATTCAACCGTTTGCAATTGCATCTCTTGAGGTTTGGCTGGTGCATTCATGACTTAAACCTCTTCTGGGAAATATTTTTGAACACAACGAATCGGATTGGGTGCTGCTTGCCCTAAGCCACAAATAGAAGCATCGATCATCACCGTCGAGAGATCTTCTAACGTAGCATGATCCCATTTGGGAGCCTGCATCAGTTCTGCGGCTTTACCAGTACCAACCCGACAAGGCGTACACTGCCCGCAACTTTCATGCTCAAAAAAGCGCAGTACATTGAGCGCTGCATCGCGCGCTTTATCGTGATTACTCAGCACCATCACGGCTGCTGAACCAATAAAACATCCATGGGGCTGCAAGGTATCAAAATCCAATGGAATCGCATTCATTGAGGCTGGCAAAATTCCACCAGAAGCCCCGCCCGGTAAATAAGCATAAAAAAGATGACCTTCTTGCATGCCGCCACAATATTCATCGATTAATTCTTGTATCGTAATTCCTGCGGGAGCTAATTTCACACCAGGCGATTTAACTCGACCGCTCACACTAAAGCTCCGCAAACCTTTCCGATCATGACGTCCATAGGCACTAAACCATTGGGGTCCGCGCTCAACAATATCGCGCACCCAATACAAAGTCTCGAAATTATGTTCTAAAGTGGGTCGTCCAAATAATCCCACCTGGGCAATATAAGGGGGGCGCATTCTGGGTTCACCGCGCTTGCCCTCAATGCTTTCAATCATGGCTGATTCTTCACCGCAAATATAAGCACCAGCGCCACGTCGCAATTCGATTAAAGGTAATTTAAATGGGGGATTTGCCTGCAATTTCTTTAATTCGTTTTCTAATAAATCACGACAGCCGTGATACTCATCGCGCAAATAGATATAGCAAGCATCAATTCCAACTACGCTCGCTGCAATCAGCATGCCCTCTAAGAAGCGATGCGGATCACGCTCTAAATAAGTACGGTCTTTAAAGGTGCCTGGCTCACCTTCGTCAATATTGATTGCCATTAATTTAGGTGCCGCCTGATCGCGCACAATTCGCCATTTACGCCCCGCTGGGAAACCAGCGCCGCCTAAGCCACGCAATCCAGAGTCTTCCATGGCTTTCACAATACTTTCACCATCGCGCTTTCCGTTGATGATCGACTGAGCTAAGTCATAACCACCCTTAGCACGATACGCATCGTAACCAACATACGGTGGCGAAATAATTAGATTCTTTTCGCTAACGACCGCTTTTTCAGCCAACCCAGCAGGCTCAAAATCGCCATTATCGGCCGCCTTAGGATGAGTTAACTGTTTTTGTGCAATCGCCTTCGATACTTTCTCGACATCAGCAAATAACACCGGATATTGATGTACTACGGCAACGGGTGCTTGTTCACAACGGCCCACGCAAGGAGCGGTAATCACTTTAATTTTTGCATTACCCAAAATCGTTGGCAAACGCTCTAATAACTGTCGGGCCCCGGCTAATTCACACGATAGGCCATCACAAACCCGAACCGTGATGTCAGCTACTGGATCGTCACCACGCACAATCTCAAAATGATGATAAAAAGTGGCAACCTCGTACACCTCAGCCATGGGTAAATTCATTTCTTTGGCTAAAGCCACCAAATGCCGATCATGCAAAGCCCGATAAGCATCATTCAATTGGTGTAAATTTTCAATCAGAAGATCGCGTCGATGGGGAGCTGCACCGATTAGGGCTCTCACTTCTGCAACCGAAGCATCATCCGCTTGTCTGCCCTTTAATTTACTTTTTTGGCGAATTCGCTCACGTAAATCATTCACGCTCGCGATGGCAACTGCCTTGATTTCCCCAGAGGGCTTAGGATGATTCATACTGATAATCGATCTCTCATTGAATGATGGGTTTTGCCTTAAAAATGAGCAAATTACCTAGTTAAACTCAATCAATGTAGTTTATTTAAGGCGCCCTGTAATTGATGCACCTCAAGTCTTGGAAATAAGGGTAAACCCTAGTTTAGGGGTTCGCCATTTGCAGACCAAGCGGAACCCCATCCTGATTGGCGCTAAGCTCTTTAGGCTGACTAACAACAATGCGGTTTGCAATACTGGGGTCCAACTTCGTCATCAAATCTTTAGCATTTTTTGCTCTAGCGCTCGCCAATTCAACTAATTCCGCATTTCCGATTGAATAACTTTGAATTAACTCGCTTCTAAGTTGTTGGTAGCGAGCCTCATTATCAGGCAACATAATCAAACGTTGCGTTAATTTAATCCGACCTACTTGGCTAGCGTAGGCACTTTTTAGACCCGCTTGAATCCGCGGATCAGACAAGCTCGGAATCGGCAGGGGCTCGTTGGGCCCCACCTTAAATCCAGCTGCACTTAATATAGCCTGATCTGCTTTGGCCCTAGCAAGCGCTTCGCGATCCGCTTTAGGATCAAGACTGCCAGATAACTCAATATTCGCTTTAGGTCGTTTTGCAAGAACCGATGCTAATTTTTCCAACTTATCTTGATCTACAGGTAAAAAAACATTTTCGCCCACCACCGAATAAACCGTTGTATCCCCCTGAATTCCAAACAACGAAGCCAAAGCACGGAAAGGTGCCGTAACAATATTCGTAAAAACCGTTCGAATCGCTTGCCAAACGAGGCCGCTTGCAGAAAACTTCGGCGAATCAACATTACCGCGAATGTCCAAAGAAATATCGATGACCTTATCAGAGTCTTCTAATAAGATGACGGCCAATCCGAGGGGTAATCGCTTCCCCTCAAAATTAGGCACTTCTTTGCCTAATTGAATGTTCCGAATAATGATCCGATTCTTGCCAAACAATTCGGCATCCTTGGCTTTGTAGTTCAAAATTAAATCCAAGCTTCCATCGTCAATCTCATAACCTGCTCGACTCATAAAATAAGGGTTAGTCGCCTTCAGCGGTAAATTTTTAAAATCCACTGCAATATCGTGATTACGACGGGGGTCATCGAATGACGCCTGACCGCGAGCGCGCATACTCCCCTTATCTACCATCACCCCATTGAATGCAATCGATGCATAGCGTCCAGGGGTATTACTGACGCCAAGCAAGGAGCCGTTAAATTGATTAATTTCTGTTTTGAATTGGGGGCGCACAAAATAATCAGCAAATTGCACGCGCCCATTGTGAATTTTTACAGAGCGAATATCGAGATTAAACTTTTTTTCAGGGGGTGTAGTTGCTTGAGCCACCTGAATCTCCGCTTGAGCCTCAGATTTATTAGCATTTTCCACAAGCTCTTGATCGGCGAGCTCTTTAGTACTTGGTTTAGAAAACATGCGTCGCAGATTAGAAAAACCTTGATCGTTAATTTCAAAAACAAAATTAGGTTGGTCGATATTGAGTTCATCAATCGCAAGCGATGTCATGCCTTGGGCTGTTTTTCTGATATCCAAACGCTTCAAATCAATCGCCTGCCACTGCAAAAAGGCTTCTTTAGTTTTACCCTCTAAAATTTGCGTATCTAATAAACGTAAGTCTCCAGCAATACCCCAAGTATTTTTTTGTGAGGCTAACGTTAAATCGGCATCCAAATAACCTTTTTGAGTATGCAAAATGCTATTGGCGGGCAGCAAAGATACAAATGGCCTCAGCGCTAATTTTTGAATTTGTACGACCCCCGTTAGCTCACCTAACTTGGTCTGAAAACTAAAGCGCGACTGAATATTAGCGTCATCTAATTGAAGGTTTAATTGCACACTGAGAATATCAGCCTTAGGGCTGCTTACATTTCCGGCTGCGCTAACCCGATCAAAGGCGATTTTTTTACCTAACGCAGGAATATCAAAATCCAATTTACCTAAATTGAGTGTGTATAAAGTTTGAATACCGCTAGGGGTAGTGTTTTTCTCTGAGTAGTTCGCTAGATCACGCAGTTCAAGGGTAAATGGACCCAATTCATCGGACCACTTACTCAGGTTATCGCGAATCTTGATCTCTCCCCCAGCAATCGCCAAACGTTCCAAAGAAAAACGCCGCGGCTGTTCAGGGGCAACGCTGGATTTAGTGCTACCCGACAAAGTCTGAATGCGCTGAATAAAATCAACCCAATTCCAAGTAGGAGGGCTTTTATTCTGGGCCGACTTTTCAATCAATACACGGGGGCTTTGTAAATCAACTGCTTGAATACCAATTTCACCCACACTAATTTTTGACCACCGCAGCGCAATCACTCCTCGCTCTAAAGTAAATAAATCATTCCCGCCGATTTGACTTAGTTTTAAGCCGGTCAGCTCGACTCGCAAGGCTAAAGGCGCAACGGAAACACTTTGTAATTCGATACGGTATCCAACGCGCTGACTATATTCTTCAATCGATTTTTTAATCCAGCTTGGTCCCCAGACAGTCCCAACCAACCAAAATAATGCGACCAAGGTCGCACATACCAAAACAAACTGAGCTACAAAGCGAAGAAATCGTGCTTGAGCTATTTTCATTAGGGGCTAGGTAAAGAACGGCGCACGCAGAACTGACTTGAAATAAGAACAAAGGTCTAAAGTTTAATCTTGAAGCGATACGCAATTTCGCCCACGATTCCCCGTCTGAAAGCCAATACACAAACAACGAAAATAGCGCCCGTGGTAATGGTGCTCCAACCGCCTAAATTGGCTAAATAATTTTGCAAATTAATGATGATGGCTGCGCCAGCGACGGGTCCCCAGAATGTGCCGATGCCTCCCAATATCGTCATTAATACGGCTTCCCCTGAGGTGTGCCAGAAAACATCAGACAAGGATGCCAACTGCAAGACCAAGCTCTTTAAACCACCACCTAAACCAGCTAGTCCAGCAGATAAGGTAAATGCAATTAATTTATAGCGATTAACGTCATAACCTAAAGAGATGGCGCGCGGTTCATTTTCTCGAATCGATTTCATGACTTGCCCAAAAGGCGAACTCACAATACGCTTAATCATAAAAAAAGCGAGGATGAAAACAACCAAGGAAAAGTAGTACATATGGGTTGATGTCGATAAATCAATCAATCCTAAAAACTTACCTCGAGGAACTCCTTGAATGCCATCTTCTCCGTTGGTAAAGGGAACTTGAGTGGCTACGAAATAAATCACTTGAGCCAAAGCTAAAGTAATCATTGCAAAATAAATCCCTTGGCGACGTATAGCTAAGGCACCAAAAACATAACCTAAAGCGGTTGAACATAAAACGCCAAGAATCAATCCAACTTCGGGCGTCATGCCCCAAGCCTTCATTACATAAGCGGTAATATATGCGCCCGTTCCAAAAAAAGCAGCATGCCCAAAAGAAAGTAAGCCCGCAAAACCTAGGAGTAGATTTAAAGACGCAGCAAAAATGGCAAAACAGAATACTTTCATCATGAAGAGGTCATATACCACCCCTTGAAATGGCACGATGGCTAATAAAAGCAGAATAATTAAAGAAATTTTGTCGAGGGAAGATCGTATTAATTTCATAGTGACTTAACTCGATTTTCCAAAAAGTCCTGCTGGCTTAATTAAAAGAACAATGATCATGATGATAAAAATAGAAACCGATGAAGCCTGTGGGTAAAAAACTTTGGTGAGTCCTTCTACGATACCCAAACCAAGACCGGTCAAAATAGCACCGGCAATCGATCCCATTCCACCAATCACCACTACTGCAAAAACTACAATGATGATATTTGCGCCCATTACAGCGGTCACCTGATAAATCGGCGCTGCCATCACACCGGCAAATGCAGCTAGCGCACAACCTGCGCCATAGGTCAGAGTCACTATAAATGGTACGTTGACGCCGAGTGCTTGCAATAGACGAGGATTTTCAGTACCCGCACGCAGTAAGCTACCCAAACTAGTGCGCTCAATGAAATACCATGTAGCAAAACACACCGTCAGGGCAAAAAATACAACCCAAAGGCGGTAATACGGCAGGAAAAGGTCAGCAACTCTGACTCCGCCTTGCAGCAACTCAGGAACCGGATAACTATTTCCCAATGCGCCGAACCAATGGCGGAACATCCCCTCAATCACCAATGCAAGCCCAAACGTTAATAACAAACCATATAAATGGTCTAGGTGATAAAGACGCTTTAGCATCGTTTTTTCAATCACGATGCTAAAAAGTCCTACGATTAAGGGTGCTAAGAATAGAGCAACAAAATAATTCACCTGAAAATCAGGCATCCCGATCCAATTACCCAGTTGAGTCAATCCAATCCAAGCAACCATGGCGCCCAACATATATTGAGCGCCGTGGGTAAAGTTAATTACATTGAGCAAACCAAAAATCACCGCCAAGCCTAAACTCAACAGCGCATAGAAAGAACCATTAATCAGTCCAATCAGCAGCTGCGAGACTAAAGCTTGCGGGGTGATTCCTAGTAGCTCAAACATAACTAAAGTGGTTTACTTCGTAACGTACTTGCACTTCGATTGAGACAAAGGCAAGGTTGCGTCTTTAGCAGCAATCACCTTCATGACTTTAGCTACGTCATTTTTGTTTTTTGACTCACCCGGTGTTTTCACTTGCAGCAGATACATATCATGCTCAAACTTACCGTCTGCACGAATGGTGCCTTTAAACAAACCATCATTAATTTCAACTGATTTCATTTGCTTCATGACGGCATCGGCATTATCGGTTTTCGTAGCTTCCACCGCTTTCAGATACTGCATTGTGGCGGAGTAAACCCCTGCCTGCGGCGATGTAGGAGCTGTGCCCTTAAATTCCTTCATGAAACGTTCGGCAAATTTACGATTAGCATCGCTGTAATCCCAATACCAACCCTCGGTAAATATCATGCCCGAGGTTTGTTTTAAACCAAGCGCCTGAATATCGCTGGTAAACATCAGGAGTGGCACAATCGTTTGCTTCGAGCCCATAATGCCCAACTCAGCAGCCTGCTTGACTGAACCAATGGTGTCACCACCCGCATTAGCCAAGCCAATCACTTCCGCTTTGGATGATTGAGCTTGAGCCATAAATGAAGAAAAGTCTTGAGTATTAATTGGATGCTTAACGCTACCCAATACTTTTCCGCCATTGGCTACTACCACCTCGGTGGTATCGCGCTCAAGAGTATGTCCAAACGCATAATCGGCAGTGACAAAAAACCAAGACTTCTTGCCGCTATCAACCACGGCTTTACCCGTTCCACGTGATAAAGCATAAGTGTCGTATACATAATGCACGTTATAAGGTGTGCATTTTTCATTCGTAATAGGCAAGGATGCTGCACCCGTCACGATCGAGACTCGCTTAAATTGATCGGCAACTTCCATTGCTGCTAAAGCAGCAGCAGTCGATACGTTACCCACAATCATGTCCACTTTATCTTTCTCAAACATCTCGCGTGCTTTCGAGCCCGAGAGATCTGCTTTCGATTGCGTGTCAGCAGAGGTAATGACAATTTTTTTACCGAGTACCTGACCACCAAAATCCTTGGCTGCCATTTGAGCAGCGACAACCGCCCCTGGACCCTCAATCGCAGAGTAAATTCCAGATAAGTCAGTCAACACACCAATTCTGACCTCGTTATCTGAAATAGTTTGAGCCTGAACGGGCAGGGCTGCTGCTAAAAAGCAGGTGGCGGCGAGTGTTGCAATTGCAGTCTTTTTCATTTCAACTTCTCCTTATTAACTAAATGCATCATTTGGTATTACACACCCAATAAAATCTTGAGTTCCTCTTGGCTGGCCTCGAGCTCATTCCTCTCGACCGTTTTCACAACCTGCCCATGCTCAATCACGTAATTACGATCAGCAAGCTTAGAAGCAAATCGAAAATTTTGTTCTACTAACACTACGGTATAACCCTTATCACGCAAAGTTCTGACGACTTGTCCTAATTTTTGAATAATCACTGGGGCTAAGCCTTCGGTAATTTCATCTAACAACAATAAATGCGCGCCGGTTCTTAAAATTCTGGCAATCGATAGCATTTGTTGCTCGCCACCGGATAATTTTCCACCCGGACTCGAGCGTCTCTCTTTAAGATTGGGAAACATCTCATAAATTTCATCGATGCTCATTGCCATTTTATTGCCCACTTTCGGTGGCAACATTAAATTCTGCTCACACGTTAGGCTGGTAAAAATACCGCGCTCTTCTGGGCAATACCCGATTCCCATTTGTGCAACTTGATGGGTTGGCTTACCAATCACCTCTTGACCATCGACCTGAATCGAACCCGTTCGATTGCCAACTAAACCCAAAATAGACCGCAAAGTGGAAGTTCGGCCAGCGCCATTTCTGCCCAACAAACAAACTATCTCGCCCGATGCAATCGATAAATTAATCCCATGCAAAACATGCGACTCGCCATACCAAGCATTTAAATCCTGAATTTGCAATACGGGCGTAGTCGACATAGGCAATCAAACTTTGAGGTTAATGGGCAGATTGCAGTTCAGTTTCAACTGTGCCCATATAGGCTTCCATTACCTGCGGATTACTCGACACGGATTCATAAGCACCTTCAGCAATCACCTCGCCCCGCTGCAACACTGAGATCGTATCGGCAATATTGGCAACCACTTTCATATTGTGTTCAACCATTAATACGGTTCTGCCTGCAGATACTTTTTTAATTAAATCGGTGACCAAGCTAACATCTTCATGACCCATGCCCTGAGTAGGCTCATCCAATAACATTAACTCTGGATTCATGGCGACGGTGACGGCAATTTCTAAAGCGCGCTTGCGACCATAAGGTAAATTAACAGCTAGTTCGTTTGCAAAAGAAACTAAACCTACTTGCTCCAAAGCCATCATGGCTCGCTCATTTAAAACATCTAAAGCGGATTCACTCTTCCAAAATTGAAATGAAATCCCTAATTCTTGCTGTAAACCAATGCGAACATTTTCCAATGCGGTCATGTGCGGAAAAACTGCGGAAATTTGAAAAGAACGAATGATCCCACGACGAGCAATTTCCGAAGGTCGTGCTTTTGTAATATCCACATCATTAAATAAAATCTGACCCGAGCTCGGCTCTAAAAATTTAGTTAATAAATTAAAACAGGTGGTTTTGCCAGCCCCGTTGGGGCCAATCAGAGCATGAATACTCCCCCTAGCCACGTTTAAATTGACGTTGCTAACCGCAGTGAAGCCACTAAATGATTTAGTTAAGCCTGATGTTTTTAGAATGAAATCTGTTGATGCCACAGATTTGTGCCCTTTTAATCGGAATCCTAAGAGAATAGTCTATCTAAGGGGATTATCTGAATAGCGAAAACCCTAATAAAGCAAATGGAATAAGGCTAAAAGTGCCCTTTTTTGTATATTTGGAGGGAAAATAATCCTAAAAAAGCCAATCCCCTAACTTACCTAGGCTATTACAATAAATCGATGGATTTTTCACTCCCCACCGA
The DNA here is from genome assembly GCA_016462905.1 of Polynucleobacter sp. Lineage (GTDB taxonomy): Bacteria > Pseudomonadota > Gammaproteobacteria > Burkholderiales > Burkholderiaceae > Polynucleobacter. The sequence goes on along the minus strand of JAEMSI010000018.1, from coordinate 16,032 downwards.
AACCCGTGAATTGCTTGAGCGCACTCGGCAATTTATCAAGCAAACAATAATCCCGTTAGAAAATGACCCGCGCCAAACTGCGCATGGCCCGACTGAAGAGTTTCGCAGTGAACTAGTCGGTTTGGCTAAATCAGTTGGATTATTAACTCCTCATGCCTCCAAAGAAATGGGGGGCTTAGGTTTAAGTCACCTTGCTAAAGCAGCAATTTTTGAAGCCGCGGGCTATTCTCGACTTGGGCCAGTAGCCATGAACATTCATGCGCCCGATGAAGGCAATATTCATATGATGGAGGCAATTGCTAGTCCATCCCAAAAAGAACGTTGGTTAAAGCCCCAAGTACAAGGCAAGATTCGCTCCTGTTTTGCCATGACCGAACCTGCCCCTGGTGCTGGATCAGACCCATCCATGTTGCTAACTTCAGCTGTAAAAGACGGTGCTGATTTTGTGATCAATGGTCGTAAATGGTTTATCACGGGTGCCAATGGCGCTGACTACGTGATTATCATGGCGCGCACCGAAGATAATCGCTCAACCATGTTCCTCTCTGACATGAATGCCTCAGGAATTGAAATCGAGCGCAATATGAATTCCCTCGATCAATGCTTCACAGGTGGGCATAGTGTTTTATCGTTCAAAAATCTTCGTGTACCCGCCGAAAATATTTTGGGTGAATATGGCAAAGGGTTTCGCTACGCCCAAGTGCGTTTAGGACCTGCTCGTCTTACTCACTGCATGCGCTGGCTAGGTCAAGCACAACGCGCGCATGATATTGCCACCGAATACGCTAGAAATCGTCAGGCCTTTGGCAAGTCACTCGGTGAACATGAAGGGGTTGGTTTTATGTTGGCGGATAACGATATGGATTTGCAAACTGCCCGCTTACATATTCTGCATACTGCCGATCTGCTAGACCAAGGGGAACAAGCGAACTTTGAATCGAGTCGCGCTAAGGTAGTTTGTTCTGAAGCCGAATGGCGGGTAGTCGATCGTTGTGTCCAAATTTTAGGCGGGCAAGGCGTAACCGCCGAGACCGAAGTGATGCGTATCTTTACAGATATGCGCGCCTTTCGCATCTACGACGGCCCAAATGAAGTGCATCGCTGGAGCATGGCTAGAAAAATCATCGATCGTAAAAACGGATGAATCAGGCCATCGAACGCTTTCAACTCCAGAATCAACTCGTCCTGATCACGGGTGCATCCAGTGGAATAGGTCGGCATTGTGCGCGGTTGATGGCGAGCGCAGGCGCCAAAGTAGCCTTAGCTGCTAGGCGCTTTGAGCCAATTCAAGCCCTTGCAGAGGAGATTAACCAACAAGGCGGGCAAGCGCGCGCTTATGAGATGGATGTAACTCAAATCGACGTAGTGAAAGTGGCGTTTGATCAAATATGCACTTGGGGTATTCCCAATATTGTGATTAACAATGCTGGTACGAGTGTTTCAAAAAGCATCCTAGAACAATCCGAAGCGGATTGGGATCGCGTCATCGACACCAATCTAAAAGGAGTCTGGTTAGTAGCAACCGAAGCAGCTCGTCGCATGATTCAAGCAAAACAAGGTGGCACTATGATTAACGTCGCATCCATCTTGGCAGAACGTCAGATTGGTGGTGTAGCGCCCTATGCTATTTCAAAAGCAGGTGTTGTACAAATGACTAAAACCATGGCACTTGAACTTGCCCGTTATCAAATTCGCGTCAACGCCATTCTTCCTGGTTATGTGATTACCGAATTAAATCGTGATTTTTTACAAAGCGAACAGGGTGAAAAATTGCGCCTGCGAATTCCTAGTCGTACTTTTTGTGAGCTAAGCGATTTAGATGGTCCCCTCCTTCTTTTGGCTTCGGATGCTGGCTGCGCGATGTCAGGATCCACTCTCACCGTGGATCGCGGGCACCTTGTAAGCTCTTTGTAAATTCAGTCGCACTATGGCTTTAGTCAATCATGAATTACCGATTAATGCATTGCAAACTTATTTGCAAAAAATAGGTCTTGCGACCGAGGCGGTGCAAATCGAATTATTGGTCGGCGGTTTATCAAACCCCACCTACAAAATATCGATTGGTCAACAGCGCTATGTATTACGAAAAAAACCGCCTGGAAAGTTACTGCCTTCTGCGCATGCGATTGACCGCGAATACCGTGTGATGCAAGCCTTAGCCAATAGCACAGTACCTGTACCTGAGATGATCAACTACTGTGAAGACGAAACCATTATTGGCACCCCCTTCTATTTAATGCGTTTTTTAGATGGTCGAGTTCTAACTGATCAATCCTTGCCAGGAATGACGCGACAAGAGCGCCGCCAAATATATTGCGAAATGAACCGAGTTTTAACTGAAATTCACGCGCTCGATTTTGTCGCTAGTGGACTTGAAACCTTCGGCAAGCCAGGAAATTATTTTGCTCGCCAAATTGGAAGGTGGTCAAAACAAGTACAGCAAGCTACCATTCCCATCCCTTCGGCATTAAGCAAATTGATTGAGTGGTTGCCAAACCAAATCCCCGAGGGTGATGAAACCACCTTGGTTCATGGCGATTTTCGTTTAGATAATTTAATTTTTGACTCCAAAGAGCCCCGCATTATTGGCGTGCTCGATTGGGAATTATCTACCCTAGGACACCCGGTTGCAGACTTTGCTTATCAATGCATGGCCTGGAGAATTCCACTCTCACTATGGCGCGGCATTGGTGGACTCAATTTGCAAGAATTGGGAATCCCCAGCGAAAAAGAATATGTTGAAATGTACGAAGAACGGACTGGCCGAAAAATTGCAGGCCATTGGAATTTTTATCTAGCCTATAACTTCTTTCGCATTGCTGCCATATTGCATGGTGTTGCACAACGCGCTGTCGATGGCAATACAAATGCAACGGATGCCAAAGAGAATGGTGAAAAAGCAGGTCTACTAGCCGAGATTGGCTTGGTTTGTGCAGGAATTAAAAACTAAGTGTAAATCTAAACTAGCTGTTTAGAACATCGCTTAAGCCCTGATTCATTGCATCCATCACGGCTTCTCCTGCGCAGATCGATTCAGCTAAACCCGGCACAGCCGATAACACATGATGCGTATAAAAAACGGCGCTACCGATTTTCTTATTAGCAAAAACATCATCGGCATTTTTATTTTTTAATAGCAAAGCAGATTTACACAATAACCAAGCACCGCATACCAAACCAAAGCATTTTAAGAGCGGATAAGCCCCTGCCAAAACTGCGGATGGGTTTTCAGGATGGGTTTTTAAAATCCAATCAACCGCATTGCGAAGACTTTGATTAGCAGCCTCCAGTTTTTTGCCCATATCCAATAACTGAAGATCGGGACTGGTTTTTAATTCCTCAGCGAGCTCTGCAATTTCACTGAATAAGCGTTTAGCCTCAAAACCCTGATCCCGCAAAATTTTACGGCCTAATAAATCATTCGCTTGAATCCCAGTAGTGCCCTCATAAATTGTGGTGATACGCGCATCGCGCCAATGCTGAGCAGCACCGGTTTCTTCGATATACCCCATGCCGCCATGGATCTGCACCCCTAACGATGCAATTTCAATCGCTTGTTCGGTCGACCACGCCTTCACAATCGGTGTTAACAAATCAACCCGCGCTTGCGCTAATTGTCGTTTTGTAGGATCTGAATGGCGTTGCGCCCGGTCCGATTCAGCTGCCGCAATATAAGCTAAAGCGCGCATCGCCTGAACTTGAGAAGTCATTAGCATGAGCATTCGCTGGACATCGGCGTGATGCAAAATCGGTAAGCTGCCTGATTTTGCGGGCACTTTTCCCTGCACCCGCTGTGTCGCATAATCGAGCGCCTGTTGATAAGCCCGCTCAGCAATCGCCACTCCTTCTAAACCCACCGCTAAGCGTGCGTTATTCATCATTGTGAACATGTACTCCAAACCACGGTTCGCTTCACCCACTAAATATCCAACAGCGCCCCCATTCTCGCCAAAGGACATCACGGCAGTTGGGCTGGCATGAATCCCCAGCTTATGCTCGAGGGAAACGCATTTCAGATCATTGCGTGTGCCAATTTCACCAGCCGCATTGACTAAAAACTTAGGCACAATAAATAGTGAGATGCCCTTTACCCCAGCAGGCGCATCGGGTAAGCGCGCCAAAACCAAATGAATAATGTTTTCAGTGAAATCGTGCTCGCCATAGGTAATAAAGATCTTTGTTCCAGTAATTAAAAAATGATCTTCATTAGGGATCGCTTTACTGGTGACCGCCGATAAATCAGAGCCAGCGCTAGGCTCAGTTAAATTCATCGTCCCAGCCCATTGCCCTGAAATCAACTTTTCTAAAAATATTGCGCGTTGCGAATCGGAGGCGTGGTGGTCAATCGCTTCAATAGCCCCTGCTGTTAGCATTGGGCACAACATAAATGCCATATTGGCCGAATGCCACATCTCATTCACCGGAGTCGCTAGCGTCAGTGGCAAACCTTGGCCGCCAAACTCAGGGTTACACGCTATCGAAATCCAACCCGCTTCAATATAGCGTTGATACGCTGCTTGGAATCCCTTGGGGGTAGTCACTGCATCACCCTGAAGAATGCTTCCCTCTTTATCACCCGAATGATTCAATGGAGCCAATACTTCGCTCGAAAATTTAGCTGCTTCTTCGAGAACCGAATTCACCAAATCAGCGCTGACCTCCTCGCATCCAGGTAAGGTTTCAATATCACTCAAGGGAATCAAATCATGCAAGATAAATTGCATCTCTTGAAGCGGAGCGCGATAGTCACTCATATCATTCAATCAAGCTATGAAATGAGCTGCAACTAAACATCGATCGCAGTCGCTGAACCAGCGCGCTTGCGCAATTCGTATTTTTGAATCTTTCCGGTCGCTGTCTTAGGGAGTTCCCCAAAAACGACGGCGCGCGGAACCTTAAAATGCGCCATGTTTTTCTTGCAATGCGCTTGAATCTCTTCAGCAGTCGCATTAGCTCCCGACTTTAATTCAATAAATGCGCAAGGCGTTTCACCCCATTTAGCATCAGGCTTGGCAACTACAGCCACCGCTAATACCGCGGGATGCCGATAAAGTACGTCTTCAACCTCAATACTGGAAATATTTTCTCCACCCGAAATGATGATGTCTTTACTACGATCTTTTAGTTTGACATAGCCATCCGGATGCATCACCGCTAAATCACCCGAATGAAACCAGCCATCCGCAAACGCTTCCTGTGTGGCTGTCTTATTTTTTAAATAGCCCTTCATGGTGATATTGCCGCGAAACATAATCTCGCCCATGGTTTCTCCATCAGCGGGAACAGGCTGCATCGTTTGCGGATCAATCACTGAGATGGAATCTTGCAAGGTACAACTAACCCCTTGTCGTGCATTCAGAGCAGCACGGTCACCCACTTCTAAGTCATCCCATGCAGTATGTTTAACACAAATCGCTGCAGGGCCATAGGTTTCAGTTAAACCATAAACATGGGTTATATCAAAGCCCATCTCTTCCATACCTTCAATCATCGCTGCAGGCGGGGCTGCTCCTGCAACCATGGCTGAAACACCATGATGAATATCTTTTTTCAAATCATTCGGGGCATTAATTAACATATTGTGCACAATCGGCGCTCCACAATAATGCGTTACCTTATTTTTTCGAATCGCTTCAAAAATATGTGGGGCATCAATTCGTCTTAAGCAAACATTTATACCCGCCCGCGCTGCAATCGCCCACGGAAAACACCAACCATTGCAATGAAACATGGGGAGTACCCATAAGTAAACGGCATGACGCGGAAAATCCCATTCCAATATATTTGAAATGGCATTGGTATAGGCACCACGATGTGAATAAACCACTCCTTTTGGATTCCCAGTAGTCCCTGAGGTGTAATTTAAACAAATCGAGTCCCATTCATCAGGAGGCAATGAATAGGCAAAATGGGGATCGCCCTGCGCCACAAACGCCTCGTATTCGTGCTTGCCTAAAAGCGATCCGGAACCGGTAAACAGAGGATCATCAACATCAATTACCAGCGGGAGAGATTTTTTCTCTTGGGCAATTCGTTCTAAAGCCCCTTTCATCACCGCTGAATATTCTTTATCCACAATCACTAGCTTAGCTTCGCTATGCTCCAACATAAAGGCAATCGCAGCAGAATCTAAACGCGTATTTAAAGCGCACAATACGGCCCCCAACATCGGGATTCCAAAATGCGCTTCCACCATCGGAGGTGTATTGGGCAACATTACCGCTACCGTATCAAAGCGTTTGATGCCCGCTTTACTTAAGGCCGATGCCAGTTGTCGGCAACGCGAAAAGGTTTCTGCCCAAGTACGTGTTAATTCACCATGAATCACTGCAGTCTTATAGGGATAAACTTGTGCAGCCCGCTCAATAAAACGAATCGGTGTTTGGCTGATGTAGTTGGCTGGGTTCTTTTCTAAACCTTCGGTATAAATTGATTCGGACATGTTATTCAGTCTCGCTTTTTTAAATTACCAAATGAAACATTTTTTAGTTTTTAGCCTATAAATAGAAGCCAAACGCTTTATACAATTTTTTTAGTTAAGCTAACTGCTTTAACTAATTTAGACTCGTATCGAATATTAAAAGCAATTGAAATTCGTTCTTGCTCGCCTTCGTTTGGATAAACCCAATGCTTTAAATGGGAAGGAAACAACAAAAGCAAACCCTCTTCCGGTTTAATCCGATATTTATCACCCAGTAAGGGTGAGCCAATCATTTCAATGGAAGGGATGACCGGCTTAAAATCCAGAAACTCAATAAAACCGCCACGCTCCGTCTTCGACTCTGGAACTTTGACGTAGTAAGATCCCGACCAACAATATCCCGGGTGCTCATGAGGGACATTGTAGGCGCCTTTGCTATTGATATTGATCCAACCCGAACATTTAGTTAAAAATTTAGCCGATTCAAATTTGGGAGCGATTTGTTTAGTGGCCATCGCTGCAGACTGGACAATGATCTTGCATAAAGATTGAAAAGACTCTTCTTTTAATTCAAAAAGAGTGGTCCCAGAATGCCAGCCGTGTTGATTGCTTCGCTTAATGCCTTTAGCGCTGGCTTTTAGAGCTAAAGAATCTCGAACCAATTGCTCATTCAATTCTTTGAAATTTTCAACCTTGAAATAAAACAAAGGGGTTGGAAAAAGATCTTGGCGCTTTTGAAGACTAAAAGTTGACATAATTTAATTTGGCGGAGAGAGCGGGATTCGAACCCGCGGTAGGCTATGAACCTACGCACGCTTTCCAGGCGTGTGACTTAAACCGCTCATCCATCTCTCCGGAACCCTGAATTATACGGTTCCAAAGAGTTTGTCCGCTTTACTCCTTAAAGTGATTGCTTCAGCTGCTCCAAAATGGCTGGGTTTTCCAAGGTTGAAATATCTTGCGTAATCGCTTCGCCCTTAGCAATATTGCGCAACAAACGCCGCATGATCTTGCCCGAACGGGTCTTAGGCAAATTATCACCAAAACGCACATCCTTGGGTTTCGCAATTGGTCCAATCTCTTTTCCAACCCAATTACGCAATTCAGTGGCAATCTTCTTGGCCTCTTCGCCTTCGGGACGCTTGCCTTTTAAAACGACAAACACACAAATCGCTTCCCCTGTCATCTCGTCAGGGCGCCCTACCACCGCGGCTTCAGCAACCAAGGGGTTAGCAACCAAAGCGGATTCAATTTCCATCGTACCCATACGATGACCAGACACGTTGAGAACATCATCAATCCGACCGGTAATCGTAAAGTACCCATCTTCTAAGTTGCGGATAGAACCATCGCCTGCAAGGTATAACTTGCCACCCAAGTCTTCCGGAAAATAGGATTTGACAAAACGCTCGGGGTCGCCCCAAATCGTACGAATCATCGATGGCCAAGGCCGCTTAATCACCAAGATGCCACCTTGCCCATTGGGTAAATCAGCCCCCCGCTCATCGACAATCGCCGCCATAATGCCAGGCAAAGGCAAAGTGCACGAACCGGGAGTCATCGGCGTAGCGCCAGGCAAAGGCGTAATCATATGACCGCCCGTTTCAGTTTGCCAGAAGGTATCGACAATCGGGCAACGCGATCCGCCGACGTTTTGGTAATACCACATCCAGGCTTCTGGGTTAATCGGCTCGCCTACTGAACCGAGCAATCGCAAGGAAGATAAATTGTATTGTTGTGGATGCACTGCGGGATCGGTGTTAGACGCTTTGATCAAGGAACGAATCGCAGTCGGTGCGGTATAAAAAATAGTGGCTTGATGCTTACCAATCATTTCCCAAAAACGCCCAGCATTCGGATAGGTCGGCACGCCTTCAAACACAATTTGAGTGGCACCGCATGCCAGTGGCCCATATGCAATGTAGGAATGCCCTGTGACCCAACCAATATCAGCAGTACACCAAAAGATATCACTAGCTTTGATATCAAAGGTCCAGAGCATGGTTAATTTAGCCCACAATAAATAACCGCCCGTGGAATGTTGCACACCTTTCGGCTTACCCGTCGAACCGGAGGTGTACAGCACAAACAGCGGATGCTCTGCGCTCACCCACTCGGGTTCGCACGTGCTTGCTTGTCCTGCTATCGCATCATGCAGCCACACGTCACGCCCAGCTTGCATGGGAATATTGCCGCCAGTGCGCTTGTACACAATCACGTTCTTAATCTTCTCGCAATCACCTAAACCAAGGGCTTCATCGACAATCGTCTTTAAGGGCAAGGCTTTACCACCGCGTAACTGCTCATCATTGGTAATCACCGCGACCGCACCAATATCGACAATGCGCTCTTGCAATGCCTTAGCAGAGAAGCCTCCAAAGACCACCGAATGGGTTGCGCCGATCCGTGCGCACGCTTGCATCGCTACTACGCCTTCAATCGACATCGACATGTAAATAATCACGCGATCGCCCGAGCGAATTCCCATCTTGCGCAGTGCATTGGCAAATTGGCAAACTCGGTCTAATAGTTCTTGATAAGTGACTTTGGTTGTCTTGCCGTCATCGGCTTCAAAAATAATCGCGGTTTTATTGCCATTGCCTTTTTCGATATTCGCGTCTAGGCAGTTATACGAAGCATTGGTCAAGCCATCTTCAAACCATTTATAAAAAGGTGCTTTCGATTCATCTAAGGTTTTACTAAACGGTTTTTTCCAATACAGATTCTCTTTGGCTAAGCGCGCCCAAAAACCTTCATAATCACTTTCGGCCTCAGCACATAATCTTCGATAAGCATCCATCCCTGAAATAGCAGCATTTTTGACTAAATCAGCGGGCGGATTAAAACTGCGACTTTCGTGCTGCCCAGTCTGCATTGGTGCTACATTTTCATTTCCCATTTCTAAAACCCCTTATATTCTCTAAGAATAAGAACAGCCATTGCTTTTGATCAATCTCATATGACGATAAGTGATCCAAGAAACGATGTGCCCTATGGCAAACCCTTAAAATAGACCCTATCAACCTCTAAATTATTACCCAAAGTAAAAAATGACCCAAATTCGCCAAAATGACTTAATTCAGAGCATTGCTGATGCGTTTCAATTTATCTCGTATTACCACCCTAAAGATTTTATTACCGCCATGGGCAAGGCCTATGAGATGGAACAAGGCCCAGCCGCAAAAGATGCCATTGCACAAATTTTGACGAATAGCCGGATGTGCGCAGAAGGTAAAAGACCGATCTGCCAAGATACCGGCATCGCGGTGGTGTTTATCAAGATTGGTATGAATGTGCAATGGGCTGATGCCACGATGAGTGTCAGCGACATGATTAATGAAGGGGTGCGACGCGCTTACCTAGATCCCAATAATCCACTGCGTGGTTCTGTTTTAGCCGATCCTGCTGGCAAAAGAAAAAATACGGGTGACAACACCCCTGCAGTGATTCACTATGAGATGGTTACTGGTGATCAAGTGGACGTGATTTGTGCTGCCAAAGGAGGCGGCTCTGAAAACAAAGCCAAAATGATCATGCTCAATCCATCGGACTCGATTGTCGATTGGGTTTTAAAAACCATCCCTACCATGGGTGCAGGCTGGTGCCCTCCTGGTGTCTTAGGAATAGGAATTGGTGGTACGCCCGAGAAGGCTGCTTTATTAGCCAAAGAATCCCTAATGTCACCGGTCGATATTCAAGATCTAATCAAACGGGGCGCAAAAAATCGCGCCGAAGAATTGCGTCTAGAAATTTATGAAAAGGTAAATCAATTAGGGGTAGGCGCCCAAGGTCTTGGTGGGCTCACTACAGTATTAGACGTCAAAATTTTGGATTACCCCACGCATGCGGCCTCCTTGCCCGTAGCCATGATTCCAAACTGTGCCGCCAATCGACATGTGCATTTTCATTTAGATGGATCAGGCCCTGCTCACTTTCAAGCCCCCTCTCTGGAAGATTGGCCCAAAGTGACTTGGCAAGCCGACACCAAAAAATCGAAGCGTATCGATCTGGCTAATTTAACTGCGGAAGAAGTAGCCAGTTGGAAGCCTGGTCAAACTCTATTGCTGAATGGAAAAATTTTGACAGGGCGCGATGCTGCACACAAACGCATTCAAGATATGTTGGCCAAAGGCGAGGCATTACCGGTTAGCTTTAAAAACCGTGTGATTTATTACGTTGGTCCAGTTGACCCCGTACGCGATGAAGCAGTTGGCCCAGCGGGTCCCACCACCTCAACTCGTATGGATAAATTTACCGAAATGATGCTGGCTCAAACCGGTCTATTAGCAATGATTGGCAAAGCCGAACGCGGGCCAGTGGCAATAGCTGCGATTAAAAAACATCGTTCTGCCTATTTGATGGCAGTGGGCGGGGCTGCTTATTTAGTTTCGAAAGCAATTAAATCATCCAAAGTCGTCGGCTTTGCCGATCTGGGCATGGAAGCCATTTACGAGTTTGATGTTCAGGATATGCCCGTTACGGTGGCAGTGGATTCTCTAGGAAGCTCCATGCATGAAACAGGGCCAAGAGAATGGCAAATCAAAATTGGAAAAATTCCAGTTACCGTAGCCTAATTTTGTAGTTTATTTTTAAGAGAATTTTTTGGCTCAGATTGGCGTATTCGATTCCGGTATTGGTGGCCTCTCAATTTTGAATGAGGCTCTCAGGCAATTACCAAAAAATCACTATGTATACTTCGCCGATTCAGCAAATGCCCCTTATGGCGAACGATCCGCAGAATGGATTGCACAACGCAGTTTAAAAATCTGCCAACACCTTGCGACCATCGGTTGCGATGCCATCGTGGTAGCCTGCAATACAGCGACCGCTGAAGCGATCCGAAAAATTCGCGAGGCCTTGCCAAACATCCCCATTATTGGAGTTGAACCCGGTATTAAACCTGCTGCGATGCAATCCCAAAATGGCATTGTGGGTGTTCTAGCAACCGAGGCCACTTTAAGTAGCGATAAATTTAATGCGCTACTAGCAACACTGCCTCAACATTGCCGTTTTGTTAAGCAAGCTGGGGCAGGTTTGGTACCGCTCATCGAAGCAGGAAAAACGCATACGATTGAAACTCAGCAATTGTTGGCTAGCCACCTTAAACCAATTCAAGAAGCGGGTGCCGATACCTTGGTATTGGGTTGTACCCATTACCCTTTTCTGAATCCATTGATTGAAACTATTTTAGGGAAGCAAATCAAGGTCATCGATACGAGCGAAGCAGTGGTTCGCCAATTGGGTCGACAAATTCAAGAAAAAGCGCTGGTTGATTCAAAAACACCTTATCAACTTTTATTAAAAAGTAGTCTTGATGGAAAAAAACTTCATAATAGGGTTGATCAATTAATTAACCCATCCCCAGTTGATCATCAAATTCGTAGTGAAACTCTAACTTTATGAACCAAACCGCCGGCTTCCATTTCCATCTTCCTTTTAGTCGGCAAGATCGCATCATTATTTTGATTGTGCTGTTTTTACACGCACTGTTTTTATTTCATTTTCATCGCAGCATGGTCAATACGCCCGATTCAAACAACGATGAACGGGTCATGGCGAATTTGATTAATCCAAACGAACCGAAGACGCCCGTTCCACCTCAAGCCCCAAAACCGCCGGCACCCAAACCCGAACAACCCAAGTTAGAACCCAAGCCCGTAGTTAAACCCGAGCCTAAACCCGAGCCCAAGCCTGAGCCTCCAAAAATTCAAGATCCTAAGGGCGCAGTCAGCAAACCGAGCCCGCCTCCGCCCCCTCCACAGGAAGCGGTTAAACCATCTGAAACCAAGCCCAGCGATTCCAATACAGCACCCCCATCGGCAGCACCCGGCTTAGCTGGCACCCCGATTCAAACTGATATTGGTAAACTGGAAGTCTTGTTTCAGCCCGATGCCGACCCTTACTATCCTTCTTTTTCCAAACGGGCAGGCGAGCAAGGAACGGTCGTGGTAAGACTTATTATTGGCACCAATGGAGAGGTCGAAGACGTTGCCTTACTGCAATCCAGTTCATTCCCCAGACTCGATCGTGCAGCCAGCGAAATTGGTAAGCGATACCGCTTCAAACCCTATATAGTCAATGGCGCCCCAACTAAAATTTCCACTAACTTGCTTATTAAATTTAATCTGAAAAACTAACCACCATGAACAATACTACTTTTGGTTTAATGCATTTATGGGTTGAGGGCGATGCCGTTACTCACTTTGTTGCGCTAGCGCTGCTCTTTTTATCCATTACCACCTGGGTTATTTTGATCAGTCGCTTATGGAGTTTGCGCAATCTCAAAAAACTCAAAAATGAACTGCTTGGATTTTGGCATGCTAAATCCTATGAGCAAGGTCTCAATGCGTTTAGCTCGCCTAAGCAAAACCCCTTCTATCAAATTGCCAAAGATGCTGAGGAAGCCTCAAAACACCATCAAAGCCAATCCAGTAACCATCGCGAACTTCTTCAAACTCTCAATTACTCCGAGTGGATGATGCGCAGTTTAAAAAATAGCGTGGATGCATCAGCCAGTCAACTGCAAAAAGGCATGACCTTCTTGGCATCGACGGGTGCAACCGCTCCTTTTATTGGTTTGTTTGGAACCGTATGGGGCATCTATCATGCTTTAATTGCAATCAGCAGTTCAGGCAGCGCGCAAATTGATCAAGTGGCAGGCCCGATCGGCGAAGCGCTGATCATGACCGCTCTCGGTTTGGCAGTAGCAATTCCAGCGGTGCTGGGCTATAACGCCATCAACCGTGCCAACAAATTAGCCGTATATGATCTCAACCGCTTTACCAATGATTTGCTTTCCTATTTTGTCACTGGTGCACGCATTCACTCGGGAGATGAATGATGTCATTTAGTAATTTTTCAGATGAGCAAGGCAGCGATAATTTAATGGCCGAAATCAACATGACTCCCATGGTGGATGTCATGTTGGTTTTATTAATTATTTTTATGATTACCCTCCCCGTCATTCAGCAAGCAGTCAAAATTGAATTGCCCAAAGCAAACAGCGTTCGAAACGAAGTCAAACCCGAATCCGTGCAACTCAGCATTGATGCCAAAGGTCAAATTTTTTGGAACAATACTGGAATTGATTTAAAAACATTTAATACCTACGCTGAAAATGCTGCCAAAAAAGATCCGCAGCCCGAAATTAATTTGCGTGCCGATAAAAATGTGCGTTATGAATCGGTTGCTGTAGTTCTGGCAGCAGCAAGACGCGCGGGTCTCACTAAATTAGGTTTTATTACTGAACCCGATTAAAACTTGTTAAGCTAAGGCTTGGCACCAAAGCCGCTAACGGATTTTTCCAAAGACGCTTTTGTGATGGGATAGCTATGCTCCCAGTGGCTTGTGAAATTCCTACTGTATTGCTGAGCTAATTGCACAGAACGCAGAATCAATAAATTCTCTGCGTTGCGGGTTTCAGCGCTATTGGTAAAGTTATAACTCCCCGTCACCACAATCTCACTATCAATCACCATCACCTTATTGTGTGCGATGGCATGGGCACGATCTCCGCGCACAAGCACTCCGCCTTGTAATAAAACACCAATCACTGCGGTATTGTTTTGGGCGGTCTTGGCGTCCTGAATTACCTGCACTACTAAACCCCTCTGCGCAGCCTTAGCCAAGGCTTCAGCAACCATGGCATACGTAAAACTATAGGCTTGCACTTGAATGCTTTTCTTAGCACCATCAATATAGCGAATTAACTCTTTAGCAGCTCCCGTGGGCGGAGTGAAATAAACACCCAAAACATCGACTTTAAGGATCTCGGCCCTGGGAATATCTTTGCTAATTTCTTTGCTGTTTTCCTTGGGCGCTTCCTTAATGGCCTCATTATTAGCCAATACCGATTGTGAAAAAATAAAGACAAAGCAATAAATACCAAAGCTGAAATGCTTAGTAAATAATGCTATAAAAGGACTTTTAATTAAGGGCATTTCACTAGGGTATCAAAATTAAATGACTCACTATTTATTTTTTAAACTATTTCTTAAAACCTTGCCTGGTTTGGTTCTTGCTTTATTTATTTTTTCTAACGCCTCCTCTTTTGCAAACACCAATCAATCCACTATTCCAACAGTCAAAATTGGTGATGTGATTTGGGATCAACATGAAATGACGATTGGCGAAGTAAAACGTTTTGCACAAAAAACTCAGTTTAAGAGCGTAGCAGAGCAAAAAGGTGGTGGCTTAAGTTATGAAGTGGGTTTTATAAAAAAACCAGGTTGGACATGGCTTACACCCTATGGCGTACCAGCCCAAGACCAAGAGCCTGCGGTTCATTTAAATGCCATAGAAGCCGAAACCATATGCCGTTTTTATGGCAAGCGCTTACCAAGCGATAGCGAATGGACTAATGCAGCTTATTTAGAACAACGTATTAATCCACCCCCTGCTTTTACCAAAGGGCAGCGCTACTTATACCCAAACGGCCTAAGTGCTAAGGGCTCGCACTGCCTTAGTGGTGAATGTGGTAATTACAAAGGGCTTGCTCCAGATGGGGCGCTGACGAGGGGTACTGGCCATGTACTAGTGGCAACTACCCAAGCTGGTATTAATGGTCTATTCGACATGGGTGGCAACGTTTGGGAATGGACTGCAACCGAACTAAATGGTCAACGAATTACCCGCGGCGCCTCTTGGTGGTATGGCGCAGACCAACAAAAAGAAGCCAATTTAGCCACTAAAACTAATGATTTAGCGGTGGTTTACATTGGCTTTCGTTGCGTTCAATAACCTGTGGTGCCCGAGGCCGGAATCGAACCGGCATGACTTTTTTGAGTCGGCAGATTTTAAATCTGCTGTGTCTACCGATTTCACCACTCGGGCAGGAAAAAACATTATAAAAGGATGACCAATCATGATGCAATGCAACAAATTTAAGTCAACCTGAATCGTATCACGACCCGTTCAAAATGAGCCCCTAGAACCCAACCCTTAAAAACCACAATGCCATCATTAAAGGGTTTACCCGATATTTCGCAAACTTGAATCGTCATACAATGACTCTCTTGTTTTACCGTTTTATTCAAATTTGATACTTCTTAGGAGATATGCATGTCCGAAACTAAAAAACAAGCACCACGTCGTAAGTTTTTAAAAGGTGCAGCTGTAGGTAGCGCTGGCGCAGCAGCCCTCGGCTTTCCAATGATTTCTAAAGCGCAAACCATTAATTTGCGCTTTCAATCCACATGGCCTACTAAGGACATCTTCCATGAATACGCTTTGGATTATGCAAACACTGTTAACCAAATGTCAGGTGGACGTTTAAAGATTGAAGTCCTCCCCGCAGGTTCAGTTGTAAAAGCCTTCGATATGTTAGATGCGGTTTCTAGCGGAACCCTCGATGGTGGTCATGGCGTTTTGGCCTACTGGTACGGCAAAAGTAATGCTTTAGCCTTGTGGGGATCAGGCCCCGCTTTCGGCATGGATGCCAATATGGTTTTGGCTTGGCACAACCGTGGGGGCGGTAAAGAGTTATTAAAAGAAATTTACGATGGTCTGAAACTCGACGTCATTTCTTTCCCTTATGGTCCAATGCCAACGCAACCCTTAGGTTGGTTTAAAAAGCCAATTCAGAAAGTAGAAGACTTCAAAGGCCTTAAATA
>JAEMSI010000017.1:14770-35766 GCA_016462905.1 Polynucleobacter sp. | reverse complement strand
ATTGAGTGGGAATAGTTAAAAATAGTTATTTTATGCAGGCTTCTGAATTAGTAGTAGATAATCGTTTAAACTACTTTTTCGCAATCATTACTTGAAGTAAATTGGGAGAATAAGATGAATTCATCGCGTCGTTTGTTTATCGCCTCGAGTGCAATTTTACCGGCAGCTTGTATGGGTTTGCCTTATGAAAAAGGGATTCCCGTTTTCACACCCCCCACGATTCCAGCGATTCGTCCGCCCAAAGTAGGCCAAGAATGGACTTATACAAAAAAGAATGTTTTTAATGGTGAAACGGTAGATGTTATTACTGAGCGGGTTGCAAGTGTTGGTTCGCAAATTGTGATTCAACGAACTGGTCGAAATGCTGAGAAATACGATGATGAGATTCAAGGCCCATGGGGAACGGTTATTCAAGACCCGCATTGGGGCAATGTAGTTCGTTATAACCCACCAATACCGTTGTGGCCAGAAGTGCTCAAGGGAAATTGGAGTAAAGAAGTCATTACTAAATACATTCATCCAGCCTACCCAGATTATTCATTCCCTTGGCAGTTGTATATGACTTCGGTTGGTTGGGAAAAGATTACCGTTCCAGCGGGTAAGTTTGTTTGTATGCGCTTTCATAATCTGATCGAGTATCAGGATGCTGATGATAATATTTTGGGTGAGATTCGCCATGAAATTATTTGGTTCTCACCTAGTATCGGTCGGTGGGTTGCACGCGAAGTATCGGGCTCTCATTTAGTTTCTGATCAACCTTTTCCAGATGATAGTTTTCAGTGGCAATTGACTAGTTATAAGTAATTGATGGGTTCTTGCTGATTGCTTAATTAGAAAGTAATCTGCCAATTCAAAATTAAGCCTTTAAAATACGGTTTCTTATGTATACCGTTAAAGAGTTATTTTCTACTTTACAAGGCGAAGGCGCTCAAGTCGGCCGTGCAGCTGTATTTTGTCGTTTTAGCGGTTGTAATTTATGGAGTGGGCGCGAGGAAGATCGAGCTAGCGCAGTATGTCGTTTTTGTGACACCGATTTTGTGGGTACCGATGGTATTGGTGGGGGTAAATTTGAGGCTGCTAACGAACTAGCTGAGGCGATTACGACGATGTGGCAGTCAAATAATCGCGGTATGAATCAACGCTACGTTGTATTTACTGGTGGCGAACCTTTGTTGCAATTGGATCAGGCTTTAATAGAGGCTGTTCATGATCAGGGTTTTGAGATTGCAATTGAAACCAATGGTACTTTACCAATTCCGAAGGGGATCGATTGGGTTTGTTTAAGCCCCAAAGCGAATGCTGAATTGCTTGTAAAACAGGCGGATGAAATCAAATTAGTTGTTCCGCAGGCCGAACACACCAGCTTAGAAGATCTTTTATACCGGTTTGAATGTATGGATTTTCAACATCGGTTTTTACAGCCTATGGACGGTCCAAATAAAGAGGAAAATATTGCTTTTGCAGTCAGCGTGTGTCAAAAACGGCCTTTATGGCGCTTAAGTCTGCAAACGCATAAATGGATTGGAATACGATAAGCTAATGGATCATTCAAAAATAAGTCAAGACAATGTTGCTATCACGCGCCGTTTGGAGTTTGATGCTGGACATCGTATTCCGAATCACGGAGGGCAATGCAGACATCTACATGGGCACCGTTATGCCTTAGAAATTACCGTTAAAGGCCCGGTGCTTGAGTCACGAGGTCAGGCTGACGATGGGATGGTGCTTGATTTTGGTGATATTAAGCGCATTGCGAATGAATATGTCGTTGAACCTTGGGACCATGCTTTTTTAGTGGCGAAAGAAGATCACGTTTTATTACAATTTTTATCCTCTATTCCCAATCATAAAACAGTCACTTTAGATGCTGTGCCAACTGTGGAAAATTTAGCGCGGATTGCTTTTAATTTATTGCAGCCCATATTTATTGAACGCTTTCAGGGGCGACTCAATTTAGTTTCATTGCGTCTCTATGAAACTCCGAATTGCTGGGCAGATGTCAGCTAGTATTTAGATCGATTTAAATGAGTCAAGAGCGTGATATTTTCTTCATGGGTTTGGCGCTTGAACAGGCCAAACTTGCAGCCTTGCAGGGCGAAGTCCCAGTGGGCGCAGTCTTGGTTTTGGAAGACCAGGTTTTGGCATCTGGATTTAATCAGCCGATTACGCATTCAGACCCTAGCGCACACGCAGAAATGATGGCTTTAAGATCAGGAGCTACCAAGTTAAGTAATTATCGATTACCAGACACCACTTTGTATGTAACCCTAGAGCCCTGTGCCATGTGTTGCGGAGCAATTTTGCATGCCCGAGTTAAAAGAGTGGTTTTTGGTGCCTTCGACCCCAAAACGGGGACGGCAGGTAGCGTCACTAATTTATTTGCTTTAGAGCAAATTAATCATCATACTGAGGTGCATGGTGGAGTATTGGCTGATGAATGCGGTCAAGTTCTACGTCATTTTTTCAAGGAACGCCGCGCATGAAAATTCATTTAATTGCACCGTCGGGGGCGTGTACTAATTTACGTAGTCCCGAGCTAGCGCTGCAATGGTTTCATCGACAGGGGATTTCTTTTAGCAATGGTGATTGTTTTAAAAGAGTTAATGAGCGTTTTGCTGGAACAGATTCAGAGCGTTTATCTGAAATCAATCAATTGGCATCCATTTCACCCGATACTACAGTCATGGCGATTCGTGGCGGGTATGGTTTGCAGCGACTTTTATCAGGAATTGATTGGCAGGGTATTGCGAAGAAAATAGACCAAGGCTTGCAAATTTGTGGCCACAGTGATTTCACTGCATTTCATTTAGCTTTATTAGCTAAAACCCAAAGAAGTAGTTTGGCGGGGCCGATGTTGAATTTTGATTTTGCTTATTTTGATGAAACGGGTACCGCTCAAGAACCCAATTCCTATATGTTTGACCATTTTAAGAGGGCTAGTCAGCAACGTCAGCAAATGTGCGCAGTTGAAGAAAAACAAGTTTATTTGGGAAAAAATAAAGCTACGGTTGAGATTAAAGGAATGCTATGGGGCGGTAACCTCACGATGGTTAATACCCTAATTGGTAGCGAATATTTTCCATCAAACCAACAATATCAAAATGGCATTTTATTTCTTGAGGATATCAATGAACAACCATATCGGATCGAAAGAATGCTCATGCAGTTACTGGAAGCAGGTATTTTAGAGAGGCAGAGTGCGATTTTGCTGGGTCAATTTACGAACTATCGATTATTTGAAACCGATCGCGGCTACGATTTACATTCTGCGCTCAGCGCAATTCGCCAAAGGCTTGCGCCGCATATCCCGATGATTACTGGGCTACCTTTTGGGCATGTTCAGAAAAAAACCACCTTGGCAGTTGGTGCGCAAGCCATCATTCAGGTAAATCCGCAAGGGTTTGAATTGAATTCAAAGTGGTAAAGTATGCATCTTTACCGACTTCTTTCTCTCTTTATTTTCTTTGTATCCCCAATTGCGATGGCACTTGAAGAGCCTAAGTTTAATGTGATCGAGTCTACGCCGCCGTTTGAATTGCGGCAGTATTCTCCTTTTATTGTTGCAGAAGTGTATGTCGATGGGGATATGGATGAGGCCGGTAGCAAAGGTTTTCGTTTAATTGCGGGATATATTTTTGGTAAGAATCAAACCAAAGTTAATTCTTCTCAAGAGAGTGAAAAAATTGCCATGACTTTGCCGGTAACAATGCAGCCTCAAAATCAAGAATCTAGCACCACAATTGCGATGACTGCACCAGTCACTATGCAAGCGGTATCGAAAGCTAATCGTTGGCGTATGTTTTTTGTGATGCCAAGTCAATACACTCTAACCACCTTACCGAAGCCATTAAGCTCAGAGGTTTTATTACGTGAAATTCCGGCTCAACAAAAAGCCGTCATTACATTTACAGGATTTAATAGCGAGGAAAAAATACACCTTAAAACTCAAGAATTAATTACTTGGATGAAACAAAAAGGGCTTGAGCCTAAGGGAGAGCCTCAGTTGGCAAGGTATAACCCGCCGTGGAGCATTCCTTTTTTGAGGCGAAATGAAGTGATGCTGGACTACTGAGAATCTTAAGCGTTTCTCTGTTCAAGATGATAGCTGGCATCCCCATCTTCTCCTAGTAGGCCTTTTAAAACAGGCAGAGTTTTAGCGAGGTATTCATGAAGCGTAAATGGGGGGTTAATCACAATGACCCCGCTAGCCTGTAATCGTTTTTGGCTTGCTTGCTTGGTAATTCTAAGTTCTGCTTGCACCCAATTTTTTGAGCTTGCCGTAATGATATTTTTGATCCTTTTAGGGAATTGCGCTGATTCTAAGCGACTTAAAACGGGATACCAAATTAAATAGCAGCCTGTTGCGAAACGATCCAATGCTTCACTTAGCATGGTTTCAATATGACGGTAGTCCAGCTTATCCTCAAAGGATGGATCGATTAGGATTAAACCGCGTCGAGTAGGCGGCGGTAAAACTGACTTTAACTGGGTAAAACTATTTTCATAGCGAATCTCAATTTGTTGATGGTTGTTTAATTGCGCCATATTTCTTTCAAGCTCATGAATTTCGCTGGGATGTAATTCAAATAATTTAAGACGATCTTGTGGCCTTAAAAATTGAGCCATGATAAAAGGTGATCCTGGATAAGCTGAAACTGAATTTTTACTATTTACGTTTCGAATACAGCCTAAATAATTTTTTAAAAGGGGGTTATCTGGTTCTTGAAATAATCGTTGAATACCTGTCTCAGCCTCCAAACTAATTTTGGCGAAACCCTCGTTAAGCGAATAGAGTCCAGCACCAGCATGGGTATCAACCAAAGTCATGCCAACCTCTTTTTTTTGTAGGTATTCCAACAAGTGAATCAGGGTGATGTGTTTTAGAACATCGGCATGATTGCCTGCATGAAAACCGTGACGATAGCTAAACATAAATCGAGATTGCTACTTTTTTACTTGTAAGCGTATGAACAGAATCAAGGTAATCACAATCATTAAACTAGAACAGTCTTGCAGAAAAGAATTATTTGAAAAATCAAGTGTTTGGGTTTGTAATACATAAAGCACGCCAATGCTACTGATCGCTATCAGTCTCGACAGGTGAGCTTTTGGATCTAACCATTCTGGTTTTACATATTGACCAAGCTTACTAGCCAATAGGCCACACCAAATACCTAGTGCAGAGCCAATTAAGATATCGCTTGGCCAGTGAGCACCTACCGCATTTCGAGAAATTCCTGCAAAAGCGGCCAATAAAAATAAAATTAAAAATTGATTGCGATTCTGTTTAGAGATGGAAAAAAAATAGGCGCTGGCAATCGCAAAAGCGGTTAAGGTGTGCCCCGAAGGTAAGGCATTAATAAACAGCGGATTGCCGAGTATATGAAAGCTATTTTCTGGCAGTACTCCTGCAGGACGGGGGAGATTAATGATGGGTTTTAATACGGAAGCGATTATGGCGGCAAAAGCACCTGAAATTAAGGCGCATACCAATTGCCTCCGAGCAAAAAGTATCAAGGGAAAAGAGAGTGCGAAGATGCCCCAACCATTTCCCAAAAAGGAGAAACCGGCCCATAACCAAGACGGCAGGACTTGCGTAGCTTGGTTAATATACAAAAATAATTCAGTTTCTTTGCCACTCAGAAGCAATGCTGCCCATAAAGTCAATGGGATCAATGGCAGTGCCCAAGCACGAGTGAGATACATGGGTAATGGCAACTATGAGGGAATCGTCTCAGATTGCAATTGTTTAGCAACCGCTGATAAAACCTCATCCACTTGAATCGCCTGCATACATACATTATTTTGGCAGGGTGTTTTACGATGATTGGCGGCGCTAACGCAAGGCGAACAAGCTAGTTGTGCAGTGATAGCGATCGATTTACCCAGTGACCCATACAAGGCAGGTGTTTCCGGTCCAAATAAGACCACCGTTTTGAGTGGAGTTACTGCCGAAAAATGCCCAGGACCAGAATCGTTAGTCACCATGACGTTTGCAAGTGTATAGAGGGCAGGAAGTTCGGCAAATTTGACTTGACCGGCAAAATTAAGCGCTGAGGGCACATTTGCTTTAGCGCGAACCTGTTCAACATAAGCGATTTCATTATTGGATCCGGTCAGCAGGATCAGGGCGCTTGGCCAACGCTGTTGAATCCCTTGAATCAGCGATGAAAAGCGTTCTGGGGCCCAACGCCGTTGAGGCAATAGATCGCTTGCATTGGCGTTAACCAAAATGAGGGACTGTTTTCCATATTCGTATTGAATCTCATTTTGGGAGCAAAGTTGAGTAATTTTGTTCAGGACCTCGGTTTTGCTTTGTTCAGAAACGATTGCCTGTTCTAAGCGGATTTCTGAATCACTAATGGCAACTTTACTAAACGGAATCTCTCTTTCATGAGAAAAAGCGGCGTGAATCAGCGATAAGAAATTTTTAGCGATATGGATATGAGGGTTGTAGTGCACTTTGCGATTCAACATACTGCCGCGCCACAAGCCCTCGCCATGAAAGATGTGATAGCCAACTCGTCGTTGAGCGCCGCACAAGCCAGTTAATAGGGCAGTAAAACGGGAAAATAGTTCTAGGTCGATGACCGTATCAATTTTTTGCAAACGCGACCAGATTAAAAATCGTAGGGTATCAGTAGCGAGGCTCAGCAAACTACTCGCATCAATCGTAACGATATTTTTACTGGGAACCGTATTTAATAGGCTGAGGCTGGCAACATTACTTTTAAAGATGAGGAAATAGATTTCTGCGCCACGTTTCTGAGCAGCTCGCATCGCAGGGTCAACCAAAATAGCGCTACCCATCTCGGATAATTCAATGAATAGAATTTTGCGAGGAGCGGATAGGGGTTTATGAAACATTCCATGAACGGCATCCAGTAAAGCAACAAGGGGACTCGCAATGGCGCACAAAGGTACCCCAAGTCGATGATCGATGGTCCGCATGGTATCAACGCTAATGCTCATGAGATCTTCCGTTTATTTTTTTAACAGTTTATAAGCACCGGGCAACACGCATAAAACGGTAATGGCACCATAGCTAAGTGACCCTAAAACCGTGAGCGATGGGCTTACCCCCCATAAAGCCAAAACCGAAGTCAAGGTCGCCTCTCTAAGCCCCCAGCCTGAAATACTAATCGGTAGCATTAACAACAAACTCAAAGCAGGAATACCAATCATTAAGGCTTCGATTGGTACATCAGCACCATAAGCTTTGAGGCAAAACCCAATCGCTAGAATATTTAAGCAATGAATCGCTAGTGCAAATAGCGCTTGACCTAGATTGGCTGGCCAAGCAAACGCTAGACGAATACTCGGAAGTGCTTTGCTTAATTCAAAACGTTCTAAAAGCTTCGATAGGATATTCAGTAGAGGTTGCCACCATAAGGCTAAAGCAGCAAGCATGCCAGCTAATAACATGAGGGCAGTAATTAGGTAGCCGAGTTTTTGCCCCCATACAGCGAGAGTGGTTCCCCCTAAAATTAAACCAATTCCGCCCAATAAATTATTGCCAGCCAAGCCGATGAGGCGATCTAGAAATACCATCGCAAAACCAAGGCGTAATTTCGGGCTAGCTTGTTTAATTTCATTGGCATGCGATAGTTCATTAGCCATACCAGTTTGATCACTGAGATTTCCTGTTTTGGTAAGGTGGGTGCCCGCAATTGCTCGATAACTATCGCCACCCAAAGTGCTTGGTAGACCTTGATTAATTAGCCCACCTGAAAAATACAAAGCAATATAGCCACGTAAACTGCCTTGAAAGCCCGCTTTACGCATCAATAGGCCCCAACGCAAGCCTCCACCAATATAGGCCAAACAAATACACAAGGCCCCAGCGATGAGCCATTGGGGCTTGAGATGGAGTTCGGAACTAAGGAGGGCGTGCCAATCAATCCCGCTGGTAGCCTTCCACAGCAAAGCCACGGACAGCACAATTCGAATCGTGGGCCAACTGCGCTTTAAAACACTTTTTAATTGTGGGCTCATAGGCATAAGGATAATGCCTAGCGACAAATTGCGACCTAATTACTGCGTGCTGCAGATTTTCCACTCCACGTGTGGCAGACACTAAATTTAAATTCGCTAATTCGGTTGCCAAAGCGTTCAACGAAGAAACGGTCGAGGGGTTGGCAGTCTTGAAAGCCATTCGGCCCAATAGGCAATTGAAAAGTCATCATCGACCAAGTAATAACGATGGCATTGGCACCCTGTGGGAGATCCCCAAACCAAAAGTCAAATTGATCTTGGCGTTGATCTAAAACAAATACGGGCGTTGGATTTGCGTACCAAGCGATTCGGCTTCCCAGTGTCCAGTTTTGAACCGCAATGCCAGCTACTTGATTTTTGTTGACCAATTTATTGGCGTGTTCCGCCGCTTTTTCCCAGCCATATAAGTCGGCAATCGGATTGGATTTGGCTGCTCCAGAGAGCTGTTCGCCACCCGCAAACACTAATCCAAAGCCAACGATACAAATCAGCCCCTGTAGGGCAATGAACCAATTCATCAGCAGAGTGCGCCCCTGTTTCATTAATTGTGCTAAGCCCACACCCGCAAATGGAGCTAGGCAATACCAAGCAGGGCTAGTCCAATGGGGCAAACTTCCTCCGCCCGAGAGGCTAGTAAATATAAAAAATGGAACCAGAAAAAAACAGAGCAAGGCTATATTGTTTTTAGTGGAACTAAAAAGGCGGTATTTAAAATAAGCCCACAGTCCCAGTAGAGGTAAAAAACCAAAGCACAGAATTTGAATTCCCAAGAAAGCTGCCACTCGACGTATGGCCCATTCACCACCAGTCCCATGGGCTATTTGATAGCGGAACGAAAGCCAGTCGTGTTGCCAGTTCCAATAGAGTACGGGTGCGATCAGTAGAAGTGCAATTGCGCCTGCAAAATAAAAACCAACTTCTTTTAAAAAGCGAAAGCGACCAGTGACATAAAAAACCAATAAGAGTGCCGGCAAAATAAATACAGCGGTATATTTACTTAGACCCGCCAAGCCTAAAAGAACGCCTAGGAAAATCCACTGCTTAGTGGATAAAAACCCGTGTTGGATTGCCAAGACCGCTAAATAGAGAATGCCTAGGCTAATGGTGCTAAGTAGAGTATCGGGTAATAGCCCCACTGCCAAAATGTGCAGCATCGGGGCAAGTAAGATCAGTGCCAGAGTACAGATTCCAGCCAGTTCGCCCTCGTTGAGTAAGGGGTTCAGTTGGGTTAATCGGTTTGCAATCCGATAGGCTAGAAGTGCTGAAAAAATCCACAGCACACCTGGAATTAAACGAATCACTCCTTCTTTGGCGTGGATCACGACCAATGGCCATTGAATCCATCCAACTAAAGGAGGGTGATCGAAGTAACTCCAATCTAAATGGCGCGCATAGAGCGCGTAGTGTGCCTCATCAACCGAAAAGCCAATCGTAAAACTAAAAAGCAGATGAATGCAAATCCCAATTCCAAGCAAGGACCAAAGCCAAGGGCGGCTTGCAGAAATAGCTGCGTTTGGCATTAATGAGTTTGTTGATTTAAATAGAGTTTAAATAAGGCATGAAAACCTTCGCGACCCATGCCCTGTTCCAGCAAAATGGTATAGAGTTTTTTTGCTTGAATCAGACCCGGCATGTGTAACTTCATGCGCTCGCATTCGCCAATTGCAATGCTTAAGTCTTTCAGAAAATGTTCTGCCATGAAGCCAGGAGCAAAATCACCTTTCACCATTTTAGGACCTTGCGTATTCAGTTGAACACCACTAGCAGCACCACTGCTCATGACTTTAAGGACTTGGTTCGCATCTAGGCCGGCAGTTTGGGCATATAGCAATCCCTCACACACCCCCATCATGGTGGATGCAGTCACAATTTGATTGCACATCTTGCCGTGCTGCCCAGAACCTGCAGGGCCCAATAAGCCAATATTGATTCCCATTAATTGCAGTATCGGGAGGGCTGATTCATAAGTGGCGGCATCTCCGCCGACCAAAATAGATAGTTTGGCATCGCGCGCACCGATATCGCCGCCCGTCACGGGAGCATCTAAGGCGCCAATCTGATATTTTTTTGCTTCTAAGGCAATTCGTGCCGCTAGTTCTGGACTCGAGGTGGTCATATCAATCACGATCGTGCCGCTAGCGGCATGTTTCAAAATGCCGTTTTCGCCTAGATAAACTTCCTCGACATCTTTCGGATAGCCAATCATCGTAATGATGACTTGAGCTTGTTTGGCCAATTCGACTGGGCTTGAACACCACTTGGCGCCTTGATCCAATAACTCGTTTGCTTTATTAGCCGAGCGGGTATAAACCAAGAGTGGGTGACCCGCTTTTAAGAGATGACCTGCCATGCTTTTACCCATAATGCCGGTGCCGATAAAACCAATAGTGCGAAGATTTGTATTCATAGGGATTATTTGAAAGAGAGTTCTTATTTTAGATGGCTTCAGCAAATCCTTGGTATGAGCTCGATAATAGGGTGATGAACTTATTTCACCAACGCTACCGACTGTGCGCAACTATTTTATGTTTGCTTTTATCAGCCTGCATTAGTTTTTCGGATCAAGCGACTGACTCTAAATCGGAGTTAAGTGAAGGCAATGAAGTTTTAAAACCTCAGGATGACCTTACTAAATTTTCAACACAGAATACAACCAGCACTCCTCAGGGCTGGAGTTTCTATCGGATCGCTCCTTTTAAAAAGAATACGGTATATCGCTTAGAAAATTATCAAGGGCGTACCGTATTAAGTGCTAATGCAAAAACGTCAGCCTCGGGATTGGCGGTGAAATTAAAACCTAAACCTTCTCAGCATTTATGGTTGAAATGGGAGTGGAAAACAAGCAATTTAATTCAAGCGGCTAATCCTGCGGATAAACAAGCGGATGATTCACCGCTGAGAATTTTGGTTGCATTTGATGGCGATAAATCGAAATTGGGATTTAAAGATAATCTCACTTTTGAATTGGCTCATTTAATGAGCGGTCAAGAACTGCCCTACGCTACCCTAATGTATATCTGGTCTAATCATCATCCCGTAGATACCATTTTGAATAACCCGCACACGGGTCGAATCAAAATGATTGTGGTGGATTCAGGTCCAAATAAGCTGAATCAATGGCAGCTTCACGAGCGTGATTTAAGTGCTGATTTCATGGCCGCTTATGGCGAAAAGCCTGGCAATGTGGTTGGTGTGGCCTTATTGACCGATACCGATAATACCAAGTCAGAAGCGCGCTCGTATTACGGGGATATTGAATTAATTCTGAAAAAATACCAAGACAAATGAAATACGACGCCAAGATCAGCAACTTATCGAGTTATTGTTTAAGATAGACCATTTCAGCACATCCCACTTAGGGCTTGATTAAATAGCTTTAGCAGGATTCATCGATAGCAGGAGATAGCAGTGTCACTGAGTAATGAAACCGTTCAACAAGTATTAAAAAGGGTTGTTGATCCCAATACCCAAATCGATTTTGTTAGTACAAAATCAGTTCGTAATTTACGGGTTGATGATGGCGATGTTGCTTTAGAGATTATTTTGGGCTATCCCGCTAAAAGCCAAATCGACTTAATTCGAAAAATGGTTGTGAATGCCATTCGCGAAATACCAGGCGTGAAAAATGTGAGCGTTGCAGTTAGCACCCATATTGTTGCGCATACGGTTCAAAGAGGCGTCAAGTTATTGCCTGGTGTGAAAAATATTATTGCAGTGGCAAGCGGAAAAGGTGGGGTTGGTAAATCGACCACTGCGGTGAATTTAGCTTTGGCTTTAGCGGCTGAAGGTGCTCAGGTAGGAATATTGGATGCCGACATTTATGGTCCCAGCCAACCCATGATGTTGGGTATTACTGGGCGACCCGAATCTTTGGCTGAAAACACCATTGAGCCAATGGAGGGCCATGGTTTACAAGCAAGCTCAATTGGTTTTTTAATTGAACCGGATAATCCGATGGTTTGGCGAGGGCCCATGGTGACTTCGGCCTTGGAGCAGCTGCTTAGGCAAACGCGTTGGCGTGATTTAGATTATTTAATCGTCGACATGCCACCGGGAACAGGGGACATTCAGTTAACCCTGTCGCAGAAGGTCCCCGTGACTGGCGCCGTAATCGTTACCACCCCTCAAGATATTGCTTTATTAGATGCTCGCAAAGGTCTCAAAATGTTTGAGAAGGTGGGAATTCCTATTATTGGCATTATTGAAAATATGAGTACGTATATTTGCCCTCAATGTCATCACGAGGAACATATTTTTGGCGAGGGTGGTGGAAAAAAAATGTGCCAAGATTTTGGAGTTGATTTCTTAGGCGCGCTGCCATTAAATTTATCGATTCGTGAGCAAACTGATTCAGGAAGACCTACGGTAGTAGCTGATCCCGATGGCGTGATTAGTTCGATTTATAAAACGATTGCCCGTCAAGTAGCAATACGAGTAGCCAATCTCAGCAAAGACATGAGCAGTAAATTTCCGAATATCGTTGTGCAAAAAACATAAGGCGAAGAATAATGCGCTTTGCCGTCTTGATGCAGAAGCAGCATATGGATAATCCATGGCAGAATTATCGCTGGTTACCATTAAGTATTGAGGCTGATTTGGGACAATTTGGTGGGGTGTCTGGCAATCAAATTAGAGGGCGTTTTTTAAAGCGCGACGATGTCAATGAAACTTGGGTATTTACTGGGTTTGATTTCCAATTTTTTTCTGATGAGGCGGAAGGTTATTTCTTAAACTCGAGCGCCCCCGAGCCGGCTTGGTTTGTGATGTGGCGATTAGAGCCAGAACCCAGCCCATTTATTGCTGAAGACTCAAAAGCAAACGCTATTCATGAAGAGGGTTTGGCTATTCCGAATCGAATTATGTTGAGTTACAACGAAGCGGCTCGTTTAATTGATGGTGGCGAAACGGTGGATATTGTTCCGCTTTCAAATGATCTGAAACAATTGCTTGCTGCATACGTTGAGCAACATTACAAACCTGAACCGAAGAAGCGCCAAAAACCCGCATCGTTTAAAGGTGCAAGTCGCGCGGCGGAGGGGTAATGGCGGAAGATCGTTTTTTAAGTCGCTGGGCGCGTCGCAAAGCAGGGCTCGAGTCCGACAAAACGAAAGAGATCGATGCGGATAATCAGCAGTTGGTTGAGCCAGTTTTGGCAAAAACCAGCACAGCAACGGAGGCGGCCCCTGAAAAACCAGTAGCAAACATGGATGATGTTGAACAAATTGATTCCAAGGCGCCTGATTTTTCTGCTTTCATGCAAAGCAATGTTGACCCAGCGGTTCAACAGGCGGCGCTAAAGAAAATGTTTACTGACCCTCATTTTAATATTATGGATGGGCTGGATATTTATATTGATGATTATTCGAAGCCAGATCCGATTCCATTGGAAATGTTAAAGCGAATGAATCAGTCAAGCATGTTGGGCTTATTTGACAAGGTCGAGGAAGTTTTAAAACAGAAATCGGGTTTAATATCCGCACCAAATCAAACTGCGGCGCCTGTTGAAAATGAACAAGAGAATGAACCCGCTGCCGATGCCATTGCAGCTCAAGTTACTGATCCAGAACCACTAGAGCCACTCGAACCGCTGGAGTCCGATTTAGGCGCTGATCAAAAGCTCCCCTTAGACCCTTCCGAGCAAGCCAATATAGAATCGCAGGTCTCCACTAAAAAGAATTCATGACTAAAAAGTTAATCTGCGACTGCAATAAAAGCATGCCCTTAGACCCCAAGGCCTTGGGCGTGAATTTGCATACCTCCTTGTGTCGCCAAGAAGTGGGGCATTTTTTAACTGCACTCGATGGCACGGAACCAATTGTGGTTGCCTGCACTCAAGAACGCAGTTTGTTTACAGAGTTGGCGGTTCAATCTAAAAAACCATTAGTAGCACCTTTGCGATTTGTGAATATTCGTGAGTTGGCAGGTTGGACTCAAGAGGCAAAGCAATCGACTCCAAAAATCAACGCCTTAATAGCTTTGTCTGAAGTAGTGGATCCAGACCCGGTACCTGTGGTTGATTACACGAGTCAGGGTCGGCTTCTTATTATGGGTGGCGGTAAGCAAGCGCTTCAGTGGGCTGCTCAATTACAAAATCATTTAGATGTCAGCGTTTTATGTACCCAGACTGGAGACCTCCCTTTAAGTCGAGAGTTTCCCGTTTATAGCGGACGCGTAACTCGGCTTGCCGGTTTTTTAGGGAACTTTAAGGTCGAATGGGAATTAGAAAACCCGATTGATCCTGAAATTTGTACGCGTTGTGGTGCGTGCGTTGAGGCATGTCCTGAAGATGCGATTGATGCTGGTTTCCAAATTGATTTGGATCGCTGCAAGTCGCATCGAGCTTGTGTCAGTGCTTGCGCTGCGATTGGTGCAATCGCTTTTGATCGCGCTGACCGTCAACGGGAGGGCGCGTTCGATTTAATCCTTGATTTGCAGGATCAAGCCAGTTTGACGATGGCTCAAAAACCGCAAGGCTACTTTGCGCCTGGCGCCGACCCCTTTGAACAGGCTTTAGCGATCAATCAGCTGAGTGGCATGGTGGGTGAATTTGAAAAGCCAAAATACTTTGTCTATAGCGATAAATTGTGCGCTCATGGTCGCAATGGCATGACAGGATGTTCTGCCTGTATTGATGTTTGTTCTACAGAGGCGATTCGTTCTACATTCAAAGATGGTCAAGGCAAGGTTGAGGTCAACCCGAATTTGTGTATGGGTTGCGGTGCTTGTGCCACCGTTTGCCCGTCGGGTGCGATGCGTTATAACTACCCCAGCGTTCCGTATCAAGGCAAACAGTTAAAGGC
This sequence comes from Polynucleobacter sp., assembly GCA_016462905.1. Taxonomy (GTDB): domain Bacteria; phylum Pseudomonadota; class Gammaproteobacteria; order Burkholderiales; family Burkholderiaceae; genus Polynucleobacter. Next base: position 20,971 of record JAEMSI010000017.1, on the reverse strand, counting down.
CTTAGCGCAAACTTATGAAATCAGTATGCAAGCGGCTAAAGCGAGCGGTGCCCCGAGCTTACTCTTGCATCATCGGCAACACGGCTTGCAGTTATTAGAAACATTAGGGCGGGGAGCGCGCTTGGCGCCGCAGGAGTTTGAGGCTTTACCTGCCTTTGTTTTGCCATTAGGTATTGAGCATATTGCTTCGACGGGAATTGATTTGTGGTTTGGCGCCTTGGCGTATGGGTTTGCTGAGGTACTCTTATTACTGAGTGGCGAGGAAGATCCCCAGTATCGAGAGGCGCTTAAACAAGAAGCTGAATTAGCCAATGTCATTTTGAATGCGTATGGTTTTGGTAACGAACGAGTGCGTTTAATTCGCGCGGAGTCGAGCGCCGACATTGCCAGCGTGAGTGCTGAGTTGAAAAAACTCCGATTACGCAAAGCATTGTCTAGTATTGGTCCGAGTGCATCGTTTGCTTTATCAAATCAAAAGAGAGAAACGCTCGAGGCCAGCTTGGAGTATTTTCAAAAACACGCTAAGCAAGCGCTTCCCTCAGATGGAGTTGCCCTACCGGTGCATTCGCTTTTAGGTGGCATCAGCGTAAATAAAGAGGCTTGTACCTTATGCATGTCATGCGTTGGAGCTTGTCCTGAGGGGGCCATTTTAGATAATCCCGAGGAGCCGCAATTGGCCTTCATCGAGAAGCAGTGTGTGCAATGCGGTTTGTGTGTACAAACCTGCCCTGAGGATGCAATTCAATTGACGCCTCGATTGTTGAGCGTGGAGCAGCGTAAGCAAAAAGTGGTATTAAATGAAACCCAGCCTTTCAATTGCATTAGCTGTGGAAAGCCTTTTGGCACCCTCAAAATGATTGAACTGATGTTAGGCCGTTTAGGTGCACATCAAGCGTTTTCAGGAGATGCTTTAGAGCGACTCAAAATGTGTAGTGATTGTCGCGTGATCGATATGATGAAAAAAGAACTATGAGCCCAGTTGAGCCAAACAAAGCAAATCAACATCCAACCGCCGAAGTGGGCTCAGTTGGAACGGAAGAAGATTTAGCTCGGGCCGATTTGTACGGCTTGATTGCCAATTTATTTTTTCAACCGCCCGATCGTATTTTGTTGGATCGGATGTTAGCCTCAGGAAACGCGGAGCCAAGCAGGGGGGATGCGCCCTTGGCTGATTTTTGGCTTGACCTGCTTCAGATTATTAAAGAAAGTACGCCGGAGCAGTGGCGCAATGAATATGAATCAAGTTTTATTGGTGTTGGTAAACCCAATGTTTTTTTATACGCCTCGTATTACATGGCAGGCCATTTGCATGAAAAACCCCTGTTAAATATTCGTAAAGCACTCGCCGATTTAGGTCTTGAAGCCGCTGAAAATACTGCAGAAACCGAAGATCACTTTGCCGCCCTGTGCGAGGTAATGCGGTTTTTGATTGCTGGGGATGATGTCGAGGTTTCTAACCTTACAAATCAAAAGGTTTTTTTCGATGACCATATTCGGCCTTGGTATGACGAGTTTTGCGATGCGATTGAGGCCGATCCAGATACCCATCTTTACAAGGCGGTAGCAGCCTTAACTCGGGAATTTTTAGCAATTGAAGCCCAAGGTTTTGACATGCTTTGAGGCTTTAAGCTAGGGCCATAAAGGGCTTAAAAAAGCCTAAGTAGGATTGCTCAATGGGTACCCTAGATTTACTTGAATAGTCTAGGGGTATTTACTGATCTTTGACCCTGTAAATTTTGGTAAATTTTGACTGATTTCGACTACACTAAGGCAGTTATGCAATTAAGGACAATTTCGTCATAAAGGACTGAAAAATGAGCACAAAATCCAATAAATCCTCCGTAGGAAAACCTCAAGCAGCGCGCCGCAATTTTTTCATTGGTGCTGGAACTGCAGTTGGAGCTGCCGCTGTTGCTTCTCAAACCTCCATTGGACAGGCGTTGATTGCTGATGTAGGTAATGCGATTGATAGCAAAAAAGAGGGCTATCACCTTTCGGCGCATATTAAAAAGTATTACCAAACCACTTTAATTTGATTCACTCATCCCTTTCATTTAAAACACGCATTCGATATTCGTAGGAGCTTCCAAATGAGCTTAATTCGCAAATCAACTTCCGCTAGCCAATCTGTTCCCGTTTCCAATTTGATTGGAAGTTTGTCGCGGGGTTTACGTTCGGCCGTCCCCACGATGGATCGACGCACCTTTCTTAAGCGCTCGGGAATTGGCGTTGGTGCGGGTGTCGCTGCGACCCAATTAAACCTATTACAAAAGGCGCACGCCGGTGATGGCAAGGCCATGTTGGATGGCAAGGGAAAGATTGAAGTAAAACGGACGGTTTGTACGCATTGCTCAGTGGGTTGCTCTTTTGATGCTACCGTGGAAAACGGTGTTTGGGTTCGGCAAGATCCAGTATTCGATTCCCCAATTAATATGGGTGGTGCATGTGCAAAAGGCGCCGCCTTGCGTGAGCATGGTCATGGCGATCATCGTTTGCGTACCCCCATGAAATTGGTCAACGGTAAGTATGAAAAAATTTCTTGGGACCAGGCTTTAGACGAAATATCAGCGAAGATGAAAGATCTTCGCACCAAGCACACCCCCGATTCAATATTTTTTGTAGGCTCTTCAAAATATAACAACGAACAAGCTTATTTACTGCGTAAGTTCGTTTCTTTTTTCGGTACCAATAACACCGACCACCAAGCGCGTATTTGCCACTCCACCACAGTTGCTGGTGTAGCGAATACATGGGGCTATGGTGCGATGACCAATAGCTACAACGATATGATGAACGCAAAGGCTGCGTTATATATTGGATCTAATGCTGCTGAAGCGCATCCTGTATCAATGATGCATATGCTGCACGCCAAAGAAAATGGCTGCAAGATGATTGTGGTTGATCCACGTTACAGTCGCACCGCTGCCAAATCCGATCAGTATGTGCGCATCCGTTCAGGTACTGATATTCCATTCTTGTTTGGAGTTTTGTATCACGTATTTAAGAATGGCTGGGAAGATCAACAATATATTAACGATCGCGTCTATGGAATGGACGATATCAAAAAAGAAGTCATGGAGAAATGGACTCCAGCCAATGTTGAAGCGGCTTGTGGAGTTCCTGAGGCTCAGGTCTATCAAGTGGCCAAGACGATGGCAGCAAATCGCCCCTCAACGATTGTTTGGTGTATGGGGCAAACTCAGCACACCATCGGTAATGCGATGGTGCGCGCTTCCTGCATCCTGCAATTGGCCCTTGGCAATATCGGCAAGTCTGGTGGTGGGGCTAACATTTTCCGTGGACACGATAACGTTCAGGGTGCAACCGATGTGGGCCCTAATCCCGATTCTTTGCCTGGTTACTATGGTTTAGCTGCGGGATCCTGGAAACATTTTGCGACTGTTTGGGGTGTGGATTATGAATGGATTAAAGGTCGTTACGCTCCCGACATGATGGAGAAATCAGGCACAACGGTTTCCCGTTGGGTTGATGCGGTGCTGGAAAAAGACGATTTAGTCGATCAAAAGACCGCCGTGAAAGGCTTGTTCTTTTGGGGGCATGCACCGAACTCCCAAAGCCGTGGCTTGGATATGAAGAAAGCCATGGATAAATTAGAGTTGTTGGTCGTGGTTGATCCCTATCCATCTGCAACGGCAGCCATGGCGGCAATGCCTGGTGGCGAAGTCAATAAAAACCGTGCCGTTTATTTATTACCAACAACCACTCAGTTTGAAACCTGCGGCTCTGTAACCGCTTCAAATCGTTCGATTCAGTGGCGTGAAAAAGTCATCGACCCATTATTTGAGTCAGTTCCTGATCATGTCTTGATGCAAGCATTTGCTGACCGTTTGGGTTTTGGTAAAGAGCTTTCTGTCAATTACAAAATGCTGGATTCAAAGTTTGCTGGCAAGAACTGGAAAGAGCCAGAACCTGAATCAATTTTGCGTGAAATTAATCAGTCGGTATGGACTATTGGGTATACAGGACAAACCCCAGAGCGTCTAAAAGCGCATATGCGGATGATGGCGGTATTTGACCCCAAAACATTGAAGTCGCGCGGTGGGGTTGATTCGGTAACGGGTTACAACACGGCAGGTGATTACTTTGGTTTGCCATGGCCTTGTTACGGTAATGCCGCACTAAAACATCCTGGCTCGCCTAATTTATATGACACCAGCAAAAACGTGATGGATGGCGGTGGTAATTTCCGTGCCAACTTTGGTGTTGAAAAAGATGGTAAGTCCTTATTGGCCGCTGATGGTTCTTATTCAAAGGGCGCTGATATTAAGACGGGTTATCCTGAGTTTGATCATGTGCTCCTCAAGAAATTGGGTTGGTGGTCTGAGTTAACTGAGGCTGAGCAAAAGGCAGCCGAAGGTAAGAATTGGAAAACCGATCTTTCGGGTGGAATTATTCGGGTTGCAATGAAAAACCATGGCTGCCATCCTTTCGGAAACGCCAAAGCGCGTGCGGTAGTTTGGAACTTTCCAGACCCTGTTCCGCAGCATCGGGAAGCTTTGTACAGTACCAAGCCTGAAATGGTTGCGAAGTATCCTACGCACGATGACAAGAAAAACTTCTGGCGTTTACCAACGTTATATAAATCTGTCCAAGAGAAAAATATGGCAGATAAGTTGTATGAGAAGTTCCCGATTATTTTGACTTCGGGGCGTTTGGTTGAGTATGAAGGGGGAGGCGAGGAGACGCGTTCTAACCCATGGTTAGCTGAGTTGCAACAAGAAAACTACGTAGAAATTAATCCAGGTGCAGCAGCTAGTCGCGGTATTAAGAATTGGGATTATGTTTGGGTTAAATCCCCAACGGGTGCCAAGATTAAAGTACGCGCCATGGTGACCGAGCGAGTCGGGTATGACACTGCCTTTATTCCATTCCACTTTTCGGGATGGTGGGAAGGTAAAGATTTGGGTGAATACTATCCCAAAGGAGCTGCGCCGATTGTTCGTGGTGAGGCTGTCAATACAGCAACCACTTATGGCTATGACAGCGTAACCATGATGCAAGAAACCAAGACTACGATCTGCCAGATCGAAAAAGTCGCTTAATTACCGTAAAGTCAGGAGATCAACATGGCAAGAATGAAATTTATCTGCGACGCTGAGCGGTGCATCGAATGCAACGGTTGCGTAACGGCTTGTAAAAATGAAAACGAAGTTCCTTGGGGCGTGAATCGCCGCCGCGTCGTCACGATTAATGATGGCGTGATTGGTGCAGAGAAATCGATTTCGGTAGCTTGCATGCATTGTGCTGACGCACCCTGCATGGCAGTTTGCCCAGTCGACTGCTTCTACAGAACCGATGAAGGCGTCGTTTTGCACAATAAGGACACCTGTATTGGTTGTGCTTACTGCTCGTATGCCTGCCCATTTGGCGCACCTCAGTTCCCAAGTCAAGGCACCTTTGGTTTGCGTGGCAAGATGGATAAGTGCACATTCTGCAGTGGCGGCCCAGAAGCGAATGGCAGCGTTGCTGAATTTGAAAAGTATGGCCGTAATCGTTTAGCGGAAGGCAAGTTACCTTTGTGCGCTGAACTGTGTTCAACCAAAGCATTGATTGGTGGCGACGGTGATGTGATTGCGGATGTGTTCCGTACTCGGGTTGTAAAACGTCAGGCGAATGGTAAAAATGCAGGAGCCGACGTATTTGGATGGGCAACTGCGTATGGCAAGCCAAGCACTGCTCCAGCAACTGATAAACCCGCCACAGGAAACAAGTCATGAAATCCTTGATCCGTTTAGTAGCGCTTGTTTGTACTAGTTCTTTGGCATTAACCGCTTGTGGCGATGGTAATCCAGTTGCGGGTTCCAAGCGGGCTGATGTCGCTCCTTATATGGGTGCAGACAATGGTTTTGTTGTAAAAGGTTGGAAGCCGGGTGATCAACAAAGTTGGACTGAGGAAATTAAAAAGCGTAACCAGAATCAGTCTGAGTACAGCCGCATTAAGTGAAATAAAAAAATAACCATATTCACGTTTTTGAGGATACTCATATGAATCATTTAATTACAGCTTTTATTCGTTCGACCACACTTAGCGCAATCCTCGCTGTTACCTGTAGCGCTGGCATCAGTTTTGCCCAAAGCCCAAAACCAGCTACTACGCCAGCTACTCCTGCACCAACTGCGCCTGCTCCAGCTGCGGCTCCTAAGGTTGAGTCGGTCAATATTATGGATGTCGGTCGTCAA
>JAEMSI010000017.1:0-14670 GCA_016462905.1 Polynucleobacter sp. | reverse complement strand
TCGATCAAATTGCACGAGCCGATGTCGGGAAACAAGATTCAGCGTTTTACCCTAGCAGAGCGCATCACGCATTGGACGATGGCTTTTAGCTTTGTCGCTTTAGCTTTAACTGGGCTTCTAATTCTTTTTGGTAAATATTTTATTTTGCCTTTAACGGGACCCGGTTTCTATGGCCCGTTCTTGCTGCTGTGTAAAAATATTCATAATTTTGTTGGCCCTTTATTTACGCTCAGCATCGTTATTTTCTTCTTACTCTTTGTGCGTCGTAATTTGCCAGAGAAGGGTGATTTGGCTTGGGCAGTTGGTTTTGGAGGCATGCTCTCCGGTAAGCATATTCCCGCAGGATTTTTTAACTTTGGCGAGAAATTTTGGTTCTGGGTTGGGATGGTCATTTTGGGATCGGCGGTTTCTGCATCGGGTTGGGTGTTAGACATGATCGTGCCATTTATGCAAATTGAATACTGGCGCGGCACGATGCAAATCGCCAATATCATTCATGGCGTTGGCGCTATTTTGATGACTGCTTTATCACTAGGCCATATCTACATTGGTACGATCGGTATGCAAGGTTCCATTGATGCAATGAAAACCGGTTATTGCGATGAAGTTTGGGCTAAGGAACATCACGAGCTCTGGTATAACAAAATTGGGAGAGGTTAATTCATGAAACAACTTATTTCTTTTTTAGTCTTTGCGCTAAGCTCTTCTAGTGTTTTTGCTTCATTGCCTACCCCTACCCCAGAGCAGGCAGAGGCGCAGGCTTTAGCCAAAGCAAAAACTGCCCATGGCGATAAGATCGGCGCTTATAAGTTGTGCTTGTATCAGAATGCCGTTGCGGACCGTTTTAAAACTGCCGGAACGCCGGCTCCTGCGGCTTGTAAGGATCCGGGTCCATTTGTACCTCCAGCGCCAGGTGCACAAGCTGCCGCAGCACCTGCAAGTCCAGCGTCACCTGCTAAAAAATAATTTAAGTGGGGATGTTGGGGGCTTAGCTTAGCGCTGGGTTTAGACTGTACTTGCCGGTGATTTCAGCCTTTCCCAAAATATGACCTTGCAGGGCTTCTAACGCGGCTTTGCCATTGATTGTTCCTTGGAGTGGCATTTTTTCGATATCGAGGGCATAGACCGTAAAAATATAGCGATGCCAAATGCTGTCGTTCCAAGGGGGGCAGGGGCCATCGTAACCATAGTATTGGCCTTGCATATCGGGGTCGGACGCAAACCACGCTGTGTAGTCATTAAGACCGCTAAAGCCCCCGAATGGCGCTTCAGGGCCAGACTTTCCTCTAGGCGTTACTTCCTTTGAAAAGCTACCCGCCTTTATTTCAGTCATGTCGGCAGGTAAATTGAGTACGATCCAATGAAAAAAATCGACGCGCGGTAAGCTAGCGGGAACAATTTTTCCCTCTTGGTTCACATCGTCACCTTTAGAGGGTACATCGGGATCATGGCAAATAATAGCGAAGGATTTAGTTCCGTTTGGAGCGTCGTCCCAGCGAAGGTGGGGATTTTGATTTGACCCCAAACGAACATGTCCGCGATCATCGGGTATGCAAAAGGCAAAATCACCGGGAATGATTCCCCCGTCTTGAAAACTGGTGCTGATTAATTTCATAGCTAGCTCCAAAAAAATTAAATGTATTCCCTTTGAATAAAAGCCTGACTTAGGGGGTGTATTGGTTGATTAAAAAACAAATCACACCCTGTGTTTTCAATAATTTTGCCATGATCCAAAAAGATGACATGGTCTGCCAGCCTTTTCACCTGAGCTAGCTGATGCGAGGTAAAAATAATCGAGCGACCTTCCTTGGAATAGGATTGCATCATATTTTCCAGTTCTTGACTGGCTTGTGGGTCTAGGTTAGCCGTGGGCTCATCTAATAAGATTAAGTCGGGCTGCTGCAATCGGGCACGTGCCAAAACTAATTTTTGACGTTCTCCTGCTGATAATTTTTGGGCTGAGTTGTTAGCCAGTTTTTCAAGGCCAATTTCTTTTAATGCTTGCAATCCGGTTTGAATATCAGAGCGGTTAGGGCCATCGTTAATCAGCATTAAATTTTGTAAGACACTACATCTCAGCATGGGCGAGTGATGCAATACCAGAGCAATTCTTTGCAAGGCGATTTTTTGATGGATCGATCCGCTATCGGGCTTGATTAAACCATGAATGAGTTTTAGTAAGGTCGTTTTTCCGGAACCATTGGCGCCAACGATCGCCGTAATACGGTTGTAGGGAATGCTTGCCTGAGGGATGTTCAGAATAGTGCGTTTATCGCTATCAACGCGAATCTGCTCGAATTGAATTATCTTATCCATAGCGACGCTCAGCGGTTTGGCGGATCCAGTACATCATTAAATTGGCTATTAAGACGATTCCTAGTAAAACAATTCCTAGGGAGAGAGCTAAAGGTAAATCACCTTTGCTGGTTTCTAGGGCAATGGCGGTGGTCATCGTGCGGGTATAGCGATCAATATTGCCGCCCACAATCATCACCGCCCCCACCTCAGAGATAGCACGGGCGAATCCAGCCAAAATCGCAATACTGAGTGAAAACCGGCAATCCCAGATTAACCATTTGATGCGGGCTAGGGTAGGAAGTCGCAAAATTAAAAAAGTTTCTCGATGAATTCGCCACGCGTCTTCGAGGACTTGACGGCTTAAAGCAGCGATTAAGGGAATGGTTAGGAGTGATTGCGCAACCATCATTCCTTGTACGGTAAAAAGCCATCCCCACTCACCGAAAGGCCCGCTACGGGAAAGCAAAAGATAAACCAGCACACCCACGATCACGGTAGGGACCCCCATCAGGCTGTTGACGATCACAATCGCAATTTGTTTGCCGGGAAATTGCTCGGTTGCCAATACGGCCCCCAAAGGAATTCCCAATAGAGTTCCGATGACTAGGGCGCTAAGGCTAACTTCTAGCGAAGTGAGAACAATACCCAACACGGCTGGATCCAGCTGGAATAAAAGGGTAAAGGCTTCGCGGATTGATTCAGACATGGGTTCGATTCTATCAAGGTATCGGTAGTGGCAAAATCAAGCCATGACGATCAATATTGGTGTTTTCTGTGGCTCCCGCATGGGACGTGCCCCGCTTTGGGAGAAAGTAGCTACTCAATTGGGGGTTGAAATTGCTCAAGCAGGCTGGGGATTGGTTTATGGAGGGGGCGCCATTGGCTTAATGGGTTGCGTAGCGAGCGCCGCAATGCAGGCGGGTGGCCAAGTTACGGGCGTGATTCCTAGTTTTTTAAAGAAGGCAGAAATTGTTTATGCCGGTTTAACGGATTTGATTACAGTCGATAGTTTGAGCGAACGTAAGGATGTGATGATTGCAAAATCGAGCGCTTTTGTGGTTCTGCCTGGTGGAATAGGTACTCTGGACGAGCTTTACGAAGTGTGGACGGGTAATCAGCTACTGGGTTATCAAAAGCCGATTATTTTGCTCAATGCAGATGGTTTTTATGATGGCTTAATAGCGTTTACAAAACATTTGCAAGAGCAAAATTTTTTATATGAAGATTGCTTTGAGCAGATTCATCTGGTGCATGATGTTGCTGAAGTGATGACTATATTAAAGCGTTTTTTAATCAAGGACCATTAAGTATGGTTGGCTGAGGTAATTTGTTGATGCAATCAGAATCAGCGGCGATTAAATCACACCCTCTTTGCGTAAGGATTCAACTTCGTTTTTTGTAAAACCTAATTCCGATAAGATTTTTTCGTTGTGCTCGCCAATCGCTGGAATTTTATCGATACGATAGTCAAAACTATTATTTAATCCAGGCGGCAGTAGAGTTTTAATTGGACCGGCTGGTGAATCCACTTCTGCCCAGCGACCACGAGCAGCGAGTTGCGCGTGATCCCAGAAATCATGCATATTGTTCAGTGAGGCATTCGCGATTTGCGCTTCATCTAATTTTTGAATCACTTCCGTGCTTGTCATCTTACTAAAGCGCTCTGAAATCATTTTTTGTAACTCGCTACGGTTTTCATTGCGTTTAAAGTTTTTGTCAAAACGAGGATCATGGGCTAATTCGGGGTTACCTAATACTTTTTCGCAAAACAGCCCCCATTCCCGTTCGTTTTGCAAGCCCAGCATAACGGTTTTCCCATCACCCGCTTGGTAGGGGCCATATGGAAAAATAGTAGCGTGCGAGGCGCCATTGCGAGGCGGAGGCTCGGCTTGATCGTAGGTGTAATACATTGGGAAGCCCATCCATTCACCAATTGCCTCAAGCATGGAGACATCGATAATCGAACCTTTACCCGTTTTCTGTCGCTGAAAGAGGGCGGCCATGATATTGCTATAGGTGTACATACCGGCAGCAATATCCGCTATCGAAATACCGACTTTCGAGGGGGTTTCTGGTGTGCCAGTTACCGATAACAATCCCGCTTCACTTTGAATTAATAAGTCATACGCTTTTTTATCGCGATAGGGTCCATCATTGCCATAGCCCGAGACACTGCAATAAATTAATTGCGGATTGATGACTTGCAAAGCTTCGGCTGTTAGCCCCATGCGATTGGCGGCACCAGGGGCTAAATTTTGCACAAAAACATCCGCAGTGCTAAGTAGTTTTTTTAAGATGCTCAGGGCTTTATCGTGTTTTAAATCGAGCGTTAAACTTTCTTTGGAGCGATTGACCCATGTAAAGTGCGAAGACATTCCTTTTACACGCTGATCGTATTGACGCGCAAAATCGCCTGTTTCAGGCCTTTCAATTTTGATCACTCGAGCACCTAAATCGGCGAGCTGACGCGTACCAAAGGGAGCAGCAATGACATGCTCTAGAGCAATTACCGTAATACCATCTAAAGGTCGGGTCATGGCTTGATTTTAAAAAGAGCGAGGCAGGCCTAATACATGCTCAGCAATATAGGAATAAATTAAATTAGTTGAGATAGGGGCTACCTGATATAAACGGGTTTCGCGAAATTTACGTTCGACATCGTATTCATTGGCAAAACCAAATCCACCGTGGGTTTGTAAACAGACATTAGCAGCTTCCCATGAAGCCTTAGCAGCGAGGTATTTGGCCATATTGGACTCCGCACCACAGGCTTGTTGTTGGTCAAAAAGATCACATGCTCTAAAGCGCATTAGGTTAGCAGCCTCGGTTTCGATATAGGAATCTGCAATCGGAAATTGAATCCCTTGGTTTTGGCCAATCGGCCGATCAAATACAACCCGCTCAGTAGCATAGCGACGGGCTCGATCAATAAACCAGTAAGCATCACCAATGCACTCGGCTGCAATTAAAGTACGTTCAGCATTTAAGCCATCCAAAATATATTTAAAGCCTTGCCCCTCAGTGCCAATTAAATTTTCTGCAGGGATTTCGAGTTGATCAAAAAAAACTTCATTGGTCTCATGATTCACCATATTGGCAATGGGTCTCACTTCCATCCCTTTACCGAGGGCCTCTTTTAAATCGACGATAAAGATCGACATACCCTCTGATTTTTTCTTGACTTCATTCAGCGGTGTAGTACGCGCCAATAGAATCATTAAGTCAGAATGTTGAATGCGTGAAATCCAAACTTTTTGCCCATTAATGAGATAACGATCCCCTTTTTTAGTAGCAGTTGTTTTTAATTTAGTGGTGTCGGTGCCCGTAGTCGGCTCAGTAACCGCCATGCTTTGAAGGCGTAATTCACCACTTGCGATTTTAGGTAAATAGAGTTTCTTTTGTACGTCTGATCCGTGTCGTAGGACAGTCCCCATGTTGTACATCTGCCCATGGCAGGATCCTGCGTTGCCTCCAGCAAAGTTAATTTCCTCCATAATCACTGAGGCCTCAGCCAAACCCAGGCCTGAGCCACCGTATTCTTCGGGGATGAGGGCTGCCAACCATCCCGCTTGAGTCAGGACGTTGACAAAGGTTTCGGGATAGCCCCGCTCGTGATCGACCTTTTGCCAATAGGCAGAATCAAATTGCGCGCATAAAGATCGCATTGCCTCACGAATTTCTTGATACTGGTCAGGCTTGGGAATAGGTAAGTTCGCTATAGTCATAAGAATAGAGTTTAATTTAAAGCGTATGCAAGATACAGTTCAGTCATTATTGCAACTATTTGGGTTGCCTGACGTTGGTTTACCAGCCTTATTGGTAGTCGCGTTTTTATCGGCGACCTTTCTGCCTTTTGCCTCTGAACCTATTTTGCTGGCTTATATCAATTTAAATCCTCAGCAGCTTTGGGTAGCTATTATGGTCGCTACAGTTGGAAATGCCCTGGGAGGAATATTCAATTGGCTTTTGGGCTACTTTGCGCATCGAGCAGTCGATTCTTTGTGGGGTCCAAAACACCAGCGTTTAAAACCTTGGCTTGAAAAACAGGGCCCCATTCTATTGTTATTTTCTTGGCTGCCAATCATTGGTGATCCGCTTTGTTTTATTGCCGGCTGGTTACGTTTATCTCTTATTCAGTCTTGGGTTTATATTACGATTGGTAAGTTGGCTCGATATATAGCTGTCACAGCGGTTTGGTTTTCTATTTTTTAAGGACACATGAATTCAGTAAATTTGCATCGGATTGTGATTGTCGGCGGTGGTGCTGGTGGATTAGAGTTAGCTACTCGCCTAGGTAATCGATATGGTCCCAAGAAAAATCGACCTGCTCAAGCCAGCATTACTTTAATTGACAAGAGTCGGACGCATATTTGGAAACCCAAATTACATGAGATTGCTGCTGGCAGCATGGATATTGGGCATCACGAAGTGGATTACATTGCTCAAGCGCATTGGCATGGTTTTGCTTATCGGATTGGCGAGATGATTGGCTTGAATCGTGATGAAAGACAGGTTTTAATTGGGTCTTATCAAGATGAACTAGGAGAGCAGGTTACTCCAGCGAGAGCAGTTCCCTACGATACCCTGATTATTTCGATTGGTAGTTTAAGTAATGATTTTGGAACCCCTGGCGTGGAGCAATACGCGATGCGGTTGGAGTCACAAAATGATGCGCGTCATTTTCATAGGAAGATGTTAAACGCGTGTATTCGCGCTCAAGCGCAAGCAACCCCACTCTCGGCAGATCAGCTGCATGTTGCGATTATTGGTGCCGGTGCTACTGGGGTCGAACTTGCTGCTGAGTTATATCGCACTACGCGCGAAGTCATTTCATATGGTCTCGACCGAGTTGATCCAAATAAAGATTTAAAGGTGAGCGTGATTGAGGCCGCACCACGAATTTTGCCTGCCTTACCAACCCGACTTTCCGCAGCTGCTGAAAAATTATTATTTGAGTTAGGCGTTGAGGTCATTACCAATGCAAAAGTAGAATCGATTCAACACAATAAATTATGCTTTGTGGGTGGGAAAACTTTGTCGGCTGAATTGATTGTTTGGGCTGCAGGCGTCAAAGCCCCTGATTTTTTAAAAGACATTGCGGGTTTAGAGACCAACCGTATCAATCAATTAGTGGTTAATGCTACTTTGCAAACTACCCGTGATTCACGAATTTTTGCAATCGGCGACTGCGCAGCTTGTCCTTGGCCCGAGGCCAATGGAGGAAAGGGCGGCTTTGTTCCGCCTCGCGCTCAAGCCGCACATCAACAGGCATCTCATCTGTTTAAGCAAATCGATTTAATTCTAAAAAACAAAGCTTTAAAACCGTATCGCTATCGTGATTTTGGCTCTCTAGTTTCCTTGGGGGAGTTCAGTACGGTGGGCAGTATGATGGGCGGGCTGATTGGCGGTAGTTTGATGATCGAAGGCTTTTTTGCTAAGTTGATGTATTTGTCTTTATATAAGATGCATGAGCTTGCTTTGCATGGTTGGGTTAAGGTAAGCCTAGATACTCTGGCACGCATGATTACACGAAGAACCGAGCCGATTGTCAAATTACATTGAGATTGCTTGATTTGGTTTATAGTTAGGTGGTTTTAACCCTTTATGGAGAAAAAATAATGGCCTCAATTCTAACCTCGCTAGGGCGCACTGTTTTAGCCGGTTTTATTCTTGCATTGATTATCGTCATTCTATTTGGTACCAATGTGGATGTTTCTAGCGCAGCTTGGCAAACCTTCTTTTTTCGTTGGCTCCATATTATTTCTGGGGTAATGTGGATAGGCTTGCTGTGGTATTTTAATTTTGTGCAAATTCCTTCGATGCCAAAGATTCCGGATGAACAAAAACCGGCTATTGGTAAAGTAATTGCCCCAACTGCTTTATTTTGGTTTCGTTTTGCCGCTATGGCGACGGTATTGACCGGCATTATCGTAGCCGCTCTAAATGGCTATTTACACCAAGCGTTTACGCTGCAAGCCCCTTTCCGAGCAATTGGCTTGGGTATGTGGATTGCCTTAATCATGGCGTTTAATGTTTGGTTCATTATCTGGCCAAATCAAAAGCGCGCATTGGGGATTGTGACTGTTGAAGCAGATGTCAAGGCGAAGTCAGCACGAGTTGCTATGTTGACCTCACGCATTAACACGATCTTATCAATTCCAATGCTGTATTTAATGTCAGCACAATCGCATGGCGGTTTATAAGAATCAGTAATCGCTTCAAGATAAACCCGCTATAGCACTATAGCGGGTTTTTTTTATTCCCTAATTGTGATGCGCTCTAAATTGGTATAAGACCTGAGGGTTGTCAACTAATATTTTCTTTCGGATACTTTGATCGGGAGCCCATTGCAGTAACAGATTGCATAAATCGGCATCATTAGGCATAAAACCGTTAACCATGACATGCGGCCAATCGGTCCCCCAAATCACACGCTCTGGGTTGGCTTTTATCAGAGCCTCTGCAAATACTTGGGTATCTTGGTATGGCGGCTTCAGCGCTTGGGAGGTGCGATAGGGCCCACTTAACTTAGTCCAAGCACGACCTTCGCGCATTAGCGATAACCAATTTTGAAAGCCGCGATTAGATACTTCCAGAGCGCCTTTCGCGTAACCTAGGTGACTGGTAACAATTTCGACTGGAAAATTTTCGAATGTTTTGTTGAGATCGGGAAATTCATTGACGTGCATCAGAAACTCAAGATGCCATCCCAATGGAGCAATTCGTAACGCTAATTTTTTTAGCATTTGAATCGGTAAAATCCCTTTATCTTTTGCTAGGTCGACGATGTTGCACCTCAGACCGCGAATCCCGATCTGGTGAAGTGTTTCTAATTCAGAATCGGATATGTTTTCTTCGACAACGGCAACACCACGATATCGCTCGGGATTATTTTTTAAGACCGCCAATAAAGCGCGATTATCACTGCCATAAATACTGGGTTGTACCAAAACAGCTCGCTCGACTCCAAGCGTAGCTAATAAAACTTCATATTGAGGTAAGAGTGCATCAGGTGGTGTGTAGATGCGATTAGGCGAGTAGGGGTAGCGTGATTCTGGACCGCAGATATGGGCATGACAATCGCAGGATAAGGGAGGTAAAACAAAATCTGGTTTTTTTAAAACCGGATCGGGAGCTTGGCATAAAGGGGCTTGAGCCATTGAATAATCTTATTGAGGCTCAATCCCAGCTTCTTTGGCGATCTTTTGGTATTTTGTAATTTCACTGCGAACAAATTTGGCTGCTTCACTTAAATTCATCGGTTTAATCGTGATCCCTGCTTTGGCATAGGATGCTTTTACCTCTGGATCTTGTAAGGCGCGATTAATATCGGTATTAATCTTATTAAGAGTGGCCTGTGGGGTTGCTGAAGGTGCCCAAACACCAAACCAAAGTCCAATTTCAAAATTGGCATAGCCTTGTTCAGCAATTGTAGGAATATCAGGTGCAGCATCAGACCGAGTCGCGCTACTAACGCCCAAAGCCCTTGCCTTGCCACCGCGAATTTGTGCCATCGCTGTTTCAAGGGGGGCCATATAAAAAGCAGTTCTACCGCTAATCGTTTCTTGAATTGCTTCAGGAGAACCCTTGTACGGAACATGAAATAATTTGATTCCCATGGTTTGATTAAAGTACTCAGCTGCCAAGTGGGTAGAACTACCAATCCCTGCGCTCGCAAAAGGAATGTCACCGGGTTTGGCCTTCGCTGCTGCAATTAAATCTTTCACTGTTTTATAGGGGCTCTCGGCTGACACCACCAGAACATAGGGCGTCATTCCTAAGATAGTGACGTCGGTAAGGCTATTTAGGTCGTAAGGCAATTTTTTGTATATCGCTGGATTGGCTGCATACGATGCTGATTGAACCAGAAGCGTGTAACCATCGGGTTCGGCGTTCACGACCACACCCGTGCCAACTAAACCACCGGCACCAGGTTTGTTTTCGATAATCACCGGCTGTTTCCAATTTTCGGCTAGGGTTTTAGAAACAATTCGACCGGCAATATCAGCACCCGAACCTGGAGTGAGAGGCACAATCATTTTGACTGTTCTGTTTGGGTAGTTACTCGAACTGGATTGGGCGTATAAACCAGTATGGATTCCGCCGAATAGAATTAAGATTAAAAGTGACTGACTGGCTAGAACTAAATTTTTTTTACTAATCAACATGGTGATCTCTTTTGGGTAAGATTGAAATACAAATTGGAATTAACTAAGAAACTGAATCGATAAAGTTTCTTAGGGCGCTATTAAATTCCTCAGGCTTTTCAATATTGGCCAGATGTGCCGCTTGATCAATGATTGTCAGGCTCGAATGTGGAATCAAGCGATGTAAAACGGTGGCTTGATCAACCGTGCAAGCAGGATCTTGTTTGCCGGTAATAATGCAAGTGGGAGCCTTGATCTTCAATAGCATGGTTGATTGAGCCATGTCGCGCACTGCGCTAGCGCAGCCGAGATAACCCTCAACGGGTGTGGCCAAAATCATCTGCCGTACTTTTGCAATAGTTTCTGGGTTTTGGGAGATAAATCCACCAAGGAACCAGCGCTGAATGGTGCCATCAACCAATCCCTGAATACCCTTTGAATTAGCAATAGCAAAGCGCTCTTCCCAGAGGCTGCGGGGCGGCATTTCACTGGCGGTATCGCATAGACTTAATGAAAGTACCCGATCTGAAAAATGAGCGCCAATATATTGGCAAATCATTCCGCCCATCGATAGACCAACAAAATGCGCTTTTGCAACCCCCAGTGAATCGATCAGCGCAATTAAATCCTTGGCTAATAGTTCGATGCTATAGGGACCTGGCGTAACCGATGTTTTGCCGTGACCGCGGGTATCGTAGCGAATCACTCGGTAGCGGTCGGTCAAGGCCTCGATATTCCAATCCCACATTGCCATGCTTGACATTAAGCTATTACTCATCACGATCGTTGGACCATTTTCTGGGCCATCGACTCGATAGGCAATGTCGAGATTATTCGCTTTAGCTATGGGCATCAATTTAATTTCCTCATCAAGGCAGTATTTAGGAATAGATTTTAGCGCTGCCCAAGGGACGGTTTTTAAAGCGTTTATGGACCCAATAATATTCAGCTGGACGAAGCCGAATTTCGTCTTCGAAGTAGGTATTTAATTTAGCCGTATCGGCAACCGCATCCTGGGTTGGAAAATTAGGCAATGGTTTGCCAATGTGACAAATGTATTTTGATTGATCCGCTTTCAGAGTCGTCTTCATGATACAAACTTCAGCACCGCTCAGACGAGCTAATCTCGATATTGCGGTAATGGTGTTGGTGGGGACGCCAAAAAAGGGTACAAAAGCCGAATCTTTGATTCCTAAATCAATGTCGGGCGCGATAAAAACAAAGTTTCCACTTTTAATTTCTCGGATAGTGTCGCTTAAGTGACCTTGGCGTGGAATCGAGCGACCACCAAAACGACTGCGCCACTCGATAATTTTTCGATTAAAGAAGGGGTTTTTCATTTTTTGGTAAAGGGTGACTCCGCGATGCCAATTATTTTTTTCCGCTAAAGCACATAGTGCCATTCCGCCTTCTATTCCAACAAAATGAGGGTTCACTAAAATACGTGGTTTTTGATCATTGAGATCAATTTCAGAGTCAATTTCAACCATTTCCCAAATTTGTTTGGGGCTGCCCAACCAAATTTTGCTGCGCTCCAAAATGCTGCGGCTAAACAGGCGCCAATGACGCTCTGCTAGAGCATTAATTTCAATTGAACTCAGTTTTGGAAAACAAAGATGGAGATTGGTTTTAACAACCCGATTACGCTCGCTCGGGATGTGGGCAATCAGCAAGCCAATTTTGTCCCCAGTAAAGACAACCCATGAATAAGGTAGGAAGGCAAATAAACGCAGGACACCTACCGCTAAATAGTTAAGTAAGTTTTGAATCGCAATCACCCCCGTATATAGCCTTGCTAGGTACTATACACCTCGGACTCAAGCAAAATGAGAAGCCCCATTTTTATTAGGATTAAGATGGGCCTATGAAAGAAAATTTATTGCGAGTACTTTGGGTTGCGGTGGGTTCTGCGATCGCATTAACAATAGCCTTGGTAGTGGTACGTGAACCAGAAACTGAATTATTGGTCGCTTCATTGGGAGGTTCCGCTTTATTTTTGTTCGGCTTGACGACTTTACCTCCTGCGCAACCCCGCTCATTATTTGGCGGACACTTGATTTCTTCTCTAATTGGCGTGATTGCGTATCAATTTTTTGGAGATGGTTTATGGGTTTCTATTTTTGCTGTAGTGCTTACTATTGGCATCTTGTTGTTGACTAGGACAGTCCATCCGCCTGCAGGAGCTAACCCTCTCATTATGATTCAATCGCATGCGGGTTTTATGGATATTTGGTCGGGCGTAATGGTGGGGGTTTTGGTATTGGCAATCACTGCTTATATTTGGAGCCGGTTAGGGCCTGGCAAAGTGCATTACCCCATTTCCTGGAAGCAGCCATCGCCGCCAACGAACAACTGGAGTGTTTGGGGTTAGTGCTTTTCAATGACTGCGTTTAAATGACCAAGTCTGCGGTAGATCAGTGGGACGCCATTGTCCTTGGAGGTGGGGCAGCGGGCTTATTTTGTGCGGGCGTTGCAGGTCAACTTGGTTTAAAAGTCTTGGTTTTGGATCATGCCCAAATATTAGGTGAAAAGATCCGGATTAGTGGTGGTGGGCGCTGTAATTTTACAAATTTGCATAGCAGTCCACATTATTTCCTTTCGCTGAATCCCAATTTTGCCAAAAGCGCCCTTGCTCGGTATTCTGCAAACGATTTCATTAATTTGGTAAAGCGCTACCAGATCGCTTTTCATGAAAAACACCAAGGGCAATTATTTTGTGATGAATCGGCAAAAGATATTATTCATTTGCTTGTAAATGAATGTAAACAGGGTAAGGTTCGGATTTGTCACCCAGTCGATATCCAATCAGTTTCTCGGACCAAGGATACTTGGGCAGTCGAAACCAGCATGGGGAGGCAGTTTGGTACAGCTTTAGTATTAGCTACCGGAGGGCTCCCTGTGCCAGCGATTGGTGCCTCCGCCTTTTCTTTGGAGATAGCTAAACAATTTGATTTGGCAGTTACTGAAATTCGTCCAGGTTTAGTGCCCTTGTCTTTTACAGACGATGCTTTTTCTAGTATGAGCGAATTGTCTGGTTTAAGTTTGCCGGTTCAAATTTCAGCGGGTAAAAAAAATAGCGCTTATGGCTCCCATTTATTCAATGAAGATTTATTAATTACGCATAAAGGCTTATCTGGTCCAGCCGTTTTACAGGCGAGTAATTATTGGCACGAGGGTGAGTCAATCCAAATTAATTGGGCGTATGAACGCGATTGCCATTCAGAGTTTCTGAATGAGGATAATCGACTCAAAGTGGTTGAGCATCATTTGGCCGAGATGATGCCGAAAAAACTGGCTGATTTTTTTGCTGCTCAACTTAATTTCTCTGGTCGAAAATGGACCGAACTGGCAAAAAAAGACCGCATTGCTTTAGCCAATTTATTAAATCAATGGAGTGTGAAGCCTGCAGGTACTTTAGGTTGGAAGAAAGCCGAAGTGATGCTAGGGGGTGTCGATACACGTGAATTGGATAGTCAATCGATGATGTCCAAAAAGCATCCTAATTTATATTTTATTGGCGAGTGTGTGGACGTGACCGGTCATCTAGGTGGGCATAATTTTCAGTGGGCTTGGTCATCGGCATACGCTTGTGCGCGAGCGATGGCATCCTGATGCTTTATGATTTAATTTTTAAGGAATGAATATGACGAATTGGATTGATCGGATTGATCATGTGGTATTAACGGTTACTGATATAGAAAAGTCGACTCAGTTTTATGAAAAAGCCTTGGGTTTTGAGCGCGAGTTTTTTCGTGGCCCAGAGGGGCAACCGCGGCATGCGCTTTTATTTGGAAAATATAAAATTAATTTACAAGACAAAGCGACCGAAACACCCACTAAGGCTAGGGTGCCCACGATTGGCGCTGGCGACGTTTGTTTAATTGCAAGTCAACCATTAGACCAATTCATTGAACATTTAAAAGCAGTGGGAGTTGAAATTGATACGGGGCCAGTTCCGCGCCGAGGAGCGATGGGCCCGATTCGCTCGGTCTATTTCCGTGATCCCGATGGGAATTTAGTTGAAGTTTCTGAATATATTTAAGTAACTCAGCCTGATTTTCTGAAAGCACCTTTAGGGGCTTTCAATTTGGTACAAAAAGCTCCTCAGGGAGCTTTTTTATTGTTTTCCGCCATTATTTTTTACCTATTGAAATTCATCTAATTTTTTAATTACTTGATTTCTTCAAGTACTTATAAGTCTTTGCCAACGCATCTTTGGACTTCT
>JAEMSI010000016.1:8934-35768 GCA_016462905.1 Polynucleobacter sp. | reverse complement strand
TGTTTCTTGGTGGCCCGGGGCGGAATCGAACCACCGACACAAGGATTTTCAGTCCTCTGCTCTACCGACTGAGCTACCAGGCCAAGATCCGAGATTATAGAACATCACTCTGATTTGTTTTTGCTGGTATCAATTCCCAAGGCTTTTAGCTTTCGGTAAAGATGGGTTCTTTCTAGGCCTGTAAATTCAGAAATTTTTGTCATGCTGCCACCAGTCAAGCGCATTTGATTCTCAAAATAGGCTTTTTCAAAAAGATCGCGAGCCTCTCTCAGGGGCAAATTGAAATATTCCTTGGCAATACCACTAATGTATTCACCATTGGCACCATTCTGATTGCCGGTTGGTGTTGATATGGATTGGACTGCCGACAAATCAGATTTATCAGCGCCTCCGCTAGACTCATCACCTTTTTTGGGGGTACGCTCGAGCGCCTTGCTAACGGTCTTTAATAGTTTTTGTAAGGCAATCGGCTTTTCTAAGAAATTCATTGCGCCGATACGGGTGGCCTCTACGGCGGTGTCAATCGTAGCGTGACCCGACATCATCACCACCGGCATAGTTAATTGATTATTGCTAGACCATTCTTTTAATAAAGTGATTCCGTCAGTTTCTGGCATCCAAATATCCAATAGAACTAAGTCGGGTTCAATTTGCTCGCGCACGGCCCTGGCTTGCATCGCGCTTTCGACCGGGTAAACAGTGTGGCCTTCTTCCGTCAAAATTTCATTGAGGAGCTCACGAATGCCCATCTCGTCATCGACGACCAAAATATTTGCCATGCTATGCCACGTCCGCTGCTAACTGAGTAAACAAAATAGAAACTTGCGCCCCAATCACATCGTCCCCCTGTTTGCGATTTCGAATTTCGATTTGCGCTCCATGATCATCAATAATTTTTTTCACTACCGCTAAACCTAAACCGGTTCCTTTTGCTTTCGTAGTAATGTACGGCTCAAACGCTCTTCCTAGTATCTTAGCTGGAAATCCGGCTCCATTATCAATAATTGTTAGGCGAACCGCTTTATTTTTAATTTCTTGATTAAATCCGACTATTTCGACCAGTTCAGTTTTGATTTCAACCTGTTCGGCCTGAGAGCCCAAGTTGTCCTGTTTTTCTGCGCTCGCATCCTGCGCATTTTGTAATAAATTGTGAATAACCTGGCGGATCTGCGTCGAATCCCCCATCACTTTGGGACAGTTTGGCAATAAATTTAATTGAATTGGACTGCCCTCATACAAACCCATTACTTCTTCAATTAAGCTATTTAAAGAAAGTGGCTGTAAGTTCGCACTGGGAGTTTTAGCAAAATCCCTAAACTCGTTCACCATTTGCTTCATAGCCTCTACCTGCGCAATGATGGTAGCAGTGCTGCGCTCAATGATTTCTTGCTGCTCAGCATTTAATTGACCTGCCAAGCGATGCTGAATTCGTTCTGCGGAAAGTTGAATGGGGGTCAGTGGATTCTTAATTTCATGGGCTAAGCGCCTTGCCACCTCAGCCCAAGCTAGGGATCGTTGGGCCGTAACTACGTCGGTAATGTCATCAAAAACAACCATTTTTAATTTGGATGTTAATTGAGTGCCTCTGACAAACAGAGCAACCCCGAGCTCATCTTGATACTCGTTCATGGAATGTAATTGAATTTGTTTTTGCCAAACCGTTGGCGGCAAATTTAGTGTTTCGTTGCTGGGCATTCCAACGCTTACTTTTTGCATCACAAACCCATCGCGCACGGCTTGATCAAACTCTGTAAGGCTGGAGATACTATTTAAGGGCTGATTTACGGCGCGGCTTAAATCCTGCCCCAAAATTTTAGTGGCGCCTGCATTGCTAGAAATTAAATTAAATTGCTCATCAAAAATACACACGCCGGCCGTTAGGTTGCCCAGTACTGTTTCTAAAAAAGACTTGGACTCTTGTAGGGAGCCGCGGGCGTCAAACAACTGTTTAGTCATCACGTTAAATTGACGAGTAAGCATGCCTAATTCATCATCGGTATTGAGCTCGGGCTTGGGAGATAAATCGCCCTGGGCAACGGCCTGAGTTCCTCTTAGTAGCATCAAAAGGGGTTGAGCTAGCTGCCTTCCCAGTAGCAATGCCAAGGTAATCGCAACAAATAATGAGAAAAATAAGGTTAAGGTTAGTGCGCCAATGTACATCTTGCGTAACCCAAGCCGACCTAGCGCTTTTTCCTGATAGTCGCTGTAGGCCGACTCAACTCCTAAGATATTTTTAGTTAAGCCATCGGGGATGGTTCGAACCAGTTGTATATATAAAAATTCTTTTTGTGCTTGACGAACAACGCTGCTACCAATACCGCGACTAAACGAAACGCGCTCACGCATCAAGGGAATAATAGCGCGCACTCGATATCCCATTTTGCCGTCTTTCGCTTCAACCTCATCCAAAAAGCTGGCGCCATTGGTTTGTCTTATTTCTTTCAAAATAGTTGCGTCTGGCAGCGGAAATGGCTTTGCTTGCGACGGGGGTCGAGCGCTTGCGACCAAGCCTTGCTTCGCATTGAAAACCGATATCTCTTGAATGCCAAATTGATCGCGCATTTTGGTTAAGAACGCAGCAATATCCTCTGAAGAGGATGCATTTTGTGAGGATGCCACTTGTTCGGCCACAAACCGACCCTCGTTTTGCAGTTCTTCTAAGGCGATTCGTAAAGTGACTCTTCCTAACTCGAGACCAGAATTTAAGGCGCTTTCTACCTTGACATCAAACCACGTCTCGATGCTTCTCGACACAAACTGCCATGACACCCCGTACAAAATTATGCCGGGAACAATGCCAACTAATCCAAAAATCATCGCCAACTTAGCGATTAAACGGGTTCCAAATCGGCCCTTACGCCAACGAATCGCAATCACGATTGCCAAAATAATAATTGCCAAAATAAGGGTTGCCCCAACAATAATATTGGCGGCGTAGAGCCAAATAAAATACTTATCTAAAAATTCGGTATTCGATGTGGCTGTTGATAAAAGCATCAACAACACCAAAGCAATCAAACCCGTAAACACGGTAATAACTGGCAAGGCGCGTCTTTTTAATCCCTCTTTACCAAAAAAGAAAAGCTGTGCCATGTTTATTTTCCAAGCACCGAGGATGAATTTGGGTTAAAAGAAAAACGCAACCAAGGACTCGCTAAATTCCATTCTTTACTATTTAATGCATTTACCTGAAATGGTTTAGGCAGCTTGCTCAAATCTAAAATCATTCGTATTGAGGCTAAATAGGTTTTGCCCGGGTCTAACTCAGACGCTTCAATAATTCGCCAACCACCAATACTGCCAACCGCCTGCAATGCCTCGCTTAATTCGTTTGACGAAAATGCAAACCCTTCCGACGAAATTCGATATAACCTAGTTAGTGGTTGATACGTTAAACGGATTGGACGCTCGACTTGAGCGGGCTTTTCATCAAACCAATACCAACGTCCACGAGTTAAATCAAACTCCGTTAAAAAATGAAGTGTTACTCCTCTTTTGACAGCCTCTTCAAGACTAGGGGAGAGTTCAATTTGAAATGCCGCATTTAGAAACCACTCCTTTTCAACACGCTCTAGCTCAGCTCGTTTAATTTGAATGCCCTCAGCCAGCGCAGCGGATGCCAAAAATCCCCCGCCCACCAAACAAAGTGCGCATAATAATTTTCTAAAAAAATAACTCATCAAATCGATACCGCATTTTGTGCCGTTCTTTGTATTGCATTTTTCTTTTCAAACAAAGCGTAAAAAAAACCGTCGTTCATGGGGCCGGGGATAATTTGTCCAGGACTTTCTAATCGTAATGCATTGTTCATCTGAGCCTCAAGCCATTTCGCCTGTTCTTCGCCTTCTTGGGCAAAAATGGAACATGTAACCAACAAAATTGTCCCTCCTGGCCTTAGCATTTTCCAAACATTATCAATAATCGCCCGTTGGCGCGCTTGCAACTCCAAAACATCCGTCTTTCTTCGCAACAAGGTAATGTCGGGATGCCTGCGCACAATGCCAGAAGCGGAGCAGGGCAAATCTAATAAAATTTTGTCAAAACTTTTTTGATCCCACCAATTATCTTTGGAGGCATCACCGCAAACAATTCGCACCCTGCTAGCACTTAAATTTAATCGAGTTAAATCTTGATTTATTTTTTTTATGCGTTCGGGATCAATATCTAAAGACAATAAATCAATATCTGCCGATTCCAATAAATGCGCCGTCTTGCCGCCAGGGGCAGCGCAGGCATCTAATATTTTTTCACCCGCTTGCGGCGCAAGCAATTTAACCGCAATCTGCGCGCCCGCATCTTGAATCGAAACCTTGCCTAAATTAAATTCTGGAATATCTTTAACCGGAAGGGGGTTTATTATTTCTAGAGCATCGTCAGTAGCAATACCAGCGATGCTCTCAATTTGGCGATATTCAATCTTCGCCTGATTTAATAAATCGCAATACTGAGTTTTCGTATAACTTCTCTGATTCACCCGAATAATTTGTGGTGGTCTTTTTGATTGCTCAGCACAAATCAATTCCCATTGACTCGGATAGTCTCTGCGTAAATTTTTAAGCCACCATTGGGGGAAAAATAAAGTTTTCTTTTTAACTAAGGTCTCATCTTCATCTAAAGCATGAATAATTTTTCGTAGCACTGCATTCATGAAGCCCTGCGCAAACTTTGTCTTCGAATTATTAGCGGCCGCTTTGACGGCCTCATTTACTATGGTATGAATCGGATACTGATTATTCTTGCTATGCATTTTATTGTTGGCCAATAAAGCCACAGCAACTGCCAAAATACCTTCTACTTCTTCGGTGGGACGCTTCGGTATTAACTGTTCGATAAAGTGCTGGGTTAGCGCCCAAAAACGAATGGTGTCGTAAGCCAAGCTTTGGACAGCGGGCTTATTGGGACCATTCCACTTTTCTAGTACTTGGGTTAATGATTTGCCGGATAAAACTTCTTGCAATACATGACCGGCGCCCACGATCCCGTCAGCCAAAGCAAGCCCGCGTTGATTTGGCTCAGAAAGCTTGGTTGACACTCTTAATAGCTCACGTTGGATAAATTCCAGTTTGTGCCATTTGCATTAAGCGTGCAACGCGATCCTCGGTGGGCGGATGGGTTGAAAATAATTGCGTTAAACCAGATGCTGAAAGTGGATTCATAATCATCATCTGGGCAGTTTCTGGGTGGTTTTCAACTGCCCTAAATGGGATTCCCCGCGCATATTGATGGATTTTTTCTAAAGCCATGGCTAACGCCTCTGGGTCGCCACTAATTTCAGCGCCGCCCCGATCGGCCTCGTATTCGCGTGCACGTGAAATACTCATTTGAATCAGGCTGGCAGCAATCGGCGCCAAAATCGCAACCAAAATGCTTGCGATCGGATTTACTGGTCGGCCATCGGAATCTCTGCCACCAAAAAACATCGCAAAGTTTGCAATTGCTGAAACTGCCCCAGCCATCGTTGCGGCAATCGTAGATATCAAAATATCTCGATGCTTTACATGAGCCAACTCATGGGCCATCACGCCACGCAATTCGCGATTCGTCAAAATTTGCAGAATTCCGGTAGTTGCCGCAACTGAAGCATGCTCTGGATTGCGTCCGGTTGCAAAAGCATTGGGGGCGTCTTCGTGGATCAAGAAAACTTTGGGCATCGGTAAGCCCGCTTTTTCAGACAGTTCTTTTATTAGCGAATAAAACTGGGGCGCAGAATTTTCGTCCACCTGCTGCGCGTTAGTCATCTTTAAAACCAAGGTGTCTGAATACCAATAACTAAAAAAATTCATTGCCAGCGCAAATAAAAATGCTAAAGCAACGCCCTGACTTCCGCCCAACATTCCACCAATCACAATTAAAAGAGCTGTGATTGCGGCCATTAATATTGCGGTCTTAACTAAGTTAAACATCAGCCACTCCTTTCTTTTGGATTAAGTCAAATTTGCAAGCAGCGCATCAAAGCGGATTTCTTTTTGCTTGGTCTGTTCTTCCCCGAGCCAAGCTAGCGCAGCCACTTTTTTACCGCCAGGCTTTTGTATTTGCAGTACTTCTAAAATGCCATTGCCGCACTGGACTAACATACCAGCATCGCTTTTACCAAGAACAGTGCCCGGCAACAATGAATTAGCATTCTCACTAGGAGCATATGCTTGCGAAAACCAAATTTTCAAGGTCTCCCCTTTATAAACCGTGTTGGCTCCTGGAGAGGGGTTCAGCGCACGAATTTGTTGATCAAGCTGTTTTGCGCTTCGACTCCAATCAATAGCGCCCTCTGCTTTCTTAATTTTTTGCGCGTATGTCACTCCATCTTTGGGCTGAGGACTTGCTTTTGGTCTGCCCCCTTTGGCGCACTCACTTAAGCATTGAACGATTAAATTCGCACCCAGCTTAGCCAATCGATCTTGCAAGCTTGAGGTGGTGTCGGTGGGCAGAATCTCGATGGCCTCACTCGTCACTACATCCCCAGTATCTAAACCGGCATCCATCAACATAATAGCGACGCCCGTTTTACTATCACCCGCCTCGATTGCTCGTTGAATCGGCGCGGCCCCGCGCCAACGGGGCAACAAAGAGGCGTGAATGTTATAACACCCAAAACGCTGCTTGTCGTTTGCTAAATCTAAAACCTCTTTGGGAAGGAGTAGGCCATATGCCACTACTACCATCACATCAAAATCAAGTTCGCTTAATACATTCAAGGTAGCAAGCGTCTGTGACTTTTTGTGAGTGTCTATATTTTGTGCATTCAGACTTTCTGGCTGCAAGCAAAGAATATTTTTTTCTAAAGCGTATTTTTTAACAGGACTGGCTTGCAACTGCATCCCTCTGCCAGCGGGTCGATCGGGTTGAGTCAATATTAATTCAATGCTGTGACCGGCTTGATAAATAGTACGCAAAGCATTGGCTGCAAACTCAGGCGTGCCGGCAAAAACCACTTTCATTGATGTAATGCCAAATAAGGTTGGGAGGTATCGAACAATGCGCTAGTTTTAGCGAACCAGCTCTTTATTCGACTGCTTGGCGCGTTTTTTCATCTTCATCGATATCCGGGCGCGCTTGAAAGCAGAAAGGTATTCCACAAATACTTTTCCAACCAAATGATCCATTTCGTGTTGCAAGACAACCGCTAATAGGCCGTCTAGCTCCATCTCAAACTCCTTACCATCGACATTTAAAGCCTTAACCCGTACCTGGGTAGCCCTCTCTACCTCATCAAAATAATCGGGTACAGAAAGACACCCTTCTCGCCACGCTTTTTTCTCTGGACTGGACCACAAAATTTCAGGGTTAATAAAAACCAGTAATTGATTTCGTTCGTCTGAACAATCGGCCACAATAATTCGCTCATGGATATCCACCTGAGTGGCCGCCAAACCAACTCCGGGGGCCTCATACATCGTTTGAGCCATGTCAGCAACAATCGACTTAACTCGCCCATCAACCACGCTGACTGGTTTAGCGATTTTGTAGAGGCGCGGATCGGGATAATGAATAATAGGTAAAAGGGCCATATAAGGATTATCTTACATAGAATTCCAACTTAACCGCTAGATTAGGCATTAAATACCCTGACAATCACAGGGTGAGCGCCCAAACCCCAATTAAAACATTTGACCACCTGTCCGCAAATTACCCCAAAGCCTTATTTGATCTCAAAGACTTTCCCAAAAAAATCTTCTATCAAGGAGACCTTGAGTTATTGCAGCGCCCGCTCTTTGCGGTAATTGGCTCTCGCAACGCAAGTCACCAGGGTCTAATTGATGCAAATCGATTCGCCAAGGCGCTTTCCGAACATGGGTTTTGTATCGTTTCTGGGCTTGCATTAGGTATTGATGCTGCTGCCCATTATGGCGCGCTCGCAAACGGGGTCGATGGCTTTACTTTGGCAGTATGCGGCACCGGCCTCGACATTGTTTATCCTGCGAACCACCTACAGCTCGCCAAGGAAATTGCCCAGAGGGGGCTTTTAATTTCAGAATTTCCAGTTGGGTCTCAACCCAAAGCTTTTCACTTTCCCAAACGAAATCGCCTTATCGCCGCTTTAAGTCGGGGGGTTTTGGTTATCGAGGCTGGCTTGGGCTCTGGTTCGTTGATTACCGCCCACATGGCCAATGAGCTTGGACGTGAGGTTTTTGCTTTGCCCGGATCAATTCACTCCCCCCACTCAAAAGGCTGTCATCAACTCATTCAAGACGGCGCAAAACTAATCACCCGAATTGAAGATATCCTTGGGGAGCTACCAGCCCCTAAAAACCCCTTAAAAATCAATGTTTTATCTGATAAAAACCAAATGCTCGGTGACTTCCAAGCCCTGTATCGGTGGATTGACCATACCCCTAGAAGCCTTGATGAAATATGCCGCCTAAGTCTTGTTTCAAGCAAGGAGGCTTTAGCTCAGATCACCCTTCTTGAGGCTGAAAATCGAATTGAATGCTTGCCTGGCGGGCTATTTCGGCGCCTAGAAAAAAGCGGTTTTTAGGGTTGGCCAAAGGCTTCGGTTAATAATAAAAAGAGGGCTTTGGCTAAAAAAGGGTTAAATTAGGCATCTTTTAACTAATTTATAGGCTGTTACCAATTTGGGCCAAAACCCAAAAAGAATAGAAAATACCTTGGCTAAAACCACCAGCAAAACTTCTGCCAAAACCGCTTTGGCCGAAAACCCAAAAACCCTCATCATTGCCGAAAAGCCATCGGTCGCAAACGATATTGCCAAAGCATTGGGTGGCTTTACCAAACATGAAGATTATTTTGAAAACGACCAATACGTTATTTCCTCAGCAGTGGGTCACTTATTAGAAATTGCCGCCCCCGATCAATATGAAGTAAAGCGGGGCAAATGGTCTTTTGCCAACCTTCCCGTAATACCGCCGCATTTTGATTTACGCCCAATTTTAAAAACGGAGGGGCGCCTAAAGGTTTTACAAAAATTAATCAAGCGCAAAGATATTAATGCCTTAATTAATGCGTGCGACGCAGGTCGCGAGGGCGAGCTGATTTTTCGTTTAATTGTTCAACATACAAAAGCAAGTCAATCGATACAGCGCTTATGGTTGCAATCGATGACCCCCAATGCGATTCGTGAGGGTTTTGCCCAACTCCGTAGCGACAACGATTTAAAACCCTTGGCAGACGCTGCTCGCTGTCGCTCTGAAGCAGACTGGTTGGTTGGCATTAATGGCACGCGAGCCATGACTGCATTTAACAGCAAAAGCGGCGGTTTCTTTTTGACAACCGTAGGCCGTGTTCAAACCCCCACGTTGTCTGTGGTGGTTACCCGCGAAGAACAAATTCGAAAATTTATTTCAAAAGATTACTGGGAGGTTCGCGCTGAATTTATTGCTGCTGCCGGAATTTATGAGGGCCGCTGGTTTGATCCAAAATTTAAAAAGGATTCTGCTGAAGCCGATCAACGCGAAAACCGACTTTGGAGCGAGGCTGCTGCAAAAAGTA
This sequence comes from Polynucleobacter sp., assembly GCA_016462905.1. GTDB lineage: Bacteria > Pseudomonadota > Gammaproteobacteria > Burkholderiales > Burkholderiaceae > Polynucleobacter. Next base: position 26,324 of record JAEMSI010000016.1, on the reverse strand, counting down.
TTGTGGCGGCGTGTCGGGGTAAAAAAGGCAATGTCAAAGAAGAATCCAAGCCAGCATCCCAACTGGCGCCACAGTTATTTGATTTGACCAGCTTGCAGCGTGAGGCCAATGCGCGCTTTGGTTTCTCCGCCAAAAACACCTTGGGCTTGGCCCAAGCGCTTTATGAGCGTCATAAGGTATTAACGTATCCCAGAACCGACTCGCGCGCGCTGCCAGAAGATTACCTCGCCACCGTAAAACAAACGATTGAAAATTTAAGCGCTAACTCGAGTGAGTATCGTCCCTTTGCTGGCGAAATCCTGAAAGGCGATGGCAAAGACAGCAAGGGTTTTGGTTGGATAAAACTAAACAAGCGAATTTTTGATAACAGCAAAATTTCAGATCACTTTGCAATTATTCCAACCCTAGAGTCCCCCAAGAGCCTTAGCGAGCCAGAACAAAAACTATACGACTTAGTGGTGCGTCGCTTTTTAGCCGTGTTTTATCCAGCCGCCGAGTATCGTGTAACTACTCGCATTACTGAAGTCTCAGGTCACCAATTTAAAACCGATGGGCGTGTTTTGGTTAATCCGGGTTGGCTCACGGTATACGGCAAAACGACTCAAGCCGATGATGAATTGGTAGCAGTGAAAGAAAACGAGTCTGTTTTAAATGAAACTACCGAGTTGGTTGCTCTCAAAACAAAGCCGCCTGCGCGCTACACCGAAGCAACTCTTTTATCCGCCATGGAGAGTGCGGGCAAATGGGTTGATGACGATGACATGCGTGAAGCTATGGCAGAAAAGGGCTTGGGCACTCCTGCGACGCGCGCAGCGATTATCGAGGGCTTGTTAGCCGAAAAATATATGGTTCGCGAAGCACGTGAATTAATTCCTACCGCCAAGGCTTTTCAACTCATGACTCTGCTGCGCGGACTCGACGTTGCCGAATTAACGCAACCCGACCTAACCGGCACTTGGGAACATAAATTAGCCCTAATCGAACAAGGAAAAATTGCGCGCGATGATTTTATGCAAGAAATCGCGCAAATGACTCAACGAATTGTTAAGCGCGCCAAAGAATTTGATAGCGACACCATTCCTGGAGACTACGCAACCCTCAAAACACCCTGTCCTCATTGCGGTAAACATGTAAAAGAAAACTACCGTCGGTTTGCTTGCGAATCATGCGGCTTTACTATTAGTAAAACTCCTGGTGGGCGGGCATTTGAGTACGATGAGGCCGAGGCGCTAATTCGTGATAAAACGATTGGACCCTTGCAAGGATTCCGTAGCAAAATGGGTCGTCCCTTTGCTGCCATTATTAAATTGAGCGAGATTCCTGAGGATGATGCTGATTATCCCAACGCTGGGTTTAAGTTAGAGTTTGATTTTGGCAATACCCAAGACGATGAAACTGAGGCAATTAATTTCACCGGCAGAAAGGCTTTGGGTGTTTGTCCGAAATGTTCTGGTGCCATTTATGAGGACGGCATGCGCTATCTTTGCGAAAACAATACGGGTCCAAACAAATCGTGTGACTTTAAAACTGGTAAAGTAGTTTTACAGCAAGAAATTTCAGTGGAGCAAATTGAAAAATTATTAAGCACTGGCAAAACTGATCTGCTAACTAACTTCAAATCAAATCGCACCGGCAGAGGCTTTAAAGCTTATTTAGCGCTTGGGCCCGACGGCAAAATTGGCTTCGAGTTTGAGGCGCGTGCGCCCAGTAAGGGTCCCGCAAAGAAACGTGCTGGCGCTACTGCGGCAAGTAAGTCTTCTGACAAGCCAAAACGCGCAAGTCGCGCAAAAGCGGCTGCAGAGGGGTGAGATAAAGCCGGAATTACTTCTGCCGCGAGCGTAGACCATAGAACGCCTCGTGAGCCAAGCGCATTCACAACATAACAATTTTTTAGTATTGGCAAGGCTCCTATTAATGGCAGACGGTCTTTGGTAACCGTACGTATGCCCACAAACTCACTTTGCTTGATAAGGGCGCCCTCATCGCCTTCAAAATAATGAATTAAAGCCTTGGCTTGTTCTAAATTCATTTGATCGCTTTTTGCATCGGGGCTTTTATTTTCTTGATGCTCATCGTAAGTTGATCCTACCGTCCATAAATACGCTTGAATATCGGGCACATACTCAGCGGGCATACAGTAGCCCACTCCGGACAAGGCGCTTTTAGGAAGATGCTTTGCCCACGCACTAGTTTTGTGGATTAAAAACGTGTTGAGCTGTCCTCTAACGGGCTTCAAAAACAAATCAAGTTTCTGCTTTTTTAGCAAATCGCGAGCCCCTAGCGCATTTGCCAGCACTAAATCAGTGGCGCTGGCAATCTTATTGTGTTGAGCATCATATAAAACCCAGCTTTCTTGCTGCCACTCCATCGCGAATACAGGCGTATTCCAAAAGCAGTGTAAATTAGATCGACTTTTTAATAGGCCCTTACAGGCCTCAATTAAATCTAACGAGCCTGCGCTTGGAAACCACACGCCAGGATGGTGTAAGCCCGTTAATCGCTTGGCGTCTTTGGGCATCAGCACTTTTGCCAAGGAAGGACCAATCCCTAAATACATTAATTTTTCTGAAATTTCATGGGGTCTAAAACGAGACGCGTCTTGATTCGATAATTTGGCCGGATGAAACACGCCCCGTGTTTTCCATTGATTGCCCCAACGCATTGCCGCCAACTCAAACGCTTTAAGGCTAAGTTGTTGATAGCGGGTTCGTCCCCTGCCCAGACTGGGATGCGTAATGGCGTTGCGATGAGCGGAGCACTGCATCGCAGGGCCAGAACAGGAGTCCACCACCCCAACTCTGAGGCCTTTTTCCAAATAGGCATTCGCCACACTGGCGCCGGCTATGCCGGCACCCAAAATCAATACATCAAAATGATTTGTATAGGCGCTACTTGCCAATACAAAACTCACTAAATATTTTTCCCAATAGATCGTCCGGCAACAATTTTCCCGTGATTTCTCCTAGCGCGTCTTGCGCCAACCGCAACTCCTCAGCAAACAACTCTAGGCTCTGATTGCCATCCAAGCTCAGTTGTTCAGCTCGCTTGAGGTGGGCTTGTGCTGTTAATAAAGCCTCAACATGGCGCCGCCTTGCCATGAAACTGCCCTCCTGCCCCGGGTGCTTTCCTATGCCTGCCAAAATCGCGGCTTTCAGCTGATCAATCCCCAGTTTATTAGTTGCCGAAACATAAACGGTGTTCTGTTCCTTGTTTTGCAAATCATCCGCGCTTAATAAATCCATTTTATTGAACACCCTTATTACAGGAACACTTGGCTTTATTAGCGCTTGTATTTGTTCTTTTGTTTTATTTTCGCCCCAAACCCCTGCCGCATCAATCAACATCACAATGTCTGCATTTTTTATTGAATCCCAGGTTCGCTCGATACCCATTCGCTCAATCTCGTCTCGCGTTTCTCGTAAGCCCGCGGTATCAATAACATGGATTGGAATATCGTCGATTAAGATTAATTCTTTGATTCGGTCGCGCGTAGTTCCAGCAACTGGAGTAACAATGGCAAGCTCCTCACCTGCTAAACAATTCAATAAAGAGCTTTTACCAACATTGGGGGCGCCAACCAACACCAAACTAGCCCCATCTCTTATCAAGCGCCCTTGCTTGGCATGAGCCAAAAGCTCCTCAAGCTTGGCTGTGATTGTTTTCATTTGCCCTCTAGCTTGGGCGTTTTCTAAAAAATCAATTTCCTCTTCTGGAAAATCGAGGGTTGATTCGACCAAAACTCGAAGTTTTGTAATCAAGGAAACTAGGTCATCGACCTTGACTGAAAATTCTCCCTTTAGAGATCTGGCTGCGCCTCGAACAGCAGCATCGCTTTGCGCCAGAATTAAATCCGCAATTGCTTCTGCTTGAATTAAATCCAGCTTTCCATTTAAATAGGCGCGCAGAGAAAATTCGCCTGGCTCAGCCAAGGTTAGATTCATTTTTTTGCCTAAACCTAAAAGGTGATTTTGTGCCAAGCGCAAGACGGCCTGCCCGCCATGACAGTGAATTTCTAAAACATCTTCCCCAGTAAACGATGCAGGGGCTTGAAAAAAAAGGGCTAAGGCGCTGTCAATGCAAACTCCTTTTGCATCAAGCAAATCAAAGAGCTCCGCTGTTCTGGGCTTAATGGGTTTGCCGACCACCTGCTCAACCAGTGATAGAAGATTTTCGCCAGAAATTCGAATAATCCCAACGCCCCCGTTTCCGGGGGGTGTGGCGATAGCAATGATGGGGTGTTTTTTAATCAAACTCCCCTCCGCTTCATGCTTATTTTTTTTGAGACTTTCCGAACATTTTGTTAATTTGCCACTGCTGTGCAATCGACAAAATATTATTAACTACCCAATATAAAACCAAGCCTGAAGGAAAGAAAAAGAACATGGCAGAAAAAATGATTGGCATGTACAGCATTACCTTTGCCTGAATTGGATCCGGCGGCGTTGGATTGAGTTTGGTTTGAATAAACATCGATATCGCCATGACAATTGGCAAAATACCGATAGGCATATCAATGCCGGGAATGGTTCCAAAAAACACGTCTGGCGAAGATAAATCGTGAATCCACCCAATCCAAGGGGCGTTGCGCATTTCTACCGAAGACAATAGGACCCAATACAAAGCGATAAAAACCGGGATCTGAACCACGACCGGCAAACACCCACCCAAGGGATTTATTTTTTCTTTTTTATACATCTCCATCATGGCTTGATTTAGTTTTTGTGGGTCGCCTTTATATTGCTCGCGCATCGCCATCAAGCGCGGCTGTACCTCTTTCATGCGCGCCATCGACTTATAGCTGGCGGCAGACAGCGGGAAAAAAACCAGTTTGATTAATACCGTTAACAATACAATCGACCAACCCCAATTTGAAACATACACATTAATTTTTTCTAACAACCAAAAAATAGGTTTTGCTAAGACCGTTAAATAGCCGTAATCTTTTATTAAGTCAAACCCGGGAGCAATCTTCTCCAATAGTTTTTCTTCTTGAGGCCCCATAAACAATCTTGTTTTTTCAAGGTAAGGCGCGTTTGGGGTAAGCGCTGGTATGGGCATTTGCATCCCAATACGATATAAATTTTGCTCTAATTTACCCGCATAAATATCGCGCGCTATTTTGTCGTTGGGTATCCAAGCGCTTGCGAAATAGTGCTGCACCATGGCGATCCAGGCTGGCTCGCCAGTCGGCGCGGCCTTCGGTGGGATAAATTTATTTTTTTCTAATTCACTAAATTCGACTTTTACAAATTTGTCTTTTTCAGTATAAAAAGATGGTCCAGTAAAGGTACTATAAAAATTCTCTGCGGTTGATGGCTTTTCTCCCGAATGCGCGGTGGGCGTATTTCCATCGCGAACTATTTCGGTATACAAAACTACGTTTGGAGCCTCCCCCTTGCTTGCTGCTTGGGTTATTTTGTGTTCCACAAGCAATTCATAACTGCCTTTTTTCAAAATAAATGTTTTATCTAATCGTATGCCGCCTTTTTCGCTGCTTAATGTTAGCTCTTGGCTGCCGTTTTCTGATTTATTGTTTTTCACTAGCGCAAACAAAACCGTGTGATTAGGAAGATCTGATGTACTCGAAGAAATTAATCCCGATCTTGCAAAATATTGATTTTTTAAATCAGTACGAAATAAAACAATCGGGTTTTTATTATGATCAAGCGCCGTTAATAAGGTTGCGCCCACCACACTTCCGCCGGCGCTGCTAATGTCAACGGATAAAACATCATTCCTTAAATTAAATTTCTCGCCCGCAATATTGGTTGGCGAAGCAATAACCTGTGAAGGTGTTTTACTAATGCTGTTGGCGCTCACTTGCGCGGGGAGATCGTTTTTGGGCGTCGTCGTTAAAGCGGTATCTTTTGGCTCGGCTTGTTGCGCACCAGTAGTCCCGAACAAAGTCGGCCTGCCCGCATGCAAAAGCCAGTTGTTGTACAACATTAAACAGGCCATTGAAAATATAACCCACAATAATGTTTTTTTGATGTCCATTCTTAATGCCTGCTTTTAATGTTGATTTGATTCGGGTGTTTGGATAGCGACTGGATCATACCCGCCCCGAGACCAGGGATTGCAACGGATAATTCGCCAACTAATCTTTTGAATACTTTTAATTGGGCCGTGTTCTTTTAAACAGTCACACGCATATTGTGAGCAGCTGGGGAAGAACTTGCAGTGGTGTCCCATCGCAGGGGAAATAAAGTATTGATAGATCCGAACTAAATAATATAGCGGGCGATTTTCTATGCGCATTACAAAATCTCCGCTAACCATATTTGAAGTTGTTTTTTTTCTTTTAGGCGCAAACGGCCGCCGGTTTTTTTCCCCACGGGTGCCTTCAATTTCAAAACTCGGTCCTGGTGATTCGCTTGGCTCGTTTTCAAGCGCACCAACTCCCTAGCCATGCGCTTAATGCGGTTTCGATCAATCGCTTTAGCCACCAAGCGCTTTGGGACAGCAAGCCCCATCGAGGAATGGTGTGGGTTTTCTGGGGGGGCAACATATAGTGCCCACCCTAAATTGCTTTGCGGCCGAGTCGCAAGAAGCTGAGAGATTCTCGCGGAATTCAAGCTTAATCTTAAACAGCTAAGCGTTTGCGGCCCTTGGCGCGACGCGCATTTAGTACTTGGCGACCTCCGCGGGTTTTCATTCTGACACGAAAACCATGCGTTCTTTTGCGTCGAGTTACTGAGGGCTGGTAGGTTCTTTTCATTTAATAATATTCCTGATAACCCGCTATTTTGACTTGGAGAGCTTGTGTAGTCAACCCTTCCTTTATGTTTACTGGTTTTTCTGGGCGCCGCTGAGGGTTATTCCTAATTTTGATTTAACCAACTGAAAATAATAGGTTTTATTTTTTTATACACAAGTTATCCACACCTTATCCACGTCTCTTTTGCTTGTGGATAACTTTTTTAAATCGCTACAATATTGATTAATTCATATGAGCAACCCACAAACACCAATCCCTTTGGCCCACCAAAATCCACTGGGTTTTTGGGATGAAGCTATGCGCATTTTAGCAGCAGAGCTTTCCCCTCAACAATTTAAAACTTGGATTCAACCATTAAAGCTTGGGGTTTATAATGAGAGTGAGCAGACACTTACAATTGGCGCCCCCAACCCGTTTAAGCTCGACTGGATTCGCCGAACCTTCTCTGTTCGCTTTGATGAAATTGCCCATAACTACTTTGGGAAGCCGATTCAGTTGCGCTTTAGCTTGGGGGCTGACGGTAACAGCCCAAATCTAGGTAACCCAATAGACAGGCCGCGGGGGGTTAATTTTTTTAATAGTCCCAATGAAGGTATTGGCCTTAACGAAACTGCTGAAAACGAGCCCCTCGCCCTATTTTCTTCCGAAGAAATGTCCGAAGAAGTGGGGGCCTCGAATTTACTTTTGGATGCAGAGGTGAATGACAGGGCAAAACTAAACCCCGCCCTTACTTTTGAAAGTTTTGTTACCGGCAAGGCCAACCAGTTAGCGCGCGCGGCCTCAATTCAGGTGGCCCACAATCCAGGCTCCTCTTATAACCCGATGTTTTTATATGGTGGGGTTGGCTTAGGCAAAACCCACCTGATTCACGCCATTGGAAACCACCTTCTAAAAGAAAACCCCAAGGCAAAGATTCGCTACATTCATGCTGAGCAGTATGTTTCTGATGTGGTTAGGGCGTATCAGCAAAAAGCGTTTGATCGGTTTAAGCGCTATTACCACTCGCTTGACCTTTTATTAATTGATGATATTCAATTTTTCGGGGGGAAGTCGCGCACTCAAGAAGAATTCTTTTATGCGTTTGAGGCCTTAATTAGCAACAAAGCCCAAGTCATTATTACCAGCGATACCTACCCAAAAAATATGGCCGGAATGGACGAGAGGCTGATCTCCCGTTTTGACTCTGGCCTAACCGTTGCGATTGAGCCGCCAGAACTAGAAATGCGCGTTGCCATTTTAATGAAAAAGGCGGCTGCCGAGGGTGTTCCGATGTCTGAAGACGTTGCTTTTTTTGTTGCAAAACACCTCCGGTCTAATATTCGCGAACTGGAAGGTGCGCTACGAAAAATTTTGGCTTTTGTCCGCTTTCATGGTCGCGAGGTAACTGTTGATGTTGCCCGAAGCGCCTTAAAAGATCTGTTATCCATTCAGAATCGGCAGATTTCGGTCGAAACAATTCAGCGCACTGTTGCCGATTTTTACAACATAAAAGTAGCTGATATGTATTCGAAAAAACGCCCGGCCAATATCGCTCGCCCAAGGCAAATAGCCATGTTTATGGCAAAAGAACTAACCCAAAAGAGCCTGCCCGAAATAGGAGAGCTTTTTGGTGGTAGGGACCACACCACGGTTTTGCATGCGGTACGTAAGATTACTGAGGAACGGCAACACGACCAGCAGCTAAATCATGAGTTGCACGTTCTTGAACAAACCCTTAAAAGCTAGTTGTGGATAAGTTGTGGACCCATCAATGAATAAGTTTGTGATTAGTTTGTGGATAGTTTGTTAATAAATGTTGGCTTTAGGTTTTATTTTTTTGGGATTGAACTTATACAGAATTTGTCCTCGATTTATACAGAACTTATCCACAGCTTTTTTATTACCCAGATCTTTGATTTAACTATAAAATTAAACTTATCCACAGAAATAAGCCGCTTTACTACTACTACTAATTTAAAATATAAAAGGATATAAAACCAATGCAATTAGTGAATGCCTCTCGGGACGATCTTTTAAAACCCTTGCAAGTCGTTAGTGGCATTGTTGAACGTCGGCATACTTTGGCTATTCTGGCAAATTTATTGTTTAAGAAATCAGGCAAAGCAATCTCTTTTATTTCTACTGATATTGAAATACAAATTACAACTAAAGCTAATTTTGGTGTTGGAGAAGAGGACTTGGTAACAACCGTAGGGGCGCGAAAGATTTTGGATATTCTCCGTGCTCTACCAGAAGGCCCGGTGAGTTTAAATTTAAAAGACAACCGTTTGGTTGTACAAAGCGGGAAAAGCCGCTTCTCACTACAAACATTAGCGGCGAGCGAGTTCCCGGTAATGCAAACCATGGGTGATCCAAGCGCCTTATGGAAAATGCCTCAAAAGAACTTTAAACAATTAATTAGTCAGGTGTATTTTGCGATGGCACAGCAAGACATCCGGTATTACTTAAATGGAATGTTGTTGGTTATCGAAGGTAAAGAGGTAATGGCCGTCGCCACTGACGGACATCGACTTGCATTCAGTCAAACAACACTGGAAAACGCGCCAAGCGGCAATGGTGAGCGTCATGAAATTATCATACCTCGTAAAACCGTTTTAGAGTGTCAGCACTTACTTGATGATGGTGGGGGCGACCTCGAGATTGCGATTACAAACAATCAAATTAAATTTACATTTGGCGACATCGAATTAATTTCGAAGTTGGTTGAAGGAAAGTTCCCGGATTATCAGAGAGTGATTCCAAAGGGTCAAAAAAATACGCTCGTTTTGGGTCGAGATGAACTTCAAGCGGCTTTACAAAGAGCGGCGATTTTGACAACCGAAAAATTTAAAGGCGTTCGCTTTTCTTTATCAAACAACCGAATCACCATTCAATCAACTAATGCCGAGCAAGAAGAGGCGCAAGAAGAGATCGAAACCGAATATACCGGCGATGAAGTCGAGATTGGATTTAATGTGAGCTACCTTTTGGACGTGTTGGCAAATGTTAAAAACGATAAAGTTGAAATCAGTCTGGGCGATGCAAACAGCAGCGCTGTTATTACCATCCCAGGCTCAACGGCTTTTAAATATGTTGTGATGCCGATGAGAATTTAATAAAGAGAAAAATGACGGAAGAAAACAAGGTGGCAGAACAGTACGGCGCATCATCAATTCAAATACTAGAGGGATTAGAGGCAGTAAGAAAAAGACCGGGCATGTACATCGGCGATACCTCCGACGGAACCGGCCTGCACCATTTAGTCTTTGAGGTTTTGGATAACTCGATTGATGAATCTTTGGCAGGGCATTGCACCGAAATAACCATCGTTATTCATACAGATAACTCAATCTCGGTTGTTGATAACGGGCGGGGCGTCCCGACCGGAATTAAATACGACGATAAAAATGAACCCAAGCGCAGCGCAGCCGAAATTGTGATGACGGAATTGCATGCGGGCGGAAAGTTTGATCAAAACAGCTACAAAGTTTCCGGCGGCCTTCATGGGGTGGGAGTAAGCTGCGTTAATGCGTTGTCAAAATGGCTAAAGTTGACAATCCGCCGAGATGGCAAAGCCCACTTCATGGAGTTTGCTCGCGGGGTTGTGCAAAACCGACTCATTGAAAAAGAAAACGGCGTGGATGTTTCTCCCATAGCGGTGACCGGGAGCACCGACTTACGGGGCACCGAGGTTCATTTCATGGCCGACGAAGAAATTTTTAATAACATTGAATACCACTACGAAATCTTAGTAAAGCGCATCCGCGAACTTTCTTTTTTAAATAATGGTGTTCATATCCGTCTGCTTGATCAGCGCTCTGGCAAAGAAGAAGACTTTGCATTTACGGGCGGCGTTAAAGGTTTTGTTGAATACATCAACCAATCCAAGACCGTGCTTCACCCCAACATATTTCATGCGGTGGGTGAAAGACCATCAGACCTCGGCGGCCAGATTACGGTCGAGGTTGCCATGCAATGGAATGACGCCTACAACGAACAAGTACTTTGTTTCACAAACAACATTCCGCAACGCGACGGCGGCACCCACCTAACCGGCCTGCGTGCAGCCATGACGCGCGTCATAAATAAATATATTGATGAACACGAGGTTGCAAAAAAAGCGAAGGTTGAAATTACTGGCGACGATATGCGTGAGGGTTTGGCATGTATTCTTTCGGTAAAGGTTCCAGAGCCAAAATTTTCGAGCCAAACGAAAGATAAGCTGGTTTCTAGCGAGGTTCGCGGCCCCGTTGAAGAGGTGGTTGCGGAGGCCCTGTCTGAATATTTGCAAGAGAGGCCGCAAGACGCAAAAATTCTGTGCGGCAAAATTGTTGATGCGGCAAGGGCGCGCGAGGCGGCGAGAAAAGCCCGTGACATGACTCGGCGAAAGGGCGCGCTGGATGGCATTGGCTTGCCAGGCAAGCTTGCTGATTGCCAAGAGAAGGATCCTGCGAAATCAGAGCTTTTTATTGTTGAGGGAGATTCCGCGGGCGGGTCGGCGAAACAGGGCAGGGACAGAAAGTTTCAAGCCATTCTCCCGCTAAAAGGAAAAATCCTGAACGTTGAAAAAGCGCGCTTTGACAAAATGTTGGCAAGCCAGGAGGTGGTTACCTTAATTACGGTATTGGGAACCGGTATTGGTGTTGAGGAATACAAAGCCGACAAGCTTCGCTATCACCGCATTATCATCATGACCGATGCCGACGTTGATGGTAGCCACATTCGCACCTTGTTATTGACGTTCTTTTATCGTCAAATGCCTGAGTTAATTGAACGCGGCCATATTTATATTGCGCAACCCCCTTTGTATAAGGTGAAGTATGGCAAACAAGAACAATATATTAAAGACGATGTTGAGTTAAATCAGTTGTTGTTCAAAATCGCAATGGAATCAGCAAGCATTGAGGCGCCTGGTGGCGGGGTGATTTCGGGCGAGGCGCTGGAGGCGCTTGCAAAAAACTATCAAACCATTCAAACCGTGGTTGACCGTCTGTCGCGGACGATGGATGAAGATGCTCTGCGAGCAATCGCGGCCGGCGTGGTTTTAAACTTTGAGTCGCCAGCCTCTGCCGAGGATTCTGCTAAGAGCTTGCGTGCGGCAATGGCTTTAACTCTGAACCCCCTCGCGGTTACCCCAGAGGTTTTAGTTCAAAAAGAAGAGCGCACAGAGGGCTATCGACTTTTGTTGTCGCGTAGGATTCATGGAAACTTAAAGCTGTCGGTCATTGGCTCAGACTTTGTTGTAAGCGATGACTATCGAGCATTAGTGGATGCTGCAAAAGCACTATCGGGCAAAGTTGTAGCGGGCTCGAGAGTTCGCCGCGGCGATCCAGAGAAAACAAACAAAGAAAGCGTTGTGCAAGATTACCGCGGCGCATTTTCGTGGCTGCTTGCTGAAGCGGAAAAGGCGGTTAGTCGCCAACGGTATAAGGGTTTGGGAGAAATGAACCCACAACAACTTTGGGAAACAACTATGGACTCTAATACGCGACGTTTGTTGCGTGTTCAGATCGAAGATGCGATTATGGCCGATCAAGTTTTCACAACACTAATGGGCGATGAGGTCGATCCTCGACGGGCGTTTATTGAAAAAAATGCATTAATTGCTCGCAACCTAGACGTTTAGTTTATGCCCAAAAAAGCACCAAAATTAATTTCCCGATCTTCTGTTGCTGTAAAAAGCTCTGGGGTTCATGGCAAAGGCGTTTTTGCAAAAACAAAAATTGCGCGTGGCAGCCCAATTCTGGAGTACAAGGGCCAACGAATTGATTGGGACGAGGCTCTAAGGCGGCACCCACATGACCCAAAACAACCCAACCACACCTTCTATTTTTCTTTGGATGATGGTCGGGTGATTGATGCGAACGTGCGCGGCAATGCAGCTCGTTGGATCAATCATTCTTGTTCGCCAAACTGCGAGACCGATGAACGTTTGGTCGAAGGCAAGCCGCGCGTTTTTATTTTTGCAAAAAGAAAAATCAAAGCAGGCGAAGAATTGTTTTATGACTACTCACTCAACCTTGACGAGAAGCCAACAAAAAAAATAAAGAAAGATTACGAATGCCGCTGCGGATACAAAAAATGCCGCGGCACTATGTTAGATCTTGATTAAACTGTTTCATGTTGTCCATTAGCATTCAAGAATTAGAGGCTGCCATTAATTATTGGCGCGCACAGACGCCGGCCCAAGGAGAAGAGGCGCAACTTTCTAAGGAGGCTTCGTCCTTAGCAAAACCTTATGCTTTAATGATTATTCAGGGTTCACAACGAATGCCAATCGAGATGATGGATGAGGCGGCACGCTCTGCGTTAGCGTTGTATTTAGAAGCTCAAAAAAATTTACCAAACTCAAACTAATTGGTTTTGTAAATAATCAATCCTATGCTTGAATTTTCAGAATGGATTTGGATTTTTTTATTATTCGCTGCATTTATAGCAGGAACCGTTGATGCGGTTGCTGGCGGCGGGGGCTTGATTCAGGTGCCCGCTTTATTCGCTGCTTACCCAGAGGCACACCCCGCCAATTTGTTGGCGATAAATAAGGTATCTGGTGTTGGGGGCACGCTCAACGCAGCGCGGCGCTACTTACATCATGTTGATTTGCCGTGGAAGATTGTCGCCCCTGCGATCGTCGCTGGGTTTTTTGGTTCTTTATTGGGGGCGGGGGCTTTAAGCCATATCCCTGACGGCCCGATTCGAAAGGCCCTGCCTTTTGTTTTGTTAGCCTTGCTGATCTACACCTGGTTTCAGCCCAACCTGGGTTTAGAGCATCGCGAAAGTAATGCTCTAAATCGAAATGAGCGGGCTAAAGCAATTTTGCTTGGGGCAGGCCTCGGTTTTTATGATGGAATTTTTGGGCCGGGAACGGGCAGCTTTTTTCTATTTATTTTTGTTAGGGTATTCCACTTTGATTTTTTGCACGCATCCGCCGCAACTAAACTGGTGAATGCCGCAACCAACGTTGCCAGCGTATTGCTGTTTGCGGGGCTTGGTTTGGTTCGATGGGAGCTAGGCTTGGCAATGATGGTAGCTAATATTGCTGGCAGTCAGCTTGGGAGCCGTCTGGCCATTAAGCGCGGCAGTGCTTTTGTAAAAAAAGCATTTTTATTAGTCGTTTCCTGTCTTATTATTAAATCCGCCTACGATGCATTTTTTAATATATAAATCAATAGGTTACAGTTATTTTTTGGGCTGAACTGGGCTCTTGTTTCACGTGAAACACAACAAAATGCTATGATCGACGCCCACGATCGTTAAATTGCTTAAATTAGAGCTTTTTACAGCTCAATTTGCTTATTAAAGGTATATGTTTTATTCAAAAGAGTTTGATGTCATTGTTATTGGTGGCGGACACGCAGGAACTGAAGCGGCTCTTGCGTCAGCGCGCATTGGTTCAGAGACGCTTTTAATTACTCATAATATTGAAACCTTGGGAGCAATGAGCTGCAATCCCTCTATTGGCGGGATCGGAAAGGGCCATTTAGTTAAAGAAATCGATGCGATGGGGGGCGCAATGGCCTCCGCGACCGACGAGGCAGGTATTCAATTTAGGATCTTAAATTCGAGTAAGGGGCCGGCGGTTAGGGCAACTAGGGCGCAAGGCGACCGGATTTTGTATAAGGCCGCTATCCGCAAAAGACTCGAAAACCAAAAAAACCTTCAAGTGTTTCAAGGCGCCGTTGCTGATCTATTGGTTGAGGGCGAAAGAATTGGCGGCGTTGTCCTTGAATCCAACTTGAAGTTTAGGTGTCGAAAGGTCGTATTAACCGCAGGCACTTTTTTGGATGGAAAAATTCATGTCGGTTTAAGTAACTACAGTGGTGGGAGGGCTGGGGACCCCGCCTCGCAAAGCCTGTCGGCAAGACTTAAAGAATTGGCCTTGCCGCAGGGGCGCCTAAAAACAGGAACGCCGCCGCGACTTGATGGGCGAACCATCGATTTTTCAGTAATGGAGGAGCAGGCGGGCGATCTTGACCCTCTTCCGGTGTTCTCCTTTTTGGGAAAGCCTCAGGATCATCCGAAGCAAATTTCATGCTGGATAACCCATACTAATCAAAAAACACACGATATTATTCGGGACGGCCTAGATCGATCGCCCATGTATACCGGCGTGATTGAAGGTGTTGGCCCAAGATATTGCCCTTCAATTGAAGATAAGATCCACCGCTTTTCAGCAAAAAATAGCCACCAAATATTTTTAGAGCCCGAGGGCTTAACCACCAATGAGTTTTACCCAAACGGCATTTCTACAAGCCTGCCTTTTGATGTCCAAATGTCGCTTGTAAGGAGTATTCGTGGCCTAGAGGCTGCAGAAATTATTAGGCCAGGCTACGCCATTGAGTACGATTATTTTGATCCAAGGGCTCTAAGGCACACCCTTGAGACGAAGGCAATTGCAGGGCTTTATTTTGCCGGCCAGATTAACGGCACAACCGGATATGAGGAAGCGGCTGCACAGGGGCTTTTGGCGGGAACGAATGCGGCTTTGTCGGCAAAAGAACAAGAGCCCTGGGTACCAAAGCGCAACGAGTCTTATCTGGGTGTTTTGGTTGACGACTTAATCTCTGGCGGGGTCCAAGAGCCCTACAGAATGTTTACTAGCCGGGCAGAATATCGACTAAGCCTGAGGGAAGACAATGCCGATGCACGTCTAACGCCGATTGCGCAAAAGTTGGGCTTGGTTGACGACCAGAGATGGCAGGTCTTTTTGAGAAAACAAGACGCTGTTTCACGTGAAACATCCCGCCTAAAAAATTTTTGGGTTGGTCCAAAACATCAAAGCGCAAGATCTCTAGAGTGTCTTTTGGGTCAGGGGTTAGCCCACGAATGTACTTTGGCTGAGCTATTACGCAGACCAGGCTTAGACTACAAGAGCTTAATCACGAGCTTTCCCAGTTTCGCGCCCGCTGTCGCCCTACTGGACGAAGACCCCACGATTGCGATGCAAATTAGAGATCAGGTTGAGGTTGCAATCAAGTATGAAGGCTATATTGAAAGGCAGCGGCTTGAGATTGAGCGCCACCAGCATTACGAAGCATTGGTCTTGCCAGAGCACCTCGACTATGCCTTGGTAAGCGGCCTTTCTTTTGAAGCTCAGCAAAAACTAAACCTACATAAACCGACCTCGCTCGGACAGGCGGCTAGGATTCCGGGGGTAACACCAGCCGCCATTTCTCTTTTGTTGGTGCACCTCAAAAAAGGTATTTATAAAACCCAAACAGCCACAGCCAATTTATGAACAAGCAGAATGGTCCCGGCTTGAGGGCAGGAGCCTTGGAGTTGGGGCTTGATTTGGCGGTTGAAACGCTAGAAAAACTAGAATTATTTTTAATTGAGCTTAGCCGTTGGAATCTGGTTCATAACCTAACCGCGATAGAAGAAAAGGAAGACGTAATAGATTTGCATCTTATTGATTCTATTGCAATTTATCCAAAAATGCTGGCCTTGCTTGCAAATCGATCAGAAGACGTGAGTGCGCCTAAAATACTCGATTTGGGGTCTGGCGGCGGCTTACCAGCAATACCGCTTGCGATTATGAGGCCGGACTGGAGTTTTGTTTTGGTCGAGGCAAGTCGAAAAAAAGCAGCATTTTTGCAGCATATTCGCGGTAAATTAAAGCTTCAGAATATCGAGATATTGGCCGTTCGGGCAGAAACTGCGGCCTTACAACGCCCCGGCGAGTTTGATTTTGTAACAGCTAGGGCGTTTTCGAAATTAAAGAACCTGCTTCATTTTGCGCAGCCATTTCTGAAGGCGGCGGGTTTAGTTTTAGCCATGAAAAGTAAGCGCGCTCCCGAGGAAATTGCGGAGATAGACTCGGGGCTATGGCGCCTCGACGGGGATCTTGCCGTTGATGTTCCGGGGAGGGCGCTCGAAAGGCGGCTCTTGGTCTACCGCCCCATGAGAAAATTCGATATTTAGCCACCTTCGACATGACGAAAATATTTTGCATTGCTAATCAAAAAGGCGGCGTTGGTAAAACAACCACTGCAGTTAACCTTGCGGCGAGCCTCGCCAATCAAAATCAGCGCGTTTTATTGGTTGACCTCGACCCACAAGGAAATGCGACCATGGGCTCGGGACTGGATAAAAGCGGCTTAGAAAAAAGTGTTTATCACGTTCTTATTGGATTAAAAAATGCCAACGAATCGATTTGGCGCTCTACAGAAGTTGCGTACCATGTTTTGCCAGCAAATCGAGAGTTGGCGGGTGCAGAAATTGAGTTGGTTGATTTAGACGAAAGAGAAATGCGCTTAAAAAAAGCACTAAAGGAGGTGTCGGCGCAATATGATTTTGTTTTAATCGATTGCCCGCCAGCGCTCTCGTTGCTAACTCTAAACGGGCTCTGTGCAGCGGATGGTGTGATTGTGCCGATGCAATGCGAATACTTTGCTCTTGAGGGTTTATCCGACTTGGTAAACACGATTAAACAGGTGCATGCAAATTTAAATCCAAATTTAAAAATTATTGGTTTGTTAAGGGTGATGTTTGATTCGCGCATGACTTTGCAGCAGCAGGTTTCCGAACAATTGGTGCAGCATTTTGGCGATAAAGTTTTCAAAACAATTATTCCGCGCAATGTGCGATTGGCGGAGGCGCCATCGTTTGGTTTGCCTGGAGTTGTTTTTGATAGAGCGGCAAGAGGTGCAAAAGCATATATCGAGTTTGGCGCAGAAATGATTGAACGCATTAA
>JAEMSI010000016.1:3636-8834 GCA_016462905.1 Polynucleobacter sp. | reverse complement strand
GCAGCAGCCATGGCCTTGATTGAAAACATGCAGCGTGAAGATCTTAACCCCTTAGAGGAATCAAAAGGCTTGGCGCGCTTAATTCAGGAGTTTGGTTTTACCCATGAGCAGACAGCAAAGGCGGTAGGAAAGTCACGGAGCGCGATTACCAACTTATTACGATTGGCACAATTGGCAAGCGCAGTTCAAGCGATGTTGCGGGCTGGTGATCTGGATATGGGGCACGCAAGAGCGCTCTTACCTTTGCCGCCCGCCAATCAAGTGATGTTGGCACAAAAAATTGTTGCTGATGGACTTTCTGTACGCGATACGGAAAAATTGGTAACGCGTTTTATGCTCGAATCCGGGGATCTAAAAACAACAAATAAAAAATCAAAAGACCAGAAATCTAATTCTTCAGACCCAGATTTGCAGCGGCTTGCCCGCGAGATTTCTGATCTAATCGGACTACAGGTTGAAATTAAAACAAAAGCACGCGGCGGAGAAGTTCGGCTTCAATTTAGCCGGTTTGATGACCTCGATGCCTTTTTGAAAAAAGTGGGCGTCAGCGCCTTCTAATTTGATCGTAAGATTGATTATTTTTGTAGTTAATGCTAGAATGTATGGGCTAAATTGGTTCCAAATAAAAGTGAATTAAATCCCAGTAATAAATGGGACGAGTCCGAAGAGCGCTATCGGGTTTATAGCAAGGATGAGATGGAGGCTCTGCAAAAAAGAGACACTTCACAATTCTCAACCTTGTCGCCGTGGCGGATCGTAGGAAGTCAAGTTTTGGCTACAGGGCTCAGCGCCGTGGCTTGGTCTTTTTTTGGGAGTCCGAAAGGGTTTAACCTTTTCGCCCAATCGGCTATATGCGGCGGTTTAATTGGTTTTTTGCCATCGGCAGTATTTGTATTCAGGTTGCAATTAGCAGCAAGGGCAAAAAAACAAAGACCCGATGGTTTTTTGGTGGCGCTAGTTTCAGGCGAACTGTTGAAAATTGCTTTAACTTTGGCGCTTTTTATTGGGCTTGGTTTGTGGGGCCCCAAAATGGAGTGGTTGCCCTTGTTGGTTACTTATGTGGTCACCATCAAGTGTTACTGGGTCGCATGCTTTTGGCGTAAGTAATTTAAAGATTGGTATAGAGGATTTTTATCATATGTCAGGTACAGTAAGCTCGGGAGGGGCAGGGGCTCATGAAGTTATTACGCCAACCTCCTATATCGGACATCATTTACAAAACCTGAACAATATTGGGGACAAACAGATCTCCATCATCGATTTCAGTGTTATTAATTTAGACACCATTTTTTGGTCTTTGTTTACGGGGCTTGTTGCTGTATTTGTGATGTGGCTTGTTGCACGTAAGGCCACTTCAGGAACGCCCGGCCGCCTACAAGCCGCAGTTGAAATGTTGGTTGAAATGGTCGACGACCAAGCTAAATCGATAGTTCATGGTAACCGTAGCTTTATTGCTCCTTTAGCACTCACGGTTTTTGTCTGGATTGTTTTTATGAACGCCCTAGATCTTTTACCGGTTGATTTGCCCCATTTTGTTTTAAACAGCGTTGGGCTTGGGGAATCTATCCCATATCAACGTATCGTTGCTACCGCCGATCTCAATACCACCCTAGGCATGGCCCTCGGCGTATTTTTGTTAATGATTTATTACAACCTCAAGATTAAAGGGATAGGCGGCTTCATTCACGAACTGTTTTGTGCGCCTTTTGGATCGAACCCCATTTTGTGGATTCCAAACCTTGCCTTAAACCTGATTGAGTTTGTTTCCAAAACGGTATCGTTAGGGATGCGACTTTTTGGCAACATGTATGCGGGCGAGCTGGTTTTCTTATTGATTGCCTTAATGGGCGGAACCGCAACATATCTTGGCTTTGTAGGAAATGTTTTGGCTGGAACGGTTTGGGCAATTTTTCACATATTGATTGTTCTTTTACAGGCTTATATTTTTATGATGTTGACCTTGGTATATCTTGGTCAATCTCACGAGAGTCACTAAGTATTTTATTTTTTTAAGGAGTCGTTATGACAAATGCTGGTTTAGTTGCTATTGCTTGTGGTCTCATTATTGGACTGGGCGCTGGTGGAGCTTGTATGGGTATTGGCTCGATGGGCGGAAAATTTATTGAAGCATCGGCTCGTCAACCCGAGTTAATGAATGCATTGCAAACCAAAATGTTCTTGATGGTTGGTTTGATTGATGCGGCCTTCATTATTGGTGTTGGTATTGCCATGATGTTCGCGTTTGCAAGCCCATTTCCTAACTAGAAATAAGCACGTAATTAAGCCGGTTAACGCAGTTTTTGCTTTGTCGGCAGTTGCGATTTTTAATTAAGAAGTTGAGGGAGCTCTGCTATGAATTTGAATGCGACGCTGCTTGCGCAAATCTTGGTATTTTTTATTCTCGCATTGTTTACGATGCGGTTTATTTGGCCGCCATTAATAAAGGCTTTGGATGAGCGCGCCTCTAAAATTGCCGACGGCTTAGCAGCTGCTGAGCGCGGCAAAGCAGATCTTGAGTCTGCAACAAAGCACGCCGAACAAGCTTTATCTGAGGCTCGGAATGAGGGTGTGCGACGTGTTGCTGAAGCAGAAAAACGCGCACAGTTAAGCGCAGAAGAAATTAGAGCTAATGCCCAGGCTGAAGCGGCCAGAATTATTGCGCAAGCAAAAGACGATGCGAATCGTCAAGTTATACAAGCACGCGATGCATTGCGCCAAGAGGTTGCTAAATTGGCAGTGAAGGGCGCGGAACAAATTTTACGCCGTGAGATTGACGTTAAAGCGCACAGTAGTTTATTAGATCAGTTAAAGGCAGAGCTTTAAGATGGCCGATTTAGCCACTATTGCCAGACCCTACGCTGAGGCATTGTTTTCCATTGCCAAGCCAGCAGACCTGCAGCCATGGTTAGCTCAATTACATGAGCTGGCTCAGGTCTCTGAAAACCACGACATTGCGGTCTTGGCCAACAATCCCAAGCTAAGTTCGAGTGATTTGGGCGATGTGGTTGCCGCTGCCGTGAAGACTCGGCTAGCACCGCCTGTACTGAACTTTTTAAAACTGTTGTCTAAAAATCATCGCCTGCAAACGTTGCCTTACATTGCTAAACAGTTTGAAGAAATGAAAAATCGCCAAGAAAGTGCAGCAGAGATAGTAATAACGAGCGCTTTTCCTCTTGAGGGCGAAGAATTAAAAAATTTATTAGATAGTTTGAAAAAACGTTTTGGTGGAAAAGAATTAAGACCCAAAGTCACTGTTGACCCAGAACTAATTGGCGGTGTATCTGTGCGGGTAGGAGACGAAGTTTTGGACGGCTCAATACGGGCGCGATTATCACAAATGCAAAATAGTTTGGGCGCCTAAAAAAGCCGAAAATTTTTAAAGCTTAATTAAATACACGATTAATACTAGGAGTAAGTAATGCAACTCAACCCTTCCGAAATCAGCGAGCTGATTAAAAGCCGAATTACCGAATTGGGCGTTGATACCCAAATGCGTAATCAGGGCACAGTTATTTCAGTTACCGACGGCATCTGTCGAGTGTATGGCTTGTCTGGTGTAATGCAAGGCGAGATGTTGGAGTTTCCTGGCAATACGATTGGTCTAGCCTTGAATCTGGAAAGAGATTCGGTCGGCGCAGTGGTATTGGGCGAATACACCCATATTAAAGAGGGCGACCCCGTAAAGTGTACCGGCCGCATTTTAGAGGTGCCGGTTGGCCCAGAACTTTTAGGGCGCGTTGTTAATGCCCTCGGGCAGCCCATTGACGGCAAGGGCCCGATCAATACCAAGCTAACTGATTTTATTGAGAAGGTTGCTCCAGGCGTGATTGCACGGCAATCAGTTAGCCAACCTCTTCAAACTGGTTTAAAAGCGATTGACTCCATGGTGCCCATTGGACGTGGTCAGCGCGAATTAATTATTGGCGATCGACAAACCGGTAAAACGGCGGTTGCGGTTGACACGATTATTAATCAAAAGGGCAAGGATGTATTTTGCGTTTATGTGGCGATTGGTCAAAAGGCCTCCACGATTGTTAACGTCGTACGTAAGTTGGCCGAGTTAGGCGCAATGGAGTACACCATTGTCGTTGCCGCAAGCGCTTCAGAGTCAGCGGCCATGCAATACTTATCTGCTTATGCGGGCTGTACGATGGGCGAATATTTCCGCGATCGCGGTCAAGACGCCTTGATTATTTATGATGACTTAACGAAGCAAGCTGTAGCCTACCGCCAAATTTCCTTGTTATTGCGTCGACCACCAGGACGCGAAGCTTATCCTGGCGACGTGTTTTATCTCCATTCGCGTTTGTTAGAGCGTGCTGCGCGAGTGAATTCCGATTATGTTGAAAAATTTACGAATGGTGCAGTGAAGGGCAAGACAGGTTCTTTAACAGCCTTGCCTGTAATTGAAACTCAAGCAGGTGACGTTTCTGCTTTCGTTCCTACCAACGTCATCTCTATTACTGATGGCCAAATCTTTTTAGAAACCGATTTGTTTAATGCCGGTGTAAGACCCGCTATTAATGCGGGTATTTCGGTATCTCGCGTTGGTGGAGCTGCGCAAACTAAAGTAGTGAAAAAATTATCAGGCGGTATTCGAACCGACTTGGCGCAGTACCGTGAGTTAGCAGCGTTTGCTCAATTTGCATCGGATCTTGACGAGGCTACACGCAAGCAGTTGGAACGTGGTCGTCGCGTGACTGAGCTTTTAAAGCAGCCCCAGTATCAACCGCTTCAGGTTTGGCAATTAGCAGCATCGTTGTTCGCGGTTAATAATGGATTTTGCGATGATTTAGAAATCAAACAAATTCTCCCCTTTGAAAAAGGGTTGCACGAACATTTGAAATCAAAATACGCCGCTTTAATTGGTCGTATTGAAGAAACCAAAGACCTAAGCAAAGAAGATGAGGCTCAACTTCGTTCGGCGGTTGAAGACTTTAAGAAATCAGGCACTTTTTAATTTAGATCATTATGGCCGGCACAAAAGAAATCCGCAGCAAGATCAAGAGCGTACAAAATACGCGCAAGATTACTAAGGCAATGGAAATGGTTGCTGCTTCAAAAATGCGACGCGCCCAAGAGAGGATGCGCGCGGCCCGCCCGTATGCTGAAAAAATCCTGGCAATTGTTGAAAATCTTTCAAAAGCAAACCCCGAATATCGCTCGCCCTATATGGCGGCACGCGAAATAAAAAGAGT
>JAEMSI010000016.1:0-3536 GCA_016462905.1 Polynucleobacter sp. | reverse complement strand
ATTTACGAACCCGATGCTGAGCTTGTTTTAACGGGACTATTAAAACGTTATATTGAAGCCCTAATTTATCAAGCGGTTGCAGAAAATATGGCATCAGAGCAATCGGCTCGGATGGTTGCCATGAAAGCGGCTTCGGATAATGCTAAGAATGTGATTGGTGAGTTGCAGTTGGTTTACAACAAAACACGGCAAGCAGCAATTACGAAAGAGTTGTCAGAGATTGTGGGTGGTGCCGCAGCAGTTTAAGCGGTAGCGCTAAATAAATTTTAGAAATTTTAGGAATTAAAAGCGGAGAAATGCGATGAGTAATGGAAATATCGTGCAATGTATCGGAGCTGTGGTGGATATTCAATTCCCCCGCGACAAAATGCCCAGTATCTATGATGCCCTCACATTGGCTGATAGCAACGAGTCATCGTTTGCTGAAAAGGGCTTGACCTTTGAAGTGCAGCAGCAGATTGGTGACGGTGTTGTTCGCGCAATCGCCATGGGTGCTAGCGATGGCTTGCGCCGCGGCATGGAGGTGAAGGCAAATGGCAAGGGAATATCAGTGCCGGTTGGCCCCGCAACTTTAGGGCGCATTATGGATGTGTTGGGACGTCCAATTGATGATGCAGGTCCGATTGCCACAGAAGAGCGCCGCGCGATTCACCAGTTGGCGCCGAAGTTTGATGAACTTTCTCCTTCGGTTGATTTGTTAGAAACCGGAATTAAGGTGATTGACTTGGTTTGTCCGTTTGCAAAGGGCGGTAAGGTTGGACTTTTCGGTGGCGCCGGCGTAGGAAAAACCGTAAACATGATGGAGCTGATTAACAACATTGCTAAACAGCATTCTGGCTTATCGGTTTTTGCTGGTGTAGGAGAGCGCACTCGCGAAGGAAATGACTTCTATCACGAAATGAAAGAATCAAACGTGATCGACAAGGTTGCCATGGTTTTTGGTCAGATGAACGAGCCGCCAGGAAATCGTTTACGCGTAGCTCTAACGGGCCTTACTATGGCCGAGGCATTCCGTGACGAGGGCCGCGACATTTTGTTTTTTATCGATAATATTTATCGTTACACGCTCGCAGGAACGGAGGTCTCGGCTTTGCTGGGGCGTATGCCATCCGCAGTGGGTTATCAGCCTACGCTTGCTGAAGAAATGGGTAAATTACAAGAGCGTATTACATCGACTAAAACGGGCTCAATTACATCGATTCAAGCGGTTTATGTTCCAGCCGACGACTTAACTGATCCGTCTCCTGCAACCACCTTCTTGCACTTAGACTCGACTGTGGTGTTGTCGCGCGATATCGCCGCCTTAGGTATTTATCCCGCAGTAGATCCTCTCGACTCGACAAGTCGTCAGCTTGATCCACAAGTGGTTGGACAAGAGCATTATGAGGTTGCGCGCGGAGTGCAAATGACCTTGCAGCGTTATAAAGAATTACGAGACATTATTGCTATTTTGGGAATGGATGAGTTATCGCCTGAAGATAAATTAGCGGTTGCTCGCGCTCGCAAGATTCAACGCTTCTTATCCCAACCCTTCCACGTCGCTGAAGTCTTTACTGGCTCCCCAGGAAAATATGTGCCGCTCAAAGAAACGATTCGTGGCTTTAAGATGATTGTGAATGGTGAGTTAGATCATTTACCAGAGCAGGCTTTCTACATGGTCGGTTCAATCGACGAAGCAATTGAAAAGGCCAAGAAACTCTAATGTCAACTATTCATGTCGACGTTGTAAGCGCAGAGAAACTGATTTTTAGTGGTAATGCTAAATTTGTGGCATTACCGGGAGAGTCAGGAGAGCTGGGTATCTTAAAAGGACACACCCCACTGATTACGCGTATTCGTCCAGGCTCGGTTCGAATTGAAAAAGAAGACGGAGATGAAGAATTCGTTTTTGTTGCTGGCGGGTATTTAGAGGTTCAACCCGATTGCGTAACTGTCTTGGCAGATACCGCTATTCGAGGTCACGATCTCGATGAAGCAAAGGCTATTGAGGCGAAAAAACGTGCTGAAGAGGCAATGCAAAATCGAACTGGCGATTTTGAAATTGCTCAGGCGCAGTCGGAGCTCGCCATTGCCGCTGCACAACTGGCTGCGATTGCACGCTTTCGCCTAAAAAAATAAATTTCATTCCGTTGCCATTACAAAACGACCGTTTTTTAAAAGCTTGCCTAAGTCAAGCCACTGATCGTTCGCCTCTCTGGTTGATGCGTCAAGCGGGACGTTATTTGCCTGAATACAATGCAACGCGTGCAAAAGCGGGTAGTTTTTTAGGCTTAGCAAAGAACCCCAATTATGCGACCGAGGTTACCCTTCAGCCTCTAGATCGATATCCTTTAGATGCCGCCATTTTATTTTCTGACATTTTGACCGTGCCTGACGCAATGGGCTTAGGTTTGCAGTTTGCTACTGGCGAGGGGCCGAGCTTTCAAAGGCCTTTGCGCACAGAAGATGATGTGAAAAAATTGAAAATTGCCGACTTAAATCAATTGAAATATGTATTTGATGCGGTTTCACAAATTCGTCAATCCTTAGTTCAGGATGGCAAGCAACGGGTTCCTTTAATTGGATTTTCAGGTAGCCCTTGGACATTGGCCTGTTACATGATTGATGGCTCTGGCTCAGACGATTTTCGCCATGCCAAGACAATGATGTTTAATCGCCCCGATTTATTAAGACAAATACTGGACATTAATATTGACTCGGTTGCTGCTTATTTAACTGAACAGGCAAAGGCAGGAGCGCAAGCCCTGATGATTTTTGATACCTGGGGAGGGCTTTTGCCAGACCGTTGGTATCAATCAATTTCGCTCGACAGTATGAAAAAAGTAATCGAGCGCCTACCAGCGGAAATTAATGGCGAAACCATTCCAATCATTATTTTTACCAAAGGCGGAGGCCTTTGGTTAAAAGAGATGGCGCAGATTGGTGCCCATGTTATTGGACTTGATTGGACTATGTCGCTGTCGAAGGCTCGGCAAACTTTGGTCGACGCGAATAAAGTGATTGCTCTACAAGGAAATTTTGATCCGCTTGCCTTGTTTGCTAAACCAGAGCAAATTCAGGTCGAGGCAAAAGCGATTTTGCAAGAGCTTTCTAAGGCGCCCCCCATCAAAAAGGGCTTACACCCACTTGATGGGCATATATTCAATTTAGGGCACGGCATTTCTCAATTTACCCCACCCGAAAACGTCACTGTTTTAGCCAATTCAGTGCTTGAATATTCGCAGCTTTTACGGCGTGCTTAGCCAAAACGCCTTAAGTTATGCACATTTACTGTGCGCCAGGCGATTTATAAAGGGTTTAGCTTGCCTTTCAATTTGAATTCTCAATATAAATCCTAAACTATTGATTTATATAAAATTTTATAATTTCTTTAATGAGCTTATAAACTGGATTAAAAGAGTCTCTGAGGGAGGGGGCACTATCATTCTGATTTATCCACAGACTTATCCACAGAACTATCAATGATTTAGTCATGCCGATCCAGAATTTAAACGTGGTCCAGGTGGTTCTCGATAAACCACTAAATCAGGCGTTTG
>JAEMSI010000045.1 GCA_016462905.1 Polynucleobacter sp. | reverse complement strand
GGCAATTCCTTCATAAATTGACTTAATTGGATATTCTAATTGATAAGGCTCTAGCAGGTATTTACAAAGCCAGGCCTAAACTGCCATTAGGGCTTCAGCAGCATTTAGCATTTGAACTGAGTAGCCCCATTCGTTGTCATACCAAGCCAATACTTTAACCAATTTACCGTCGGCGGAAACGCGGGTTTGAGAAGCATCATAAATACTAGCTCGTGGATCATGATTAAAATCAATGGATACTAATGGCAGAGTATTAAAACCTAAAACGCCCTTTAACTCTCCTTCACTTGCGGCTTTTAAAATCGTATTAATCTCATCAATGCTAGTGGGTCGTTTTGCAATCAAGGTTAAATCAACCACCGATACATTAATTGTTGGCACGCGCATAGCAAATCCATCGAAACGGCCAGCCAACTCTGGAAGCACCAAACCAATTGCTTTAGCTGCTCCGGTTTTGGTGGGAATCATGCTGGTCACTGCGGAACGTGCCCGTCGCTTATCTTTGTGATAGACGTCAGTCAATACTTGATCATTTGTAAATGCATGAATAGTTGTCATCAACCCTGACTCGATGCCAATCTTCTCCAATAAGGGTTTTACTAAAGGCGCAAGGCAATTGGTAGTGCAACTGGCGTTCGATACGACTACATCATTTGGCTTAAGAACCCCTTGATTTACACCGTACACAATCGTTGCATCAACGTCCTTTTCGCCTGGAGCAGAAATCAATACTTTTTTTGCTCCTTGCTGAATATGTACCATGGCTTTTTCTTTAGAGGTAAATTTTCCAGAACACTCCAAGACCAAATCAACGCCTTCTTTACCCCACGGGGTTTCCAATGGGTTACGAGTCGAATACATACGAATTCGATCGCCATTAACAAGCATATATTCACCATCCACGGTTACCGTACCCGGAAAACGTCCATGAGCAGAATCGTACTGAGTTAAGTGTGCATTGATATCAATATCGCCCATCGCATTAATCGCTACGATTTTGATATCACGTTGATGTTTTTGGAGGATGGCCTCTTCGTATAAAGCACGTAATACCATTCGTCCGATTCGACCATAGCCATTAATAGCAACTCGGATTGTCATATCAGATCCTTAATTCAAGTAGTGAATTCATTTAATTTACTGTACTACGGCCTTCAATTCGCCCTTGGCGTAACGCGTTGCCATTTTTTCTAATGGCACCACCTTAATTTTTGAGGCTTGACCAGCACAACCAAAGGATTTAAAGCGAGCTGCGCAGATTCCTCTAGCGGCGGCTGTAGCCACTTTTAAAAAGGCGCGTGGATCAAACTCTTCTGGGTTTTGTGTAAAGAATTGGCGAATCGCTCCCGTCATGGCCAAACGAATATCAGTATCAATATTAATTTTGCGGACACCGTGCTTAATGCCTTCAACAATCTCTTCAACTGGGACGCCGTAGGTTTCTTTGATATTGCCGCCATTGTTACGAATAATTTCAAGCCACTCTTGGGGAACGCTCGACGAACCGTGCATCACTAAATGCGTATTCGGAATGCGTTTATTAATCGCCTTAATTCGATCCATCGCCAAGATATCACCGGTGGGTGGACGGGTAAATTTATAAGCTCCATGACTCGTGCCAATTGCAATCGCTAAAGCATCGACCTGCGTTTGCGCAACAAAATCGGCAGCCTCATCTGGATCGGTTAATAACTGTGAATGATCTAAGACCCCCCCTGCACCACTACCGTCTTCTTCCCCTGCTTGTCCAGTCTCTAAAGAACCCAAACAGCCTAATTCACCTTCCACTGAAACACCAACGGAATGGGCCATATCCACTACGCGACGAGTCACATCCACGTTGTATTTGAAATCAGCAGGCGTCTTGGCATCTTCTTTTAAAGAACCGTCCATCATGACGCTGGAAAAACCACTGCGAATGGATGCCTGACAAACCGCGGGTGAAGCCCCGTGATCTTGGTGCATGCAAATTGGAATCTGTGGATATTGCTCAACAGCCGCTAATACCAACATACGTAAAAAAGGTTCGCCTGCATATTTACGAGCTCCTGCTGAAGCTTGCAAAATCACTGGGCTATCTAGCTCCTCAGCGGCTTGCATAATAGCGTGAATTTGTTCCATATTGTTCACATTAAATGCGGGTAAGCCATACTGATTTTCAGCGGCATGATCTAATAATTGGCGCAAAGAAATTAAAGCCATTTGAATTCCCTTTTAAATTAACTCAATCAGTTTTTCAACTGTCACACCCAGTGCCTGATATACCGCAGCCGCTGGAGCCGATTCCCCAAAACGATTGATTCCTAAAACAGCTCCATCGAGACCCACGTATTTCCACCAAAAGTCCGTTTGACCCGCTTCAACCGCAATGCGTTTAATTCCACGGGGTAGAACTTGATCGCGATAATCGGCCGGTTGGCGATCAAATGCAGAAGTGCAAGGCATTGACACGACTCGAACTAATTTACCTGATGCTTTTAATTTTTCTTGCGCTTGCATGGCTAACTGCACTTCCGAACCTGTTGCAATCAAAATCACATCGGGTCTGCCAGCGCAATCTGAAAGAATGTATCCGCCTTTGGCAACATCAGCCGATTGAACCAATTGGGCGCTATATTGCGGTAAATTTTGACGCGATAAAAATAATGCCGATGGGCCATGCGGACGCTCAATCGATTGCGTCCAAGCAACTGCAGTTTCAAAGCCATCGCAAGGTCGCCAAACATCTAAATTCGGAATCAAGCGCAAACTAGAGGTCTGCTCAATCGGTTGGTGCGTTGGGCCATCTTCACCCAAACCAACCGAATCGTGGGTCAACACATAAATCACGCGCTGATTCATGAGTGCGCTCATACGAATGGCATTGCGTGCGTAATCCGAAAATACAGCAAACGTGCCGCCGTACGGAATTAAGCCTTTATGTAAAGCAATACCACTCATTATGGCGCACATACCAAACTCACGAACACCATATGAAAAATAATTTACGTCGGCATCTGGATTCTGATGCCATGACTTACTTGCCTTTACAGCAGTCAAATTAGATCCAGTTAAATCAGCTGATCCGCCCAATAATTCAGGAAGATTCGGTACTAGAATTTCTAAGGTTTGTTGTGATGATTTACGACTCGCTGTAGGGGTATCAATCCCCTTCATCAAATCAAAAGTTTGCTTCTTAATCTCATCCCATGTTTTTGGCAGTTGATCTACAGTGCGACGCTTGAATTCAGCAGCCAATTCAGGAAAGGCTTTTTCATAAGCACGCATTTGCAAATTCCACTGCTGTTCTATTTCTGCTCCTTGTTTGCTGGCATCCCAAGCATTTTTTATTTCAGCAGGAATGTCAAATGGAATATGATCCCAGTTGAGCGCGTCCCGCGTTGCCATGGTCTCTTTCTCGCCTAATGGCGCGCCATGACAATCATGACTACCCGCCATATTAGGAGCGCCCCACCCAATTGTGGTGTCGCAAATTATTAAGCTGGGTTTGCTGGTTTGTTGTTTTGCTTGCTCAATCGCTTGATTTATTTTTTCAGAATGGTGTCCATCAATCGGACCAATCACATTCCAACCGTATGCTTTAAAGCGCGCGGCAGTATCGTCTCTAAACCAACCGTCTACGTCGCCATCAATCGAAATGGCATTGTCATCATAAAAGCAAATTAATTTGTTTAAACCCCACACACCCGCCAAGGAACAAACTTCATGACTAATCCCCTCCATCAAACAACCATCACCCAAAAAAGTCCAAGTGTGGTGATTAACCATTTCGTAATCAGGACGATTGAAATGCTTTGCCAATATTTTTTCTGCCAAAGCCATTCCCACCGCATTAGCTAGGCCTTGCCCAAGTGGACCCGTTGTAGTTTCCACCCCAGGTGTTAGGCCAACTTCTGGGTGACCCGCTGTCTTACTATGCAATTGACGAAACTGTTTTAAATCATCGATGCTGAGTTCATACCCTGTTAAATGAAGCAAGGCATACAACAACATGGAGCCATGACCATTCGATAATACGAAGCGGTCACGATTAAACCAGTTTGGATTTTTGGGATTATGTTTTAAATGATGGCGCCATAACACTTCGGCAATATCAGCCATCCCCATCGGCGCACCAGGATGGCCTGACTTCGCCGCTTCTACCGCATCAATCGCTAAAAAGCGAATCGCATTGGCTAATATTTGTTGGTCTATTTCAGATTTCATGAATCGTTATTTTCTTAAGGTATAGGAGAGTTCAATTTTGTTTTTACATCGTCATCGCGGTGGTATTGCTCCAATCGCTCAACCTCATTGCGAGAGCCCAAAATCACTGCAACTCGCTGATGAATACTTTCTGGGGCAAGATCTAAAATACGAGCACGTCCGGTTGAGCCCAAACCCCCCGCCTGCTCAACCACAAAAGTCATGGGATTCGCTTCATACATCAAACGTAAACGCCCTGGTTTGCTAGGATCTTTGGTATCACGGGGATACATAAAGACTCCTCCGCGCATCAGAATACGATGCACATCTGCCACCATGCTGGCAATCCAACGCATATTAAAATCGCGCCCACGTACATCGGTTTTACCTTTTTTGCATTCGGCAATATAACGTGAAACAGGCGGCTCCCAAAAGCGCTCATTACTGGCATTAATTGCAAACTCGCTAGTTTCTGCGGGAATCTGAATATTTGGATGAGTCAGAAAAAATTCTTGGCTCGCGCTATCCAAAGTAAATCCATGCGTTCCCTTGCCAAGACTCAGAATCAACATCGTTGCCGGACCATAAATGGCATAACCTGCACAAATCTGTTTTCTTCCATGCTGCAAATAATCAGCCAAAGCAGGTTCGCGACCTCTTGGAGCAGGCAAAATAGAAAAAATGCTGCCCACCGATACATTGACATCAATATTAGATGAGCCATCCAAAGGATCAAATAAAGTCAAAAATGGTTTTTGCTCACCTGTATAGGGAATTGAAATAGGCTCGTCGACCTCTTCGGATGCAATACCAGCAACCAAGCCACCTTTTTTAAAGGTTTCAATCAAGATGTCATCTGAAAAAACATCCAACTTCTTTTGTGTTTCTCCTTGAACATTTTGCGAGTCAAGGCTACCCAGCGCTCCCGCTAAAGCACCCTGCGATGTTAAATGGGCAATTTTTTTAATCGCCGTACTTAACTGCAGAATCAGTTGGGGTAAATTAGAACGATATTCAGCCTGAATGGTCGAAGACTCTTGGGCCAAAAAAGCAGAAAGGCTGGTTCGCCCTGATTCCATATCCAAATACGCTAGTTTTTAGGTTAAAAACCTATTTTCGCAGATATCGCCAAAGAAACCTTGATTTTTAAAATGCGCGCCATTTCAGGGTCTTACGCCGGGCGTTTCTAGATTCATTCCTTTGGCACGACTCATTAGGTACAACTCAATCTGGGTCAATTCTGGTGCACCAAACGCATAGGGCTCGGCTCGAACCCCAATCATGCAATTTCGTAAGCGGCGCTGCAAAGAACCCACCGCTTGCCACTCCAAACGATAAATCGGGTATCCCGTAGGATGCGCTTGAGGGATCACAGTTCCACCCAACTTTAAACCAGCCCGCTCATCATGGCATTGCGCACACGACAAATTTAGTTGGCCAGTTCGTTTGAAATACAGCGCCCTACCCTGATTCAATTGCTGCGCTAATGCTGCCGAAGAAATCGCTGTATTGGGAGCAATGGGCATGCCTCTCGATTGCGATGCTATCAACACACTTAAATCGAGCAAAGGCTTCGATTCGTATGCAAACGGTTCTGCTCCTTGACGTTCGCTTCTACAGCGATTAATTTGACCCTCTAAATTCAGTAAACGACCAGCAACGATTTTGGGAAATTGAGTGGCAACGCCGCGCATGCTTTGACTGACTTCGCCGTGACAACCAGCACAACTTTGATTTGCTTTACCTTGTTTTTGTTTCCAAGCAGTCTCACCATCGAGCAACCAAAACATGGCAGGATTTAAATTGGGATCATCCTGCATCGTTTTATTTTCAGCAGTCATTAAGTAATAACTGGATTGCCTTAAATCACTCGAACCTCCCTTACTTGGTACCGATGAGAGTAAGGGCGATTGCGCAAAGGTGATCGGCAAGGCCGTTAAGAAATAAACCAAAAATCCGAATACCGCTCTGCACAAATTAATCATGCAACTGTTAATAAAGCAGAACTAGTGGCGCTGTAATCATTGTCACCAGTCCAGCGGCATTCGATCATGCCGCTTTCTTGCGCAATCGTAGTAAAAATAAATAATGGATTAGCTCCTACTGCGGGCTGTAAATCCGTCGAAAAAATCTCGATACCGTTATACAAACAAACCATGCGCCGAATAATGTCTCGGGGCACTAATTGCCCACGCTCGGTGTGGCGAAAACCGCTTTCCATGTCATGCTGAGCAATCGCCCGTATTTCAATAACTTCACCCTGTCGCGCAGTGCTGGGGATGGTCACAATGGTTCGCGATGTCCGGCTCATTAAATATTCTCCGTACAAGCCGACAAGGTCACCACGGTTTCAGCATAGCCCTGCCAAAAAGAACCGTCATTCATTTCGGCAAGGGCCCATACCCGCTGTGAATCCGCAATCCGAACTCGGGTTGTCACATCGGCTCTACCAGCGCGCGGGCCTAAATAAAAAGTAACCATATTGGGCAAGGGATTGCCTTCAGCCACCACATGAATTTTGCTAACGTAATTCGTTGGGGTCATGGGGCTTTCAACCTGCACGCGCATTACTACCAAATTTCCGTTTTCGACTAATGGCGGAATAATTAACTTTACCCGTCCTGCTTGAATCGATTTACCCCCCGTAATTTTGGCAATCGCAAGTTCAGCCTCCTCGGGCTTAGCAATCGCAAAGGATGCTGGAAACCATCCCAAAATACTTAAAACAGAAAAAAAAGAGCGTCGCGTTAATTTCATGGGGATAATGTTTTTAAATAGGCAATCACATCCTCAATTTCTTGCGCACTCAAAATAGTCTTATTTGCAAATTGCGGCGCCACTCGGGATAAACCATTCGTTTGATAATAATTGGGCATGATGGTATTGGGATTAAAACGGCTGGCATCGACTAAGCGGGCACGCAATTGCGCACTACTGAATTGACCGACACTGTCCACTAAATTAGGAGCCAAATTCGCTTCAAAACGGGCTTGATTTCCAGGAATGGTATGGCATAAAACACATAAGCCCGTTTGCCGACTATTGACAATTTCTTTTCCTCGCAAGACATTACCAACCTGGTCGCTTAAGGGTAAGGGAATACTATTTCCATCCCAAACGAGATTCGCCGCCAAACCAAGGGAAGGAAAAATAAAAAGCGCCAGCGCATATCCACACGCCAGCGCTTTCCTGAAGGTCATTTAAGCCTATCTAATATTAAATCAGGGTGATTCCACTCTTTTTCAATGGCACATTGCGAAGGCGAATTCCGGTTGCTTTATAAAATGCATTCAGAACCGCTGGGGCTGCCACTGAAATGGTAGGCTCACCAACACCACCCCAAATTTTTCCGCCCGAAGGAATAATGATGGTTTCTACTTTGGGCATTTGCCTTAAACGAATTGAGCCAAAAGAATCAAAATTAGTTTGCTCTATACGTCCATTCTTAACCGTGCATTCTTCTTCGAATAGAGCGGAAAGTCCATAAACAAATGATCCGGATACTTGACGCTCAATCTGCGCAGGGTTGACGGCATAACCCGGATCTGTAGCGGCAACTAATCGATGAATCTTGATGTTGCCGTCGATGACTGAAATTTCACAAGCAGCTGCTACATAACTATCAAATGAATGTTGCTGGGCAATTCCTCGGAAAATTCCTTTGGGAGCGGGTTTGCTCCAACCAATCCGTTCTGCAACTGCATTCAAGACGGCTATGTTTCGGGGCATGTCGGCAGAATATTTACGACGAAAATCGACTGGATCCATACCTGCAGCCTCGGCCATCTCATCCACGAAGCATTCCATAAAAATGGCATTTTGATTGATATTGACACCGCGCCAAAATCCGGGGGGCACGTGCGTATTCCGCATTGCATGATCAATTTTACAGTTGGGAAAGTTATAACTAATACTATGCTCTCCTGAGCTAGCTACCCCTTGGAATGCTATAGGATCCATCCCTTTATTGGCGGCAACGACTGCGGGTCTTACTGACGCCAAGATCGATTGACCAGACAAACGCATATTGACACCCGTTAAATTCTTCTTATCGTCGAAACTGGCTGACATCTTGCACATCATGATCGGGTGATAACGACCTTGAGTCATATCCTCCTCACGAGTCCACAATAATTTAATTGGAGTCCCCGGCATTTCCTTGGCGATATTCACAGCCTGAGTGGTGTAATCCTGAAATGCACCGCGACGACCAAAGCCACCGCCAAGAGGGATCTTATAAACATCGCACTTCTCTGCCGTTAAACCTGAGGCAGCGATCACTGCAGCCAAGGAGGCTTCGCCGTCTTGAGTAGGCACCCAAGCCTCGCAACGCTCAGGCGTCCACTTCGCTGTCGCATTCATTGGCTCCATAGGAGCATGATTTAAGAAAGGATAAAAATAGACCGACTCAATTTTTTTGGTGGCCTCGGACATGGCTTTATTAACATCACCTTTATTGATCATCACAAAGGTATCTTGGGCAGTAAGACCTTCTTCGAGGCGTTTCAGAATATCGGCTTGTTGAACGTTGCCATTAGAGCCTTCGTCCCAAACAATAGTCACCCGATCTAAAGCCGTTTTAGCTTGCCAAAAAGTATCGGCGATGACTGCAACTGCGGTATCACCAACCTGAATTACTTTCTTCACACCCTTCATCTTCAGGGCTTGAGCAGCATCAAAACTTTTTACCTTGCCACCAAATACAGGACTCTCTTTAATCGTCGCATTGAGCATCCCTGGTAAAGTTAAATCAAAACCATATACCTGTTTTCCAGTTACTTTATCTCGGTAGTTATCAATCCGAGCCATGGATTTCCCAATCACTTTCCAATCTTTCGGATCTTTCAATGGAATTTGCGTTGGTACAGGTAATTTAGATGCAGCCTCAGCAACCTTGCCAAAACTCACTTTCTTACCAGAAGGTTTATGGGTAATCACACTATTGGCTGCAACGCATTCGCTTGCGGGTACTTTCCACTGATTTGCTGCTGCATCAATCAGCATCATACGAGCGGCTGCACCGCCTTTGCGAACATAGTCTTCCGAAGTACGAATACCACGACTACCACCGGTTGAGTAGGAACCCCAAACGGCTTTGCGCTTTAGACTCTCACCCGGAGTTGGAAATTCAGTCGTAATTTTTTTCCAATCACACTCCAATTCTTCGGCAACCATTTGGGCTAAACCCGTAATCGTTCCTTGACCCATTTCGGAGCGGACCATTCGAATCACAACCGTATCGTCGGGGCGAATCACGACCCATACGCCGATTTCAGGTGTATTCAATGCTGCCGTGGTAGTTTGCGCCTCCGCTGAGGAGATTAAAAATGGCAGTTCAAGCCCAATGGCCAGACCAGAACTAACTGCAGCAGAACCAACCATAAACTGGCGGCGATTTAAATTAGGTACAGGTGCATTCATGATCGTTTCCTTAGGCTTTTGCAACAGAGCGAATGGCTGCACGCACTTCTTGAAAAGTGCCGCAACGGCAAATATTAGACATCGCTGCATCAATATCAGCATCACTTGGGTTCGGTTTTTGACGCAACAAAGCAGTTGCTGCCATCAACATGCCCGACTGACAGTATCCGCACTGGGGCACTTGCTTATCAATCCAGGCCTGCTGGAGTTTGGTCAATTTATCGCCACTAGCCAAACCTTCAATCGTTTCGACTTTTTTGCCCTCAACCGCACTCACCGGCAGTGCACAGGAACGTAAGGCCGAACCATCGATGATCACGGTGCAAGCTCCGCATTGCGCAACACCGCAACCATACTTGGTCCCAGTTAAGCCAGCCTGTTCTCGAATCGCCCATAGCAAGGGGGTATTGGGATCAACATCTAAATTGACCTTCTTGCCGTTAATGGTCAGTTGTGCCATGAAAGTTCTCCTTTAATTTACTGCATTATTCTATTTATGTAGCGTTACAAAATCCGTCGCAATCTATATTAAACCAACTATTTAAGGCGACCTTATTTCATGCCAGCCTTTTCTTTATATTTTTTAACCGCTTCCTTGAGATCGCTATATTCCTCGCAACCAAAAGTACAAATTTTATCGAGGCGGGCTAGTAATTTTTCAGCTCCGGGTAAGTCATCTTTCATTAATAAAAGTTCGCCATAGTATTCAAGTGCACCGCGGTGCTTCGGATCAATTTTTAAGGCTGTTTGATAAAACTGCTCAGCCTGAACTAAATCGGGTGGATTTTTTTTACGTAATGCATAACCCATTAAATTATTCCAGTCCGCTGAGGAGCTTGCATTGGCGGTTTGCAATATTTTTACAGCTTGGTCGTATTGCTTATTGTCCACCGCTTTACGTGCCTCTTTCAACCAACTGGGTGTAGCAGCGCTCAAATCCGGTCCAGGCGTATCGGCGGCATAAACCCAAAATGGGTTTGTTAAAGACATGCTTAAAAAAACCAGCGGTACAAGTAATTTTTTCATTTTAAAATCCCGATCTAATATTGAATACGCTAACATTATCAGAAATTAATTAAACTGGTATTTCTTGGCCTACTATGGAAAAAAAAGACCCTGAAACTGGTCCTAAAAAGACCTCTCTCTGGTATTACATCAGCCCCGCTTGGATTCCTTATTTAATGGCGGTTGCCCTCGGTCTTTATTTTGGCTATGACTTTGGATTTCAAATTAGCGGGCCGGGGATGGGTGTTTTTGTAGCGCTATTTGGTGCGGGATTTTGCTCCATCTTAGTTGAATCTTTTTTAGGAAAAAAACGCCGCGATTCGTCCAAGTCAGGTCAAGAAAAATAGAAA
>JAEMSI010000001.1:57966-146799 GCA_016462905.1 Polynucleobacter sp. | reverse complement strand
TGAAGCTGGTGCGTCTACCAATTTCGCCATCTGGGCACAGCGACCATTATAGAAGTAAAGCGAAACGAGCCCTTTGGTCGGGGTTTCACAATAATCGGCAATAATAAGAAGAATAAGAATTAATATAGGTATACATGCGTAAAAACGATGTAGTAGTGCAACGCGACTCTGATCGCATGGGAACCGTACAGGGTCACCGCGATGGTTTCGGCTTTGTGGTTCCCGATGATGGTGGTGAGGATATCTTTCTTTCTGAACGAGAAATGTCTCGTGTGATGCATGGCGATCGCGTGTCCTTGCGTCTAGTGGGCACAGATCGTCGTGGACGACCTGAGGGACAAATTGTTGAAGTATTGGTGCATGCCAATAAAGTCGTGATTGGCCGCCTTTTAAATGAGAATGGCGTCCTGATTGTGGCCCCTGAAGATAAACGAATTGGTCACGATATTTTGATTCCTCCACGGGGCCAAGCTAACGCTAAATTGGGTCAAGTAGTGAGCGTTGAAATTATTGACTATCCCGATAGTTATCGCCAAGCGGTAGGTAGGGTGGTTGAAGTCTTGGGTGAGATCGATGATCCAGGAATGGAAATTGAAATTGCCGTACGTAAATACGGTGTGCCGCATATTTTTCCACCCGAAGTATTAAAAGAAGCCGAAGCTTTGCCCAGCACCGTAACTGAAAACGATGTTGAGCAACGGGTTGATTTGCGCGATATTCCTTTGGTGACCATTGATGGCGCAGACGCTCGGGATTTTGATGATGCCGTCTATTGTGAGCCCATTACCCACAACAATGCCAAAGCATGGCGCTTAATTGTGGCGATTGCGGATGTTTCTTACTACGTTAAACCAGGGCATCCACTCGACAAAGAAGCGCTTTTGCGCGCTACCTCAGTGTACTTTCCACGGCGGGTGATTCCGATGTTGCCTGAGAAAATCTCGAATGGTTTGTGTTCATTAAACCCTGGAGTCGATCGCTTATGCATGGTGTGCGATGCTGTGGTGGATTTGCGTGGCGTAATTTTGGCTTACCAGTTTTATCCCGCCGTAATGCATTCAGCGCAACGTTTTACCTATGACACCGTATGGGAAATTTTAAGTAACACCAAAGGTCCTGAAGCGGCCCATTACGCCGAGTTTAGAGGACATCTTGGAAATTTATATCAATTATTTAAGGTATTGCTAGCCGCACGAGAGAAGCGCGGGGCAATTGATTTCGAAACCACCGAAACTCAGATTATTAGTAACGAGCTCGGTAAGATTTTGCGGATTGAGCCGCGTATGCGTAACGATGCACATCGTGTAATTGAAGAATGTATGTTAACCGCTAACGTTTGCGCTGCCGATTTTTTAAAGAAACATAATCATCTAAGTTTGTATCGTGTTCATGATCAACCTTCAGAAGAAAAAATTCAAACCTTAAAGCAAGTGTTACGTAATGCCGGTTTGAACTTATCGGGTAACGAAAAACCTCAACCCAAAGATTTTTCGCGTTTAATGAAGGAAATTAAACAGCGTCCTGACGCGGGGATGTTACAGATGGTGGTCTTGCGCTCGATGCAGCAAGCAATTTATCAACCTGAGAACTTGGGACATTACGGTTTATCGTATCCGGCTTACGCGCACTTTACGAGCCCAATTCGACGCTATCCTGATTTATTAGTGCATCGCTCGATTAAAGCAATTCTGAGTAAGAAA
Source organism: Polynucleobacter sp. (assembly GCA_016462905.1). Lineage (GTDB taxonomy): Bacteria > Pseudomonadota > Gammaproteobacteria > Burkholderiales > Burkholderiaceae > Polynucleobacter. The sequence continues at coordinate 145,099 of JAEMSI010000001.1, read as the reverse complement.
AATTACTACCCCAGCATTCCTGCTGATGTGCCGATGAATCTCACCATGCCCCGAAAAGGTTTGGGAAGAAGCAATGCCGCGGCAGCAAAACAATCGCATGAAGCGAATAAAAACGAGGCTAAATCAAAGTCTAGTAAGACGAATTCGGGAGGCAAGGATGGCCAAAAAATGGCCAAGGAAAGCGCCAATATGGTGTGGGCGCAATTTGGTGTGCATTGCTCATCGAATGAGCGGCGCGCCGATGAAGCTTCGCGCGATGTTGAGGCATGGTTAAAGTGTTATTACATGCGCGATCATCTTGGGCAAGAATACGCCGGTTCGATTACGAGTGTCGCCAGCTTCGGTTTGTTTGTGCAACTCGAAAATCTATTTGTTGAGGGTATGGTGCACGTCACCGAATTGGGTGGTGACTATTATCAATACGATGAGGCGCGTCAAGAATTGCGGGGTGAGCGGACTGGTATTCGGCATCGCTTAGGCGATCGTTTACACGTATTAGTCAGTCGGGTTGACTTAGATGCGCGGAAAATAGAGTTCAGTTTAGTTAAATCGGCCACTTTAGATCGTGATGGCCTAGGACTATCACCAGCAGCACGTCATCGACCCTTAAGCTTAATGAGCGATGCTGTGAATAAGCCAAACAAAACCAATAAGAAAAACGGCAAGTCGGGTAAAAAAGCAGCCAGTCATAAAACTAGACCCGACAATAAACCAACTACGGGTGTAGCTAGCACTACACCTGCTGGTCGCAAAAAATCCTCCTCTAAATCACGTTCTGGGAGAGACAATAAAACTGCTAGACAGCCTGGGACAGGCGCTACGATGGCACGCAAGAGCAATAAAGGCAAACGGAAATGAATTTAGCGTCAAAGGGCAAGCAAATTCTGTTGGGCTTTCATTCGGTGCAAACGCGCTTACGAACGGACGCACAAAGTATTCAAGCGGTATATTACGATCCCGCGCGCCGCGATCGGCGGATGACCGATTTTATAAAACAAGCTGAGCCGATTTTAGGCAAACGTCTCTATGCTGGTAATGCCGAACGCTTACATAATTTAGCAGGGCACGATCGACATCAGGGGATTGTTGCTTTAGCCGATCCCACTATAGTGGCACGTACTTTACCTGAATTGCTCGATAGTCTAGATTTAGAAAAAAATGCGCCTTTGCTCTTGGTTTTAGACGGCGTTACCGACCCCCATAATTTAGGCGCTTGCTTACGCGCTGCCGATGGCGCTGGGGTTCATGGTGTGGTTGTACCAAAAGATCGTTCGGCATCGGTAAATGCGACGGTGAGTAAAGTCGCTAGTGGCGCTGCTGAAGTGATGCCATTAATTACAGTAACGAATTTAGCGCGCACCATGCGAGAAATGCAAGAATTAGGAATATGGTTAGTTGGCACCGACGACACTGCCGAAAAATCGATTTACGAACTTGATTTTACCGGCCCGACTGCAATTGTGATGGGTGCTGAAGGTGAGGGGATGCGGCGCTTAACGCGTGAGAATTGCGACCAATTGGTTCATATTCCGATGCACGGCGTGGTTGAAAGCCTCAATGTGTCGGTGGCTTCGGCCATCGTTTTATACGAAGCGCAACGCCAACGTCTGCTAATTAAAAATTAAGCTAATGAAAAATTAATTTAGGCCAATAAGGCCTCGAGTTTTTCAATATCGGCACAGAAGGTTTTGATTCCTTCACTGAGTTTTTCGCTTGCCATCGGGTCGGCATTGAGGAGTTGATGAAAACGATCTCGATTGAGTTCGATCGCTTGAATCGGATTTTGTTTGGCATCAGCTACCCGTAAGCGGGCTTCAACGTGCGTTTCCATACTTTGCAATTCAGCCAAGAGTTCAGGGCTAATAGTTAATAAATCACAACCAGCGAGTTGCAAAATTTGGTCGACATTACGAAAACTGGCCCCCATAATTTCTGTTTTGATATCGAAATGTTTGTAATAGCCGTATATCGACTTCACCGATAAGACGCCAGGATCATTTGGTCCTGCATTTTTCTCGGTAGACCATTCTGCGCCGAGTGATTTTTTGTACCAATCGCTAATGCGACCTACAAAAGGTGAAATCAGGGTAGCCTGCGCATTAGCGCAAGCTACCGCCTGAACTAAAGAAAAGAGCAAGGTCATATTGCAGTGAATCCCTTCGGCTTCCAGTACTTTGGCTGCTTCGATGCTTTCCCAAGTGCTTGCTAATTTAATCAGAACCCGTTGGCGATCAATTCCAAGCTCTTCATAGAGACCAATTAAATGACGTGCTTTGGCAATAGTTTCCTTTGTATCGAAGGAAAGGCGAGCGTCCACCTCGGTGGAGACCCGGCCGGGAACAATTTTGAGGATTTCAAGGCCGAAAGCCACCAATACTCGGTCAAGCAAATCGCTTGGACTATCACTGGGGTTATTAATCAGTACCTTTTCAACCAATACGCCATAACAGGGGATTTGAACGGCTTTTAAAATGAGTGACGGGTTGGTTGTGGCGTCTTGTGGATGAAATTCGCGCATCCGTTCAAAATCGCCGGTATCGGCAACTACGGTAGTGAGTTGTTTTAGTTGGGCCAGAGAATTGCTGGACATAGGGTTTAGTCGATGCGGTAGTCGGTTGAATTGATCGGTTAAGATCCTATGATAACGAACCTGAAACGAAACGTATGACTCAAGACGAACTAAAACAATCTGTAGCGCAAGCCGCCTGCAAAGAGGTCTTGGAGCGTATGCCAGCGGGTCAGCTCTTGGGAGTGGGTACCGGTTCTACCGCCAATTGGTTTATCGATTTGTTGGCACCTCAGCGTCAGCATTTTGCTGGCGTAGTTTCAAGTTCTTTAGCCAGTACCGAACGTTTACTAAAGTTAGGTTTTACGGTCTACGACGCCAATCAATTACCTGAGTTGTTTTCTTCCGAGCTTTTGCCTTTGCCGATTTATGTGGATGGGGCCGATGAGATTAATCCCCAGGGCCATATGATTAAGGGCGGTGGCGCCGCCTTAACGCGTGAAAAAATCATCGCGAGCATGGCAAAACAATTTATTTGTATCTGTGATGCTTCAAAGCAAGTCGCGGTGTTGGGCCAATTTCCTTTACCGATTGAGGTGATCCCTTTGGCTGAAAGTGCTGTTACTAAGGCTTTGCAAGCTTGGGGTGGACGCGCGGTATTGCGAATGATCAAGTCGGGTAAAGCGGCAGGGCAGCCTTTGTTAACCGATAATGGCGCTTGGATTTTGGATGTTCATGGCTTGCAAATCACTAATCCAGCGCAACTCGAAAACGAATTAAACCAAATTGCGGGCGTGATTAGCGTAGGCTTGTTTGCCCAGCGTAAGGCCGATCTCTTACTCTTGGGCAGTGAAACGCAAGTAGAACGAATTACGTTTAATTAAATGGCGAGCAGGCGTATTCGCGCTATTAGTTGCTTGGCGGCAAATAATTAGGTGTTTGGCGGCACATAGCCGCTGGCCGCATCGGCACCACCCTCAAAGAAGTATTTTTCAACTTGTTTAAGTAAGTACTGGCGTGCTCGAGGGTCGGCCATATTCAGGCGATTTTCATTAATTAACATCGTTTGGTGTTTTAACCAATCGGCCCAAGCCTCTTTAGAAACTTGATTCCAAAGTCGTTTACCTAATTCGCCTGGTAGAGGTGCAAAATCGAGGCCTTCGGCTTCTTTATTGAGTTTGATGCATTGAACCATGCGTGCCATTATTAACAACCCTTTTTTAAACTTAATTGATTGATTCGAATTACAGCTTTTTAGTTAAGACCATGGATTTACGATCCCAGTTATAAATTTGTTTGCGCTCTTCAGGCAAGTCATCGACAGTAGCTCGTATAAAGCCCCGTTTTAAAAACCAATGTTCCGTACGTGTGGTGAGAACAAATAATTTTTTAATTCCTTCTTGTTTGGCGCGCGCTTCAATCCGTTTTAGCAAACGCTCTCCATCGCCGGCGCCTTGGACATCGGAATCAACTGCTAGGCAAGCTAATTCACCCACATGGTTAGGGAAAGGAAAAAGGGCGGCACAACCAAAGAGTACTTTATCGTGTTCAATCACCGAGAAACGCGTAATATCGCGTTCGATCACATCTTGACCGCGTGCCGCCAAGATGCCTACCTCCTCTAGGGGCATAGTAAGTTGCAATATGCCACCAATATCATCTTGTGTGGCTTCGCGTAAATTCTCAATATCCGAAGCAGCCAACATCATCCCGACACCATCGTGCGTAAAGAGTTCTTCTAAAACAGCGCCATCGCGATCGCATGATAAGAAATGAGCACGGCTAACCCCCGATTTCACGGCGCGCATCGCAGTATTGAGGAAGTTGCGGAAATTACTCGGCAAATCGGGGTAAGCCGAAATATAGGCTTGCAACTGGGCAATCGAGAGCTCGGTGACTAAATTACCATCAGTATCTTGCAAACCACCGAAGGGCGTTAGGAAAATTAATTTATCGGCTTTCAGTGCTGATGCCGTCGAGGCAGCAACGTCTTCAAACGATAAATTAAAAGCCTGACCCGTTGGCGAGAAACCCAGTGGTGAGAGTAAAACAATTTTATTGTTATCAAGTGAGAGCTTAATTGAATCGGCATCAACTTTACGGACTAGACCTGTATGAATAAAGTCGACTCCATCGACTACGCCGATTGGCATGGCTGTAATAAAGTTACCCGAAATAACCGAGACGCGCGAATCTGCCATCGGGGTATTGGGTAGACCGCGACTAAAAGCGGCTTCGATATCAAGGCGTAATTCACCGGCCGCTTCTTTCACGCATTCGAGTGCAGCAGCATCGGTAATTCGATAATTTGACATATTCCCTTTGCCAAATTTACTTTTAATTTTGCGTAACTGCAATTGTTCTTCGATTTGGGGTCGTATGCCATGAATTAAGACAATCCGCATTCCCATCGCATGGAGCATGGCGATATCTTCAATCAATCCTTCGAGGCCACTTTCGCCGTGAGCCAATTCACCCGCAAAGGCGATCACGAAGGTATTTTCGCGAAAGCGATGAATATAAGGCGCCACATCCCGCAACCAACTGACAAACGGAAAATTATTCGACGCGGTTTTTTGAGAGTCTTTTGCGGGAGGTGAATTTTTTTTAGGTGCCATAGATGAAAATTATAGGGTGCTAATCTGCTAATACCAATAAAAATCAATGATTTTGTTGGATCTGAGGCATATTGACACCTCACTCACTAGGGGGAAGAAAGTGCTTGAAACCCTTACAATGGAGGGATGCCGCACCTGATACTCTCCCTTTTAACGACTCTGTTTGGCATCGCAGCGAGTTTGATGCTTCCCAATGCGATGGCTGAAGAGGCTAAAGTAGCCGTGATTCTGAATTCCGGCGATGCCAGTTTAAGTTTGATCGATATAGTAAGTCGTCAGGTAACAAAAACCATTCCGATTGGTAAAGAGCCGCACCATTTGATGGTGACCCCGGACGGTAAAACCTTGTTGGTTGCGAATGCTGCTGGCAATGATATTGCCTTGCTCAATCCCGTTACGGGGGATATTACGGGGCGAATTCCTAAAATTATTGATCCTTATCAAATTGGCTATTCTCCAGATAACCAGTGGTTTGTGGCCGCTGGTAATCGTTTGGATCGAGTCGATATCTACGCGGCCAATCCCGCCAACGGAACTGATTTGCGCTTAATTAAAGCTATACCTGTTGGCAAAACGCCCAGTCATATTGCTTTTACGTCAGACAGCAAGACCGCATTTGTAACTTTGCAAGATTCAGCAGAAATAGCGGCGATTGATTTAGCCAGCCAAACCGTTTTATGGAAAATGCCGACTGGTCCCGTTCCGGCTGGATTATGGATGACACCAAAAGACCAGTATTTACTCGTCGGGATTACCGGCGCCGATTATGTTCAGGTGATTGATTGGCGCAATCAGCGTGAACTGAAGAAAATTATTACCGCTAAAGGCGCGCATAATTTTCGCCCTTTAGGCGATCGCAAGCATGTATTTGTAAGCAATCGGGTGGCTTCATCCATTAGCTTGTTGAATATGCAAACTTTGGAGAAGGTTGGCGATATTACTGGGTTGCCAGCAGGTCCAGATGATATGGAATTAAGCCAAGATGGAAAAACTCTCTGGGTGACTTTGCGCTTTGCAAAAAAAGTAGGTGTGATTGATGTTCCCACCATGAAGTTAATTACCACCATTCCAGTGGGACGATCGCCCCACGGCGTTTTCTTTTATCCCAGTGCGCCTTGGCAGTAATGCATCGTATTAGGTCAGCAATGAATCGCTACCGCTTGTTTATTAGCCTACTTTTTTTTCTATGTCAGTTTAGTAACGCAAGCGAACTGAGCACAAAAAATAAAACCTGCACAAAAACGACTTATTTAACGTTTGATACGGGCAATATGGCAGTAGCTCAGTTGGTTGCTGATGTCCTAAAGCGAAATCAAATTCAAGCCACCTTTTTTTTATCGAATGAAAAAACCAAGCGCGGCGATTTTGCTTTAGATACTAGTTGGCAGAGCTATTGGCAAGAGCGGGTCCGCGAGGGCCATCGTTTTGGTAGCCATACCTATGACCACGTCTACTGGCTTGCCGATAGTGGAGACGATAAAGTATTGATGAAACCTCAGTTTGGTAAGAATGCGGGTAAGACTGTTGTCTATGATGCAAATACACTCTGTGCTGAAATTAAACGCGTCGATACGCGTTTTCAAGAATTGACCGGGCGCAAACTCGATCCGATTTGGAGGGCTTCGGGTGGGAAGATATCAGCCCGATTAACGGCCATGGGCGAGCAGTGTGGTTATCGCCATGTCGGCTGGTCAAGCGCTGGTTTTTTGGGCGACGAGCTTGATTCAAATCGTCACCCCAATGCGGTACTATTCGAACGGGCTAGCAAGAATTTAAAGGACGGCGATATCGCGATGGCTCATTTGGGCATATGGTCGCGCCAAGATCCATGGGCTCCTGCAGTATTAGAGCCACTGATTCAAGAATGGAAGAGGCAAGGATTTTGTTTTGCAGCGATTGCTCAATAATGGAAGGATACTCAATCTAGTTTATGCATGATTTATTTTTAAGTTACGACGCCTTGCACGAATGGCTTTTTGCAAATGCCATAGAACCTTTGCTTTATCAATTGGGTTTGATGGCAATGGCTGAAGATGCGTTTGATGGAACCGAGTGGTTTTTATTGGGTCTATTTCAGCTATTGATCATTGTTTTGATATTTAGGCCCTGGGAAAAATGGAATCCCGCTGAAAAACAGAGCACATTTGCACCGCCAATGCTGGCTGATTATTTTTATACCTTGATTCATCGCTTGGGTTTATTTCATGGATTTTTCTTTTTAAGTTTTTCAGGATTCTTTTTTTATTTATCGTCTCACTTGCACGACTTTCGTTTTCAACGATTTAATGTTGAGACTTGGTGGCCGGACGTTACCGCGAATCCTTGGGTTAGTTTTTTAATTTATTTGGTATTACTTGATTTACTGGATTATTTTTATCATCGTGCATCGCATCGTTTTAACTGGTGGTGGCAATTGCATGCCTTGCATCATAGTCAAACGGTAATGACCGCCTGGTCGGATGATCGCAATCATGTAGTCGATGATTTAATGCGCGCTGCCGTATTTTCATTATTTGCTTTATGGATTGGTGTCCCGCCCGGACAATTTATTTATCTGGTCGTTTTGAGCCATTTAATTCAGAGTTGGCAACACGCTAATTTACGAATTGATTTAGGTTGGGCCAAATACCTCCTCATTTCGCCGATGTACCACCGTTATCACCATGCCGTGGGTTTTGGGCATGAGGCTTTAGGCAAGCCGGGAGTATTGGGTGGATGTAATTTTGGGGTCTTATTCCCATGGTGGGATATGCTCTTTAAAACGGCTGTATTTTCGAAAACGATTTATCCAACTGGGGTTCGTGATTTACAGGTATCGAATCAGGTATTGGTGCAGCAATGGCAAGGTTTGCGGCATTCTTTCTTAGCCTTTTTAAAGTGATGGATTTTGATCCTAGATTGAGATGAAATTAAGGGGTAAAAAACGATGGGTTTAATTTTGCGGTCTTTAGCGCTGTCAATCGTGGGTGTATTGAATCCCAGAATGTTGTGGTTGAGCTTGCGACCCTTTTTAATTGTGCTTATCTTTTGGGGTTTAATTGGTTGGATTATTTGGGTTCCTGCCTTAGCGGCGATGGCTAATTTTGCAATTACCTCAACGATCTTGTCTGGAATAGAAAACGGTTTTGCTTGGATTGGCTTTAGTGGCGTGAGCGAATGGGCTAAGCCAATCTTGTTAATGATGCTGCTGATTCCCTTGGTGATGATGACTCTGTTGGTGGTGATTGCCTTTTCATCGGTACCCGCGGTAGTGAAGGTGGTGGCGAGCCAAACGCCATATCAAGGATTAGTCAATAAACGGGGCGGTAGTTTTGTGGGCAGCTTCTTCTTTACCCTGTGGTCTTGTTTATTGTGTTTATTTTTGTTAATGGCCACCTTGCCAATTTGGTGGATACCGCCATTTTTTGCAGTTTTGCCGCCTTTGTTGTGGGGTTGGCTAACGATGCGTTTAATGTCGTATGATGTTTTGGCTCATCATGCGAGCGCCGAGGAACGTGCTGATCTGCTTAAAAAACACCGTTGGAATTTATTGGTGATTGGTATCGTTACGGGCATGATGGGCGCTGTACCGACTTTTTTCTGGGCTGGATCGATCTTGTCGATTGCACTATTTCCCTTTGTTTCTTTTATTGCTTTATGGGTTTATTCCTTGATTTTTATTTTTGCGGCTTTGTGGTTTACGCATTACTTATTAGATGCGTTAAAAGACTTGCGTTCTCAGTCTCAGCTTATTTCTCAAGTTGTTGATATGGAGGCGGTTCAAGAGAATGGTCCCTGATGTGCAACGGCGTTTTGGTTTAATTGTGGTTGGCGACGAGATTCTTTCCGGACGTCGCCAAGATAAACATCTCAGCAAACTGATTGAGCTGCTGGGTGAACGAGGTTTATCCTTGTCATGGGCTCGTTATGTTGCCGATGATCCCGATCAAATTGTGAAAACGCTGCAAGATACTTTTGCGAGTGGCGATGTGGTTTTTTCAACGGGTGGTATTGGCGCTACTCCAGATGATTACACGCGTCAGTGTGCCGCTACAGCTTTGGGTTTAGAAATTGCCTTGCACCCCGAAGCCAAACAATTAATTACAGCGCGAATTATTGCCAGTGCGGAGGGCGACCCTGTTAAGGCGGACCTGAATCAGCCTGATAATCAGCATCGTTTCAAAATGGGTGAGTTTCCTGTGGGCTGTGAAATTATTCCCAATCCCTACAACCAGATTCCTGGTTTTCGAATTCGTGAGCATCATTTTGTTCCAGGTTTTCCTGTGATGGCTGCTCCGATGATGGCGTGGTGCTTAGATCAGCATTACAGCACTTTATTTCATCGCACGAATTGGCTTGAAAAGAGTTGCATTGTTCCGCTGGGCATTGAATCGGTTTTAACTCCGCTAATGGAGCAAATTCAACTTCAACACCCTGGTTGCAAAGTATTTAGTTTGCCTTCGGTGGGCGACCCAGTCCGTGGCGGAGTTTATGCGAAACGCCATATTGAGTTGGGCGTAAAAGGCGAGGCCCCTTTGATTCCCCAAGCGTTTGATTCATTAAAGAAAGGTGTGATTGCCTTGGGTTATGAGGCTTGCGAGCTTTAATTGCACTAAATAAGTGCATATTTGATCTATTTTGCACTATTTATGTGCAATAATACACAAATACCCCATTTTGATTCATTAAAGTTGTATCCATTGTAGTAATTGTCGAACTATTTCAATAGGAGATTTGCATGACCAAGACCGTTGCAGATGTGATGAAGTTGGTGAAAGAGAAGGAATGTACATTCGTTGACTTTCGTTTCGTAGACACTAAAGGTAAAGAGCAGCACGTCTCGGTGCCAATCTCAGCTTTTAATGAAGATAAATTTGAGAGCGGTCATGCGTTTGACGGTTCCTCGATTGCCGGTTGGAAAGGCATTGAAGCTTCGGATATGTTGTTAATGCCAGATCCAAGCGCCGCGTATGTCGACCCGTTTTATGAAGAGTCTACTTTAGTTATTACCTGCGATGTGATTGAGCCATCCGATGGTAAGGGTTACGACCGCGATCCCCGTTCGATTGCCAAGCGCGCTGAAGCCTATTTAAAGAGTTCAGGTTTGGGCGATGCTGCTTACTTTGGTCCAGAGCCTGAATTTTTTATTTTTGACGGCGTGCAGTGGAATGTCGATATGCAGGGTTGCTCGGTGAAGATTCATTCAGAAGAAGCGCCTTGGTCTTCTGGTCTAGATATTGAAGGTGGTAATACGGGCCATCGTCCTGGCAAGAAGGGCGGTTACTTCCCAGTTGCTCCAGTAGACTCCTTCCAAGATATGCGTTCGGAAATGTGTTTGATTCTTGAATCACTTGGAATTCCTGTCGAAGTACATCACCATGAAGTGGCTGGTCAAGGTCAAAATGAGTTAGGTACTAAATTCAGCACATTAGTTCAGCGCGCTGATTGGACCATTTGGCAAAAATACGTGGTGCAAAACGTAGCGCATGCTTATGGCAAGACCGCTACTTTTATGCCAAAGCCCGTTGTTGGCGATAATGGTTCTGGTATGCACGTTCACCAATCGGTTTGGAAAAATGGTGAGAATTTATTTGCCGGTAATGGGTATGCCGGTTTATCTGAGTTTGCTTTGTATTACATCGGCGGCATTATTAAGCATGCACGTGCTTTAAATGCCATCACCAATCCTGGCACAAACTCGTATAAGCGTTTGGTTCCTGGCTTTGAGGCACCAGTCAAATTAGCTTACTCTGCCCGCAACCGTTCTGCTTCAATTCGCATTCCATATGTTCCTAATCCCAAAGGACGTCGGATTGAAACCCGCTTCCCTGATCCACTAGCAAATCCATACTTGGCATTCTCTGCCTTGTTGATGGCTGGTTTAGATGGTGTTCAGAATAAGATTCATCCAGGCGAAGCAGCGGATAAGAATTTGTATGATTTATCGCCAGAAGAAGATGCGAAGATCCCCACCGTATGCCATAGCTTAGATCAAGCTTTAGAGGCGCTCGATAAGGATCGTGAGTTTTTAACTCGCGGCGGTGTGTTTACAAACTCGATGTTGGATGCATATATTGACTTGAAGATGGAAGAAGTCACCAAGTTCCGTATGACAACGCATCCGGTTGAGTTTGAAATGTACTATTCGCTGTAATTCACGCCATCCATCTTTTTAAAGATATTGAGTGAGTGAAAGCGCAGTCATGTTGCGCAACTTAAGCACAAGGGCAGCTGCTGGTAAGCCATCGGCTGCCCCTTTTGTTTCTGGTTTGCTAGACCAATTGCCGAATGCGGTGATTGTTTTCTTGGGCGCCAGCAAAGACTTAATTTATGCTAACCCCGCTGCCGAGGTCGCACTTGATTTATCGCGTAAGACTTTGCAGAGGACAACCCTCTACGATTTATTTGGCGACAGTAAAAAACTCAATGACATGATTGACGGGGTTTATGCAGGCAATGTCGCTACGCAACGTCAAGAATTAGTTCTGCATGCCACCCCTACTAGTATTAGCCGCGAGCCGATATCAGCTCATGTGGTGATCTCGATGTTGGAAGACCCGACTTATTTAGTGATGGAGTGGTTTCCGATTGATCAGCAATTGCGAAGTGAGCGCGATGAACGGGTTTCTCAACAAGTAGAGGCAAATAAACAACTCATGCGTAATTTAGCTCATGAAATTAAAAATCCACTGGGCGGAATTCGGGGCGCAGCCCAATTGCTAGAATTTGAGCTTCCTGAAAAAGGCTTACGCGAATACACCCAAGTGATTATTAAAGAATCGGATCGCTTGCAAACCTTGGTCGATCGCTTATTGGCGCCGCATCGCAAGGCACACACCATGGAATTAATGAATATTCATGAAGTTTTGGAGCGGATTCGTAGTCTAGTTTTAGCTGAGTTTCCAAAAGGGCTGAAGATTATTCGTAATTACGATACCAGCTTACCCGAGTTTTTAGGGGACAAGGAGCAGTTAATTCAAGCCGTTTTGAATATCGTTCATAACGCTGCTCAAGCTCTTTCTGAAGAAATGAGGGCAGATACCGCGGTGATTGAACTCAAGACGCGAGTGGCTCGCTCAGTCACAATCGCTAAGCAACGGCATCGATTGGCATTAGATTTGCATGTGATTGATAACGGTCCGGGAATACCCAGTGATATTCGTGAGCGCATTTTCTTCCCTTTGGTTTCGGGAAGAGATGGTGGCAGTGGTTTAGGTCTGACTTTGGCCCAAACTTTTGTTCAGCAGCATCAAGGTTTTATTGCCTGCGATAGTCGACCTGGGGTTACCGACTTTCATATACAAATTCCATATCGGAAACAGGAGATGGCGGCATGATGAAACCAGTTTGGATTGTTGACGACGATCAGTCGATTCGCTGGGTTCTAGAGAAGGCCTTAACGCGCGAGAAGATTGCGCATCGGAGCTTTACCAATCCGAACGATGTACTCAATGCATTAGAAAAGGAATCGCCTCAAGTTTTGATTTCTGACATTCGTATGCCACGTGGCAATGGAATCGATTTATTGCAGCATGTCAAAGCAAGTCATCCTAATTTACCCGTCATTATTATGACTGCCTATTCGGATTTGGATTCGGCGGTATCGTCTTTTCAGGGCGGGGCCTTTGAATATTTAACCAAACCCTTTGATGTCGATAAAGCGGTTGAGTTAATTCAACGCGCTGCGAGTGAAAATAAAGCAAGCGGTAGCCCCAAGGAAACCTTGGGATTATTACAAGCTAGCCCTGAAATTATTGGCCAAGCGCCAGCGATGCAAGAAGTATTTCGCGCGATTGGACGTTTATCGCAATCGTTGGTAACCGTTTTAATTACAGGAGAGTCGGGTACCGGTAAAGAGCTAGTTGCTCAGGCCTTACATCGCCATAGCCCACGCGCTAAAGGACCTTTTATTGCGCTAAATACTGCAGCAATCCCCAAAGACTTATTGGAGTCTGAATTATTTGGTCATGAACGTGGTTCATTCACAGGTGCTCAAACTTTGCGTCGCGGTCGTTTTGAACAGGCCGATGGTGGCACTTTATTTTTAGATGAAATTGGTGATATGCCTTTTGATTTACAAACCCGTTTATTACGAGTGTTGTCTGATGGCCATTTTTATCGGGTTGGCGGTCACGAACCAATTCGCTCCAATGTGCGAGTGATTGCAGCTACTCATCAAAATTTAGAGGCGCGTGTCGCGTCTGGTTTATTCCGCGAAGATTTATTACATCGTTTGAACGTGATTCGTTTGCGTTTGCCTGCATTGCGCGAACGTGCTGAGGATATCCCCACCTTAGCACGGCATTTTATGCTGTCTAGTGCTAAATCATTGGGGGTTGAGGCAAAACGTTTATCAGATGAAGCCCTCAAAGTAATTAGTAAGATGCCTTTTCCCGGTAATGTGCGTCAGCTAGAAAATCTCTGCCATTGGATGACGGTCATGTCTCCGTCCACCGAAGTGGGCATTCATGATTTGCCTGAAGATTTGAATCGTATGGCGGGATCGCTCGAGACTGCTCATTTGGAAGATAGTGCTGTTCATTCCAGTGAACTGAATGGTGCCTTGATTAGTTCGACACGAAATGCCAATCTGGACTGGGAAGGCACTTTAAATCGCGAAGCCGTAAAACTATTACAAGATAATCGAGAGCATGTATTTGATGAATTGTTGGAGCGTTTTGAAAAATCGGTATTACGTGCCGCCCTGCAGGTCACTCGAGGTAGAAAAGTAGAGGCAGCTACGCGCTTGGGTATCGGACGAAATACGATTACCCGAAAATTACAAGAACTGCAAATCGAAGACTAAGCTCGACCGATTCACTTCTGTCTACAATGGGGATTATGTCCTCTAGCCATTCGATACGTATTGCAGCTTGGAATGTGAACTCGATTAAAGTTCGTGTTACTCATGTATTGCAATGGCTACAAGTGCAAGAAGCCTTGCAAAAACCGATTGATGCCTTGTGCTTACAGGAATTAAAAATAACGGACGATAAGTATCCTCATCGTGAATTTGAAAATGCAGGCTATATCAGTTTAACTGCTGGACAAAAAACCTATAACGGCGTTGCTATTATTTTGCGTAAATCGGCTTTGGCGGCGATTGCGAGTGATACTGCAACTGCTTTTTTGAAACCCACGCGCAATATTCCTGGGTTTGAAGATGAACAGCAACGCGTATTAGCAGCAACTATTTGCTTTAAAGGGGTTGAGCCGATGCGCCTGATATCAGCTTATTTTCCAAATGGACAAGATCCTGCCAGCGATAAGTTTGTATATAAACTGCATTGGTTAAAGGCCTTGCAGGATTGGTTGGGTACGGAGTTACAACAACACCCACGTTTGGCATTATTGGGCGATTTTAATATTGCGCCGACGGATGAGGATGTGCATGATCCTGCTGCGTGGGTGGGGCAGAACTTAGTTTCGCCAGAAGAGCGCAACGCATTTAAAGCACTCTTGGATTTAGGCCTGTCAGATTCGTTTCGTTTATTTGAACAAGCACCCAAAACGTATAGCTGGTGGGATTACCGCATGATGGCTTTTAGACGCAATGCCGGTATGCGGATTGATCATATTTTATTAAGTGAATCGCTAAAGCGAGATTGTTTAAGTAGTATGGTGGATAAAAAACCGCGTTCTTGGGAGCAACCATCGGATCATGCTCCTGTAATAGCTGAGATTGGAACAAAGGAATAGAGCGGTAGAAAGTTTGTGTACTATTCGATATGAGGGTTTTGTAAAAGAGCCGAATTCATCAATTAAAACGGGGCGATGATGAAAAAGAGAAATACTTTAAAGTTGATAGGCGGTTTATTAGCCGCATTGTTCGCTCCTGTGCTGCGAGCACAAACTTGGCCAGATCGACCAATTAAATTAGTTTTGGGCTATACAACGGGCGGGGCATCGGATGCAACCGCTCGAATTCTGAATCGTCCGCTTGAACAAAAACTAAAGCAGTCTGTGGTGGTTGATTACAAACCGGGTGCAGGCGCATCGGTTGGTGCAGAATTTGTTGCGAGAAGTAATCCAGATGGATACACCATCGGCTTAACCGATACTGGACCACTTTGTATCATGCCTAATTTAAGAAAGGTATCTTACGATCCCCTGACTGATTTCACACCGCTTTCGTATGTTTGCTCGACTGGATTAGTGCTGTTGGTCAACCCTAGCGTCAATGCAAAAAACATTCCTGAATTGGTAGCCCTTTTAAAATCGAAGCCTGGCCAATATAGTTATGCTAGCTCAGGCGTAGGATCAGTTCACCACCTTGCCGGTGAATTATTTAAAGCCAGAACAGGTACTTTTGTAGTTCATATTCCTTACCGGGGAGCAGGCCCAGCACTAGTTGATTTAGTTGGCGGTCAAATTCCGATCATGTTTGCCACTATTGGACCTGCGTTGCCAATGATTGCCGCAGGCAAGGCAAAGGCCTTGGGTGTTACTACCACTGCGAGATCAAGCGCCTTGCCCAATGTTCCCACCATAGCCGAGCAGGGGGTCAAAGGGTATGAAGCGGTCTTACGTTTCATGATGGTGGGCCCCGCCAAGTTGCCGTCCCCAATTGCATCAAGACTGCAAAGCGAACTCAAACAAGTTGTTTCTGATCCTGCGGTCGCCAAAGAGTTAGAAAAATTGGGCAATGATGAAATTGAACCTAGAACCCCCAGTGAATTACTAAGTCTAATTCAGGCCGACTTAAAAAAATGGGGCACAGTGATTAAGGATTCGAAAATTACTCTTGATAGCTAATCGCTTTAGATTGATCGCTTAATTTATTTATGACATGGAATTCATTAGCCCTTAATTTGGCTAAGCGTTTGGAACGCGCCAAGGCGATTACCTTGGGCAAGCAGGTTCAAACGAATGACATGGTGCGACTACTTGAATTCATTCTAGAGCCCTATGATCGAGTTTGTATTGAAGGAAATAATCAAAAACACGCTGACTTTTTATCGCAATGTTTAGCTCAAGTAAACCCAGAAAAAATTCATGATTTACATATTGTTCAGTCCAATATAGCACTGCCATCGCATCTCGATATTTTTGAAAAGGGGATTGCTCGTAAATTAGATTTTTGTTATTCCGGCGATCAGGGTGTGCGACTCGGTAAATTGATTAAGGAAAATATTGTTCAGGTGGGGGCAATTCATACTTACCTTGAGTTGTATAGCCGTTATTTTGTCGATTTAACTCCACGCGTTTCCTTTATTGCAGCACAAAGCGCCGATCGAGAGGGTAATTTATATACTGGACCGAATACCGAAGATACTCCGCCAATTGTTGAGGCTACTGCCTTTAAAAATGGCATTGTGATTGCGCAGGTCAACGAAATGGTCGATGTGCTTCCGCGCATTGATGTTCCCAGTGATTGGGTTTCATTTGTGGTGAAGTCTCCCAAACAGCACCATATCGAGCCGATTTTTACGCGCGATCCTGCCTTAATTACGGAAGTTCAAATTTTGATGGCGATGATGGTGATTAAAGGCATCTATTTACCGTATGAAATTAATCGTTTGAATCATGGTATCGGATTTGATACGGCGGCGATTGAATTAATTTTGCCAACCTATGCAGAGTCTTTGGGCCTAAAAAATAAAATTTGCCAATACATGAGTGTCAATCCTTGTCCCACCTTAATTCCAGCGATTGAGTCTGGATTTATTAAGAATATTCATAGCGCTGGATCTGAGTTAGGAATGGAGAATTATATTTCTGCGCGACCCGATATTTTCTTTACTGGTAGTGATGGTTCGATGCGATCAAATCGAGCCTTTTGTCAGTTAGCGGGGCATTATTCAGATTTATTTATTGGCTCAACTCTGCAAATGGATATCGAGGGCAATTCTTCAACCGCGACTTTAAACCGAATCACTGGTTTTGGCGGGGCGCCTAACTTTGGTTCTGATTCACGAGCCCGTCGCCATGCCAGTAAAGCTTGGTTAAAAGCGGGGGCTGAAAGCGTTTCTTTATCTGGTTCTACCATGCCACGTGGTAGGAAATTAGTGGTACAGACGGTGGAAACTTTTCGCGAAAAAATGCAAGCTACCTTTGTCGAGCGCTTAGATGCTTGGCAATTGATGGAAGACTTTCAGTTGAGTTTGCCGCCAGTGATGGTTTATGGCGATGATTTAACTCACTTGGTGACTGAGGAAGGTATTGCCCACTTGCACCGCTGTCAAAATATCGAGGAACGTGAGCAGGCGATTCGTGGTGTTGCGGGCTACACGCCGGTGGGTTTAAAACGAAATAAAAAAATGGTTGAATCCTTGCGCGCACGTGGAATTGTGCAGGGACCGGCTGATTTAGGAATTGATCCCCGCGATGCGAATCGTAATTTATTAGCAGCTCGCTCAATTAAAGATTTAGTACGTTGGTCAGGAGGGCTTTATGATCCCCCTAAACGTTTTAGGAATTGGTAAATCATGGAAAGTTTGCAATATACCTTCGGCCCATGGCCCAAGTCGCTTCTGGACTCGAAAAAACCCCCAGTTTTAGTGGGTGTTGTTGGATCGGGTAATCTAGAAATATTGGTTGAGTGGGCCGATCTGACTGGAAAAATACAGATTTATGTGGAGACTTCGGTGCGGGGCTTCGCTAGCACTTGGGTTGCTGTTTTATCTGATTTTGCTGAGTTAAATCAGTTTGGCAATACCGTGATGACCATTAACGATGGCGGCGCAACTCCAGCGGTAGTTTCTTTGCGACTTGCTCAAGCGGCAAGCGAATGGAGCAAATCAGGATGAACTCAATTCGACACGATAGTTTTTATGAGGCACGAGCTCGTGTTCGGGTGGCGCATTTATTAGATCCCAATAGTTTTATTGAGTTCTTACCTCCATCTGAGCGTGTAATTAGCCCTCACTTAAAGCAATTAAATTTACCGGTCGCTTTTGATGATGGCATGGTGGTGGGTCGTGGCTTGCTGGCTGGTAAGAAAGTATTGTGTGCCGCTCAAGAACCCGGATTTATGGGCGGTTCTGTAGGCGAGGTGCATGGGGCTAAGTTCACCGGTTTGTTGGAATTAGCATCCGATGAAAAGCCAAGTGCCGTGATTTTAATTTTAGATACCGGTGGAGTGCGTTTGCATGAGGCAAATGCTGGTTTGATCGCGATTTCTGAAATCCAACGAGCACTTTTTAAAGCTAGGAATTCTGGCGTTACTGTGATCGCAGTCTCTGCTGGTTCAAATGGTATTTATGGCGGCATCAGTATCGTCGCGCGCTGTTGTGATTATGTTTTGATTACCGAGGAAGGTCGACTTTCTGTTTCGGGTCCCGAGGTTATTGAGGCTCAAAAAGGGGTAGAAGAATTTGACGCCCGCGATCGAGCCCTAGTGTGGCGAACCATGGGTGGCAAGCATCGCTATTTGATCAACGAAGCCCAATCCTTTGCAGAAGATTCCTTTATGTCGATTCGTGACCATTTAATTTCCTTACTAAATCATCCAATTCCAATCAATTTAGATCAATTGGAAGCCGAGCATCGCGAGCTTGGTCAGCGCTTAAATCAATTTGGAACATGCACAGAGGCTTTTGATATCTGGAAGATCTTAGGAATTACTGAGCCTGAAAAAATATCTAGTCTAGATTATTCCGAGTTTATGTCAATCGCTAATCGGGTACGAACCCATGGCTGATGCTCAAATAATTTGCGCAGAGCTTTTTCCTGCAGGTTTTCATCTGGAAAATGCTGGAGAGATGATTTACGGGGAGGGTGTTTGTGCCAATCAAACCGTTTCTATCTTGGGAACACGTAATTCAGCTCCAATTGGTGTGGATCTAGCTTTTGCTTTAGCTGGCAAACTTTTAGAAATTATTAAAAAATCCCCTCAGCAAGCGATTTTAGTGTTAGTTGATACTCAAGGTCAGCTACTCTCGCGACGGGATGAATTGTTAGGCAATGCTGGTTACTTAGCGCACTTATCAAAATGTTTTGAATTAGCTCGAATCCAAGGCCACCCGATTATTAGTTTAGTCTATAACGAAGCCGTTAGTGGCGGATATCTTGCCTTGGGTATGATGGCCGATCAATCGTATGCCTTGAGTCATGCTCAGATTCGGGTGATGGCTTTGCCTGCGATGTCGAGGATCACATTAATTCCACTTGATCAATTAGAAGAGCTTTGTAAATCATCGCCAATTTTTGGACCAGGGGTGGCCAATTATTTATCTATGGGAGCGCTCGACGGGGTCTGGGAAAAAAATTTAGCAAACTCACTTGAGTTAGCTTTAAATCATCCGCAGACAGAGGATAGGCGAGCAGAACGAGGCTCTCAGTTAGGGGGTCGTACAAAGGCCGATTTTGTGATCCGCACTATTAAAAAAGCCAAGTAGTCTAGTTTTATGACTTGGCGCCACCGCAGAGTTATTCTCAAAAAAAATGCTTTGGACCAACTGGTTTCTTTACAAAGCTTAAATCAGTTGGAACAATCTTATTTAGAGAATTGGATATTATCTGAAAGACCTTTCGTAGGCAGGGCATGGCGCGCCGATGAAAAAGCATTGCGAAATCATTTTGCGCCATTAGGTCTGATGTATTTTGGGCCTGATGGATATAAATTACGCCTCGCTTTTTATATTCCGCGCGATTTGATTTTGCGGGTTGATGAACCCGCATTATTAAGCGAAGCACAGCCTTTTATTCCAAACCATTTGCAAAGCCTTTGTGAACAAGTCTTGGTGATTGCTAAGCGGCATCAAATAGCAGTGCAGGTTTATGGTTCTGCCTTTTGGAGCCTCGCTCAAAAAAAAGTTTTAATGAGTCCTGAGTCGGATATTGATTTACTGTTTAAGCTTGGGAAGCTAGCGCAGGCGCAACTATTGATTGCCGATTTGATGAAATTGGACAGGCTTTTATTTTCTAAGTTAGATGGCGAAATCGAATTAGATCATGGTCAATCGGTAGCTTGGAAAGAGTGGCTTAGCGCTAGCGATTACTTATTGTTGAAATCAGATTTTGAGCCGCTGCTAATTTCGAAAACTGACCTTTGGAGAGCGCATTAATGGACGATCTGATTTTGCATGATGACGTCATCGTTGAGCAATCATCTCGTAAAACTTGTCTTTTTATTCAAAGAGCCTGCATTCGAGCTTTATGGGAAGAATTAATTACATTTCCTAAGGCAGGTTTAGTCAGCAAAGAAGACTGTGGTAGTCATCGCGATATGAATGCTGACTTAATGTTCCGTAGCCTATTTAGTTTACGTAACTATTTTTTACGGATGGCTCATGCCGGTATGAATCAAGAGCCATTTGGAGCCCTAAAAGAACTTGGAATGGCTGCCGAGCAACATATGATGTTGGTTACGAAGGGCGTTAACACACATCGCGGCGCGATTTTTATTTTGGGTTTATTAGCGGCAGCTGCTGCCTATCGCCTTACACATCAATTACGTCAGTTCACCCTAGGTGAAATTATTCAGCAACAGTGGGGCGCTGACCTCCGAGAGCATCGTGATTTAGTCCATAGCCATGGTTCACTGGTGCGTAAGGAATATCATGATGCTGGTGGAGCAAGAGCCCAGGCTATCAGTGGCTTTTCGTCGGTGTACACGATTGCTTTGCCTGCTTATCGTATAACTTATCAATTTACTAATAATTCCTCATTAGCGCGAATTCAGGCCTTTTATGCCCTGCTGGCTCAGATTGACGATACTAATTTACTATATCGTGGTGGTCTTTCGGGCTTAAATTTTGCCCAACAAGCTGCGCAACAATTCATCGACCAAGGTGGTGTGTTTCAAGATTCTTGGTTTTTGCAAACCCAGAAAATACATCAGCAATTTATTGCAATGAATTTAAGTCCCGGTGGTTGCGCCGATCTTTTAGGTGCTTGTTTGTTGATTGATCAAATTGAAACGAAGGAGATTTAAGTGTTTGCTGTGATTGCTTCGGGTCAGGGAAATATCGATCGCGCTATCTTAGAAAAGAGCGCTAGTGAAAATCAAGGCCGAGCGATTATTGACTCATTCTCCAGTACGTTTAAGATTAATTTTCTTTCTCTGATAGCAAGTGAGGAAAATCTAACGCGTAATGCGATTGCCCAGCCCTTGGCAGTTGCTTCAGCAGTTGCTAATTGGACGCTTTTAAGTCCGCATTTACCCACCCCTGAATTTGTAGCAGGTTACAGCGTGGGTGAGCTATCGGCTTGGGGTTGTTCTGGTGCACTAACGATAGAGCAGCTTGTTGCAATGACCTATGCGCGCTGTTCCTTGATGGAGCAATATCAACCGCAACAGGCGGGCATGCTTGCTATTCGCGGGCTTGGTCAAGAGGCCTGCCAATTACAAATTAAGCAGTTGCTTGGGGAATCGCGAGCATATATCGCAATTGTGAACGAGCCTGATCATTTTGTGATTGGCGGTTTAAAACACGATTTACGGATCCTTCAACAATATTGTGAAAGCAGTTCGATTTGGACAAAACTGCTAGATGTCAGCGTACCATCGCATACGCCACTAATGCGGCAAGCTCAATTGAAGTTTAGGGAGTATTTGGAGCAAGCCACTTTCTTACCGAAACCATTTATACCTGTACTGAGCTGTCTTTCTGGATCAATTTCAACGGATACTGCTAGCGGTCTTCATCTTTTGGCTAGAGCGATTGGCGAACCGATTGATTGGCAAGCCTGCATGCAAACCTTGGTGGATCGTGGTGTTAGAGTAGTACTTGAGTTGGGGCCTGGTAATGCCCTTACCAAAATGTTTAACGTGGCGCATCCGCAAGTTGCAATCCGCTCGGTTGCAGACTTTAGAACGATTCAGGGTGTTGTTTCTTGGATTGGTACAACCCTCTCTAAATTCTAGGGTTTACCCAGGGACTATTGATTCATAGTTATGCTAGTATTCATCTAATATATTAGATATATACTTACTGATACATGCCTACGCTGTGAAAAAAGGAGAGTTAAATGAGCAGTTTTTCAAAGCCGATGATGATGACCGAGCGGCAGAAAAAATTTCGCGCAGCCTACATCAATCAAGTTAGCCCTTTTTATAACGGACTATTTCATATTGGCGTGATGTATATCGCAGGCATTACAGCGATCTATTATTGCTATTCGCAGTTGGATCAGCCAACGTGGGCATGGTTGACGATTATTCCAGTGGCGATTGCTGGTAATTTTGTGGAGTGGGGAATGCATCGTTTTGTCATGCATCGTCTAGTCGATGTATTTGCTTTGCGCGCAATTTATGATCGGCATACTCGCCAACATCACCAATATTTTACCGATACTGATTACACGATTGATACCGTTAAGGAACATCGAATCGTTTTTTTCCCATGGCGAGTATTGATTGTTTTAGGGGTCGCTGGAAGCATCTTGGGTTATATTGCTGCGAAACTATTTAATCCCAATGTAGGCTACATTGTGTATATGACGATGGTTGGCCATTACATTGTTTACGAAACCTTTCATTATTGCTGTCACATTAAAGAAAACTGGTTTGTTCGTCATATGCCTTTTATCAATACCATTCGTCGTCATCATGCGGCCCATCACAATATGGGAATCATGATGCATAAAAATATGAATTTGACCTTTCCAATTGCCGATTGGATCATGGGCACATCCGATTTGAAGCGCGGTTTGATTGGTACTTTATTGAATGGCTTTAATGATCAGCATATTGACCCAAAACTTAAGCCCATCATTGATAAATTTAAAGATGGTCGAGTTCAGGAAGAGAAAGTGACTTTAGAGGGGCCGATTTTATCCCCCGAAGAAAATAGAGTTTTAGCTAGCTAATATCATCCAAACGACAGGCAACGATGACCCAAGCAGTCTTCTTTGATGTATTACCCAAGCCAAACTTTGTCGACGCTTACTTTGCCATGGCGGTTGGCTTGAGACCGATTGTTGAGCAAAATCCCGGTTTTATTTCGGTGGAGCGTTTTGCTAATTTACAGAAATCCGATTGGTATTTATCTTTCTCTCAATGGAAAAATGAAGACTCCTTAAAACAATGGCGTTGCCAATACGATCACAATGGTGCTCAGGTTTGCGGTCGTAATTTAGTATTGGAGGATTATCGCTTACGGGTGGGTGAAGAGAAAACAGCCGATGACTTTGCTCCACCGAATCGGGCTCGTGAAGGCCTTGCTGTTTTGGTCGGTGATTTTGAAAAAATTAACGCATTAGTGAAACAAGCTGATATGCAGTTACGCCAGCCGCGTTTATTTAAAGGCATTATTAATCCCCAAAGAGGTATTGCCTTGTGTGATTTAAGTATTGAACAGGGTGCTGAGGCGATGCCATTGAAGGCTTCGCAACTCGGCGCAGAGATTGATTTACGTTGGTTTGAGGTATGCCGTGATTACGGCATGTTTGATCGAGCCGAAGCTCCGCAACAGTTTGCTTAAGGGCTTTTTATTCAGATGGCCTCTCGACGATTCACGAATTTAGCCTTAGTAATTAATCCAGAAGATCAGTCGTTATCCGATTTGGCCTATCGTCAGATTGAGGAACTGATTGTGACAAACCAATTGGCCCCAGGTACGCCCATCTCCGAAAGCCAGCTCTCTGCTCTTTTAGATATTGGTCGAACCCCGATTCGTGAAGCCTTACAACGCTTGAGCCGCGAGCATTTGGTTACCATTCTGCCAAAACGGGGAGTTTTTATTACCGATGTCAATGCTCAAAAACAATTACGTGTTTTAGAAACGCGGCGAGAGTTAGAGCGTTTAATTTGCAAAAAAGCAGCTAAACGGGCCAATGCCGAAGATAAAAAAGAATTTGAGCGTTTAGCTAAGGAGTTTCGGCGGGCAGCGCGCGACAAAAATAACACTTTATTTTTAAAGATTGATAAAGAACTTAATGACTTTACAGTGATTGCGGCTCGCAATGAATTTGCCGCAGCAGCTATGTCTTCTCTGCATGGGATGTCACGTCGTTTTTGGTTTGGGCATCTGCAGCAACATACTGATTTAGTCGAATCGGCTAACTTGCATGCGATATTAGCTGAGGAGATTGCTCAAGGAAAAGAAAAACAGGCGGGAATTGCATTAGATAAGTTGTTGGATTACATCGAAGAGTGCACTCGAAACACTTTCTTTGCTGAGAATTAAGCTGGAGTATTGTAGTAAGACGCCGTAAGAATTGATTCAACTTTAATAAGAGGAGACAACATGAAGAAGAAGCAGATTCAAAATGAAAATCGCCGTACCGTAATTAAAGGAATTGGCGCCGCTTCGGTTTTGGCGGCTGGTGGTGGCTGGGGATTTCCTGCGATTGCACAAAATACGCCTTTAAAAGTTGGCATTCTTGCGCCGCAGGCGGGGATTGCCGGTACGATTGGTGTCTGTGGTTTACGAGGCACTCAATTTGCAGTAGAAAGGATTAACAAAGCAGGCGGTATTGGTGGTCGTAAAGTGGAATTAGTGATCGAAGAAGAAACGAATGCCAAAGATACCACCGAACGTTTCCGTAAATTGGTTCTGCAAGATAAGGTCGACTGTGTGCAGGGCTTAGTATCTTCAGGGGTTTCGTTGGCAATGAGTCCGACTGTTGAGGAGATGAAGGCCTTAACGATTTATTGGGATGGTACCTCTCAGGACGGTGTTAAAGAAACGATTCCTAATCCAAAATATTTATTCCGCTCAACCGATAATGAGTGCGAAGCCGTGATGGCATCGTTACTAGCGATTAAATATTACAAAGGGAAGTTTGCCACGATCGCTGGTATTAACCCCGATTATTCATACGGTCGAAATAACTGGGCTGCTTTCCAAGCTTTGTTGAAGCGCTTTGGTATTGAAGTGAAGGTAGTTGCTGAGCAATGGCCTAAGGTTGGTACGATGGATTTATCAAGTCATATTGCCTCACTAAAAGCCGCAAAGCCTGATTTGATTTTTTCCTCACTGCTATTTGCGGATTTACCAGTATTTATGCAAAACGCTCATGCAGCTGGCTTAACTAAAGATACCAAGTTTGTAATGCCAGCAGCTGGGTTCCAACAAACTTTATTGAAAAAAGAGTTTACGCCTGAGGGTATCGTGTTTGGATCAAATACGCTTGATTTTAATTATCCGAATGCATCACCTTTGCAGAAAGAGTTTGTTCAGCATTACTTTGACAAGTACAAAGATTATCCGAACTGGGAAGCTGATCGCGCCTATTTTGCAATGCAAGTATTTAAGGCTGGCGCTGAAAAAGCTCAGAAAGCCAAGGGTGGATCTTGGCCGAAAACGGAGGAGATTGCAGCTGCAATCGAGGGTATTGAGGTTGAGTCTTTAGGCGGACCAGGAAAAATGCGCAAAGATCATATTGCCGAACAGACTTTCTATCAGGGTTTAACGACGCATAAAAATAAATATGACTTTGTTACTTCCAACCCTGTGGACAAGAAATTCAGCAGTGAATTACAAAAACCACCTGGAATGGATTTTTGGCAGTGGTTGGAGACCGCCAAAATTACCCTTTAATCAGGTAACCACCGAAGCGTGTAATGCGCTTCGGTTTTCTTTTTTAAGTTATGACAGCCTATATTGATCTATTTTTAAGCGGTATTTTTCATGCCGCAGTTTTATTTCTAATTGCAGGAGGATTGCAATTAGTTTTTGGCGTGCAAAAAATTGTTAATTTAGCGTGCGGCGCTTTTTATGCGCTCGGTGCTTATTTTGGCATCACGATGGTAGGGGTAGCAATTAAATATGGCATCCCTTCTTACTTTTTAATTTTGATTTTATTAGGCTCAGGAATTGGGATTGGTTTAGTGGGGATTGCGATTGAGCGCTTATTGCGTTTAGTGTATGACCGAGAAGAGGGTTTTCAGCTACTGCTAACCTTTGCAGTGATGTTGTTATTAGAAGATTTAATACGCATGATTTGGGGGGCAACTCCCATGACCCTAGGTAATTTATCGATGGTTTATGGGCAAGTGAGCCTAGGGGCAGTTTCTCTGCCCGTATATAAAGTACTAGTCATTTTTTCGAGCCTTGTTTTGGCACTTGGCATGGGTTGGATGCTACAAAAAACCAATTTTGGGCGGATTGTTCGTGCCACTGCTGAAAATCGCCGCATGAGTGAGGCGCTAGGAGTCAATGTCGTTTGGATTAACGTAATTATTTTCACGCTGGGTGCTATTTTAGGAACCATCGGAGGTGCTTTGGTGGTACCTACCTCAGCCGCTTCATTAGAAATGATTTCAGAGGTGGTAGTCGAAGCCTTTGCGGTGGTGGTGATTGGCGGTTTGGGCAGTATGCGCGGAGCCCTAGTGGGGGCTCTCGTAGTCGGATTAATGCGCGCCTTTACGATCCATTTTTATGCTGAGCTCGAATTATTATTAATTTATTTAATCGTGATTTCAGTATTAATTTTTAAACCAAATGGTTTATACGGAAAGGCAGCCGAATGAATTTCCGTACACAACTAATTGTTTTGGGTGCATTGCTTGTTTTGTGTGCCGCTCCTTTTTTTCTACCACCGTATTATGTGATTTTATTATTACCTGCGATTGCCTCAAGCGTGATTTTGTTGGGTTTTAATTTGCTCTTTGGGTATACCGGCTTACTATCCTTTGGTCATGCGCTTTATATTGCTTTAGGGGCTTATACGGTAGCCATTCTCACCAGCCGCTTGGGTATTAAAAGTATGGAACTCAATATTCTGGCTTCGATTGGCGTGAGCTTATTGATTTCGATCCCGATTGGTATTTTATGCGTTCGTTATGTACGTATTTTCTTTGGCATGCTAACCCTAGCTTTTGGAATGTTGTTTCATTCCATCTTGTTCAAGTTTTATGATTTATCGGGTGGCGATTCCGGCATTAAGGTTGTACGCCCTAATTTACTAGGCCAGGATTTAAGTGAATTAGATAAGACTGCTTTTTTAATTGGCCCTTTTTTTTATTATTCCTTGGTGGTCATGTTGATTTTTGGTTATTTAATGTGGCGCATCGTGCGTTCGCCCTTAGGGCTCCATTTGCAAGCAATTCGTGATAACCCACGTAAGGCCGAGTATCTCGGGGTTAAAGTTCATCAATTCCGTTTGATTTCATTTGTTATCTCGGCTGTCTACGGAGCGGTAGGCGGAGCTTTATTGATCGTACCAGTCGGCTTAGCAGATCCCGAGCTAGCGTATTGGACGCAATCTGGAAATATTGTTTTTATGACGATTTTGGGCGGCTTTAATAATTTCTTTGGTCCGATTATTGGCGCTTTTGTTTTTATTGGACTAAAAGATCAATTGGTGACCCTAACTCCCTATTGGCGTTTTGCCTTGGGCGTTGTTTTAGTTTTGCTGGTGATTTTATTGCCCAATGGAATTATGGGCATCTTTAGTAAGAAAAAAATGCCCCAAAGAGAGATTGAATCATGAAACCGATTCTCGAAGCCACCAGCGTATCAAAGCATTACGGTGTTTTTAAAGCTTTACAAGATGTCACTTTGCCATTTTATGAAAATGAAATTGTCGCTATCGTTGGCCCCAATGGCGCTGGTAAAACTACCTTTGTGAATGTTTTAACCGGCTTACTAAAGCCTACTTCTGGCGAGGTTCATTTTTTAGGTAATTCGATTGCGGGGGTGGGGCCAGTCAAATTGGCCCAGTTGGGCATGGCGCGGGCTTTTCAGCTGGTACAAATTTTTCCGCAATTGACAGTTGAAGAGACAATCATGTCTGCCGTGATCTCACAGCGCAATACGCAATATAACTTTTGGTCCCAAGCTGCTGGTCAAACCGAGATGGTCGAGCGCGCTTTCGAGGTGGCGAAGATCTTTAATTTAGATAAAAAAATGGACTGGCAGGCTTCTTATCTTTCGCAAGGGGAGAAAAAATTACTAGATATTGCTAGTGCTTTTGCTTTAAGTCCTCAAGTAATTTTATTAGACGAGCCTACTAGCGGCATTTCGACTGCTGATAAGCGTGGGATTATGGATACCTTAATGACGGCTGCTAAGTTAGCAGGCATTAAGACGATGTTACTGGTTGAGCACGATATGGAATTAGTTGCGGAATACTCAACTCGGATCGTCGCTTTGGCCGAGGGTAAATTATTGGCTGATTTACCGCCCAAGGAATTTTTCGCTAGTGAAGAGCTACAAGCCAAGATTATTGGAAAGCGAGTGCAGCATGCTTGAAATTCAGGCGATTTCGGTCGATATTCAAAATAGCCCAATACTGCGGGCCATTAGCCTTGAAATCAAAGCGGGCGAATTAGTGTGTTTGGTAGGCAGAAATGGTGCCGGTAAAACAACTACCTTAAAGAGCGTGATGGGCTATCTAAAACCAAAAACAGGCAATATTCTATTAGATAACAAATCGATTCTGGGTAAAAAAACATTTGATATCGCACGTCAAGGAATTGGTTTTGCTCCCGAGGAAAGCGAAGTTTTTGGTGATTTAACGGTTGCTGAAAATATTGAGATGTCGACCTGGACGATTCAAACCGAATTATCGAATCAAGAGCGGATTGCTTTAGCCTATCGTATTTTTCCAAAACTAGAAGGGTATCGCGAACGCGGTGGTAATCATTTATCCGGTGGTGAACGAAAAATGCTGTCGATTGCCCGTGCCTTAACTTTAGATCCTAAATTACTCATTTTGGATGAACCATTTGAGGGTTTATCCCCTGCTATTATCCCCTTGATTAATGAAGGTTTATCGTCGATTCGCAAAATGGGTAGAGCTATTTTGATGGCCGAATCGAATGCCTTTCATATTCCTGATTATGCTGATCGCGTTTATGTAATCGAGCGTGGTGAAATCGTTTTTGTTGGTTCGGTGGAAGAGGCAAAAAAACAATCCCATTTATCGATGAGAGGTGCCGCATGAGTTTATTTTTAAGTGGATCCCAAATTGAGCAATTTAAGAGAGATGGTTATCTATCGAATTTGCGAGTATTAAATGAAGCAAGCGCTCTTGAAATTCGAGAACAATTAGAAGCTTTTGAAAAAAAACAGGGTGAGCCTTTGCATGGTTCGCAACGGCATAAGACGCATTTATTATTTCCTTGGCTTAATGAGCTAGTTCGGCAAGAAAAAATTGTCGATGCTATTGAAGATTTATATGGCCACCATATTTTATGTTGGACCAGCAATTTCTTTATTAAAGAAGCGAATGATCCCGCTTTTGTCTCTTGGCACCAAGATTCCACTTATTGGGGTTTATCAACACCCGATGTGGTGACCGCGTGGATTGCTTTATCTCCTAGCAATCGCAGCAATGGAGCCATGGAAGTGATTCCCGGCACGCATTTAATGGATCAAATTCCGCATCAAGATACCTTTGGCAAAAACAATCTGTTAACGCGCGGCCAAGAAGTGGCCGTTGAGATTGATAAAAGTAAGGCTGTGGCATTAGAACTGGAGCCTGGTGAAATGTCTTTGCACCATGTCAGGATTGTTCATGGCTCGCCACCGAATCAATCGAATCAACGCAGAATTGGTTTTGCGATTCGCTATATACCGACTTATGTGCGCCAATTGGAGGGCGATGATTCGGCCACCTTGGTAAGGGGCGTTGATACCTTCAATACGTTTGTTCACGAACCGAAACCATCGATCGAGATGGAGCCGGCTTTTGTTGAGTTGCATCAGACGATTACCGAGAAAAGTGCCAAAATTCTGTATAAAGGAACCAAAGTGGATAGTTACGATGCCAATTTGGCCAACCCCAGCGTGAGAGCCATGTAATTTTTAAACTGGAGAAGCAATGAATCAGCCTGCCGCAACTGTAGATAAAAAGAAACGCAATATCGGAGAGATTTACGATTCGAAAAAGACAGGCGAAAAAATGGTGTACATGTCGGTGCCCGATTACACCTCGGCTAAATGGGCTGAAGCGGCTGGAGTGGATGTGGCGGTTGCGGGTGATAGCTTGGCGATGATTGCGCATGGGCACCCCAATACAATTCCTGCCACGATGGATATGATGGTGATGCATACTGCGGCAATTCGTCGCGGGGCACCGAACACCTTTGTGTTGGGATGCATGCCCTACCAAAGTTATCACACCGTCGAGATTGCTTTGAAAAACGCCACCCGTTTTATGCAAGAAGGGGGATCGGATGCAGTCAAACCTCAAGGCGGAAAATCACAGGCGCATATTTTAAAAGCGATGGTGAGTTCTGGCATTCCAACGGCTTCGCATATTGGATTGACACCTCATACGGTGGCCATGTTCGGTGGATTCCGAATACAGGGTCGTACGGCTGATACCGCGATGAAAATCTTAGAAGATGCTTTTGCAATTCAGGATGCTGGTTGTTTTATGTTGGAATTTGAGGCTGTCCCTGCCAAGATTGCCGCAGTGATATCAAAGCAATTGGATATTCCAACGATTGGGATTGGGGCTGGGGTTGGCACCGATGGTCAAATATTACTGTGCCATGATTTATTAGGTGTGTTTTCAGACTTTAAGCCCAAATTTACTAAGCGCTATGCGAATTTGACCGAGGTTGCCGTTAAGGGCATTCAGGAGTACATTGCCGATGTGAAAGGCGGTACTTTTCCTGATGACGACCACAGTTACTCCGTAGACGATAAAGAGTATGAAAAGTTTATGACGATGGTGGAAAAGCGTAAACACATTTAAATCAAGGTGAATGCGGAAGGATTTTTACTTCAGCATGCCACCGTGACGAAGAAGGGCTTCGATTTGAGGTTCCCTCTGACGAAATGCCTTAAACGATTCGGCTGCGGGACGACTTCCGCCTACTGCCAAAATTTCGCGGTGATAGCGTTTACCCGTTTCTTTGTCGAGTACTGTGCCACTGAGTTTGGCGGCCTCCTCAAATGCTGCGTAGGCATCAGCCGATAAGACTTCGGCCCATTTATAACTGTAATAGCCCGCTGCATACCCTCCAGCAAAGACGTGGGTAAAGCTATTAGGCCAGCGCGACAAAATGGGTTGTGAAAACACATGGTATTCATCGTTGGTTTGACGAGCTAATTCAAGAATGCCTTGGGGAGACGAGACCTCGGCATTAAAAGTGGAATGTAAACGCCAATCGGTTAACGAGAACACCAACTGACGCATGGTAGTAAGGCCATTTTGGAAATTTTTTGCTGCTAGCATTTTCTCAAATAGTTCTTTGGGTAAAGCAGCTTGTGTTTGTGCGTGCGCTGTCATTTTTTCAAGAACTTCCCATTCCCAGCAGAAGTTCTCCATCAATTGACTGGGTAATTCAACCGCATCCCATTCAACACCATTAATGCCCGAAACCCCAAGCGAGCCAACCTGAGTCAACAAATGATGCATTCCATGTCCCGCTTCATGAAACAGGGTAATGACATCGTCGTGCGTAATCGTAGGTGGCATGAGTTGACCATTGACTTCGGCAGGTGCCGCAAAATTACAGACTAAATAGGCGACGGGTATTTGCACATCACCATTGGGTAAGACGCGTCGGCCTCGAGCATCGTCCATCCAAGCTCCGCCCCGTTTACCTGGCCGAGCATAGGGATCTAAATAAAAGAAAGCAATGGTTTCTTGTTTTTCGTTTATTAAGGCAAACGATTGCACATCATGATGCCACTTGGGCAAGGTAGCTGGCTTAATTTCAACTGAGAAAAGGGTTTGAATCACACGAAATAAGCCCTCGAGCACTTTGGGCAAGGGAAAATATTGTTTCAGTTCATTTTCTGAGAATGCATAGCGTTGTTGTTTTAATTTTTCGGATGCATACGCAATATCCCACGGTTCAATCCGATCGATTCCTAATTCATCACGGGCGAATTGATTTAGCTCGTCCCAGTCATTCTGGGCAAATGGTTTAGCGCGTTTAGCAAAGTCTGTTAAAAATTGATCAACCTCGATGACGCTATTGGCCATTTTGGGGGCTAGACTTAATTCGGCATAATTTTTAAAGCCAAGCAACTGTGCCTCTTCTTTGCGCAGTCGGAGTTGCTGCAGCATATTCTCGGTGTTGTCCCAAGCGCTATCCCCTTGTCCATATTGTTTACCGAGTTCTGAGGCACGTGTGACATAAGCCTCGTACATTAATTTTCGTAAAGCTCGATTTTCGGAATATTGTTGGACAGGGTAGTAGGACGGAAAGTGCAGGGTAAAAGCCCAACCCAGTAGGTCTTTTTGCTTAGCCGTATCAGCTGCAGCGGCAATCACATCATTGGGCAGACCTCTCATTTGCGATTCATCATGAATCACATGAACAAATGCATCAGTAGCGTCTAGTACGTGATCTGAAAAAGCCTTACCTAAAATGGCTTGTTGATCTTGGATTTCGGCAAAGCGCACTTTTTTTTCAGCACTTAATTCAGCGCCACCTAAGCGAAAATCACGCAAGGAGTTTTCAATCACCTTTTTTTGTTCTGGTTTGAGGTTTTTGAATTCAGGATTTTTTTGTAATTCTTTAAAGCGCTCAAATAAGGGTAAGTTTTGTCCAAGGCTCGCATAAAAAGCAGTTACTTTAGGAAGAATGCTGCCATATGCCTCTCGTAACTCGGGTGTATCGGCAACGCTATTGAGGTGGGTTACTACGCCCCAAGACCGGCTCAATGCTTCAGTAGCATCCTCAAGCGGTTCTAATAGTTGATTCCAATTTGCTGGTGTATTGGGGTCGAGCGCATGATGAACTGCGATTTCTGCCTCGACTAATAATTGCTCGATCGCAGCTTGAATATCGGTTGGTTTGACGCTCGCGTAGTCAGCAATTTCTCTGCCAAAGGAGAGGAGTGGATTATTTGTGTGCGCCATGTTTATGATGAGTGAGGCTATGTTCTACTGCCTCGAGGGTATTCATTAATAGCATCGTAATGGTCATCGGACCTACACCGCCAGGTACAGGGGTAATCCAGTCGGCGACGTATTTGGCCGTATCAAAATCGACATCTCCACACAATTTGCCATCGGGTAAGCGATTGATACCGACATCAATCACAACCGCACCGGGCTTCACCATATTGCCCATAATCATTTTTGGCTTACCAGTAGCAACCACTAAAACATCGGCATCTTTGGTAACACTCCCCAGATCTCTCGTTTTACTATTGCAGAGGGTGACGGTCGCGCCCGCTTGCAATAACAGCATGGCCATGGGCTTGCCCACAATATTCGAGGCGCCAACGACCACTGCACGAGCACCGCGCAAAGGGTAGTCAATGCTTTCTAACATTTTCATACAGCCGTATGGGGTGCAGGGTTTAAATAAGGGTTTACCAATCATTAGTGCGCCTGCATTAGCAATATGAAATCCATCGACATCTTTTTCGGGAGCGATGGACTCAATCACACGTTCAGCCGAAATGTGATTGGGTAAAGGGAGTTGCACTAAGATGCCGTGAATACTGGGGTCGGCATTCAGAATGGCAATGCGCGCTAAGAGCTCATTTTCTTCGAGGTCGTCAGCGTAGCGTTCCAAAACCGAATGAAAATCAACATCTTCACACGCTTTTACTTTATTGCGAACATAGACTTCACTAGCCGGGTTCTCGCCGACCATGATGACTGCTAGACCAGGTCTTACCCCTTTAGCTGTCAGAATCGCTGAACGGGTTGCGATTTCAGCGCGAATTTTTTTCGAGAGTTGAACCCCGTCAATGATTCTGGCTGGCATCGTAATTAGCTTAAGGCGAGTCGCAATAGATCGGCAACTGTGTTCACATTGAGCTTTTCCATGATATTGGCACGATGTGCCTCAACCGTTTTAATGGAAATATTGAGATCATCGGCAATTTGTTTATTGAGTCGACCCGCAACAATTCGTTCCAATACTTGGCGCTCACGACTGGTGAGTTTCCCTAAAAGCGATTGGGTTATTTTGCGATGATCGGCTTGAGCAAAATCAACTCGGGCTTTACTGAGCATCCGTTCAACTAGCGTGCAAAGTTCACTCTCTTTAAATGGTTTCTCGATGAAATCAACCGCACCTTTTTTCATAGTTGAAACTGCCATGGTGACATCGCCATGACCCGTAATAAATGAAATCGGCATGGGTAGATTTTCAGAAAGCAAGCGTTCTTGTAACTCCAGACCCGACATGCCCGGCATACGGACATCTAAAATTAAACACGATACAGTCGATTTGTCGGTATTTTGCAGTGATTGTAAAAACCGTTCAGCACTGGCATGAGTACGAACGGTGTAACCATTGCTTTCAAGTAGCCAGGTTAGGGAGTCACGAACAGCCTCATCGTCATCGACGACATAAACCACTTCAGTTAGGTTCGTTTTCAAGGGATTGCTTAGATTCATTTGGGTTCTCATTTAACTGCATTTTGGTGGCAATAACCTGTTTTTTTGCTTCTGTACTAAATTCTAGCGGTAGAAGGATTGTAAAGGTGCAGCCCATTAAACGCTGAGTTTCAGAATGGGTTAGGTTTTGGGCCCAAAGCCGGCCATGATGGGACTCAATAATCGAGCGGCAAATATTTAACCCCATCCCCATCCCGTCGGTTTTAGTGCTAAAAAAAGGTTCGAACATTTTTTCGTTGGCCACTGCTGAAATACCGCCTCCTGAATCGCTTACTTGTATTCGTAGCATCGGGGTGGCGGTTGTACTTTCAATATCAGCCTTAATTTTAATCGGCGACGTTGTCCAGCGCGCGGAACTGGGGTAAGTATCACGCATACTATCGATAGCATTTTTTAAGAGATTAACTAAAACCTGTTGAATCAAGATAGGGTCTAATTCAACCTCGGGCAAACGTGGATCAAGCTCGCTACTAATTTTGAATCCTTGACGATTTGCTTCTAATTCAATTAAGCCAACTGCATCCGCAATAATGTCTTCAATTCGACTAAGTTTGTTTTGTGGTTCGCTGCGTTTCACAAAGCTTCGAATGCGCTGAATGATGGTTCCGGCCCGATGCGCTTGTTCGCTTGCTTTTTTAAGAGCAGGCAATAGTTCTTGGGCTAAGTCGCTACTGCTTCCAGACAAGCGTTTGGCGATTCCATTGCAATAGTTTGTAATTGCCGAAAGCGGCTGGTTGAGTTCGTGCGCCAGCGACGATGCCATTTCACCCATGGTAGTTAAGCGACTGGTAAATTGCATGCGTTCTTCCTGTTGCCTAGCCAGTGCCTCAGTGTTTTTTCGTAAGGTAATGTCGGTAGCAATCAACAGTTGAGCCAAGTGACCATCGACCCATGGAATAAAACGTCGACGTACTTCATACCAGCGATTTGCATCACTACGTAATTGAATTTCTTGGGTTTCCGAACTACGATTTATTTCCAAAATAGAGGCGGGCAATCCAGCTAAAGCATCTATAGTGTCGTCTCCCAAACCCATCATCGAGCTAGGATCCATTTCATGACCCGCTAAATCAATATGGCCGACCGAAGTTTCACCAAACCGTTCGCGATAGTAGCGATTGGCAAACAAGAGATCACCGTTTTCGATCGAGACTACTGATACTGCTGCATCCAATCCTTCAAGTACTGTTACAAAACGTTCTTGGGTTGCTGTTAACTCTTCGCGAATTCGTTTTGGTTCAGAAACGTCAATTAAGGAGGTAACCCAACCAGTTTGTTGGCCTTTTTCATTAATCAGGGGCGCAACAAAGGTGCGGGTTGCAATTCGAGTGCCGTCGCGTTTTTGAATCGTTCCGTCAATAGCGCGCTTATCATTTGAACTCAGAGCGTACTCCATTTTCTCCATCAGTTCTTCTTGATGTTCGGCGGGCCAGAATGGGAATGGTGGTTTTAAACCAATCAACTCTTCGGGTTGCCAACCGGTTAATTCTGAAAAGGAGCGATTCACATAGGTAATGCGTTTTTCCATGTCATGAGCGCGGATGCCAATCGGAGTTGAATCTTCAATCACTCGGCGAAAACTAGTTTCGGTTCGTAGGTTTGCTTCAGTTTGTTGACGGACTTGAATTTGTTTCAACACAGACCATAAACTCCAGACCACAAACAGGCTTAAGCAAATCACAACCCCCAATAGCATGCGTAAGGTTAAATTCGTTGGTGGCGGATAAGTATCTACGCGTAACGTGACATTCGGTCCCAGCGCGCCAAAATCTAACATGGTTTCGCTACTTAATGCGCGAAAAGGGGTATCTCGATCGGAGGAAATCGCCAAGACTTCATTATTTTGGTTGATTAAAGAAAAGCGATATTGGTTTTTAATTTCGCTGGGGATGATGTAATTTAAAATTCCCTGCCCTGAGTAGAGAACAGCTAGGGCGCCCGATATCTCGCCATTTTTGGTGGTGGGTACTACTTCCCAAAATACCGATTGATAATCGCGCATATAGGGTTCATCTTTAGTAAATTGGAGTTGCACCATTTGACTATAAGAGGCACGATTGGTTTCGCGACTGAGGTAAATAGCGCGGCGTAATTGTTGCTGCAAGGCTTCAGAATTGGGGGCTCGATCGAGCCACTCATTACTTTTTGAGGCGGCTGGAATCATCCATTGCCGCCACTCATTTTCATTGAGCCACATGATTTGAACAACCTCTTGATTGCTCATGACAAAGGAGAGCGATTTCTCGAGTACGGATTTGCGTAAAGAAGTATCACCTTGAGAATTGCCAAGGTCGCGCGCAATCGATTCGATGATTTCGCCATTGGATACAAAGCGCAGTTGTATGCGTTGCTGAACTAATGCGAGCTCTCTAAATAGGGCGCCTTCTTGTTGTTGGCGTTCTTGTAATTGGAGGGTACCTAAGATCACCCCCATCACCAAAACAAATAAGATAATCGCCAATAATGGCGTGTAAATAATTTTGCTACCGATGACGCGCTGAAGAGTCAGTATCTTCTTTAAGCGCTCGACCCAAGCTAGCTGATTGCTTGGCATGGCTGTTTTGGGTGAGGTTTTTTTCACGATTTCAATAGTTTAGCGTTTTACCTTAGGCGCCTCTGCACTGCAATATTATTTCATAATATGACAAATAATCCCGTTATATGAAATATTTCTTGTCAAGCATTTTTGGCATTCTTAAAATGCTAGGCATTCGGTAAACACAATTTACTGGCAAAAGAATCGATGCAATACTCAGCAACGATGAACCACTATTGGAGGCTTTATGGCAGCAGTTCCAGAGAATCTACCCATTAACACCATGGGCCTAAGCGAGGATAAGGATCCCGGCGAAACCCAAGAATGGCTTCAGGCCCTCGATGGGGTCATTAAAAATGAAGGTCCAGAGCGAGCTGCTTATTTAATCGACCAGCAAATATCGCACGCTAGAGTAAATGGAGTTAACCAAGCCTTCCATGCTGAAACCCCTTATATCAATACCATCCCAGTGGAGTTGCAAGCACGGATTCCGGGCGATCAAAATATTGAGCATCAGATTCGTTCTTATACTCGCTGGAATGCGATGGCGATGGTATTGCGTGCCAATAAAACGACCAATGTCGGTGGTCATATTTCTTCCTTTCAATCGGCTGCTACTTTATATGATGTTGGTTTTAATCATTTTTGGCACGCCCCATCTGATTCTCACGGCGGCGATTTAGTTTTTGTTCAAGGCCACTCGGCGCCCGGTGTTTACTCTAGAGCCTATATGCTGGGTCGATTAAGCCACGCTCAACTCGATCATTTCCGCCAAGAAGTGGGTGGGCAAGGTATATCGAGCTACCCTCATCCTTGGTTGATGCCTGATTTTTGGCAGTTCCCAACGGTGTCAATGGGACTGGGGCCGATTATGGCAATTTATCAAGCCCGTTTTATGCGTTACTTGCGCGATCGTGGTTTTGCCAAAACCGATGGCCGAAAGGTATGGGCTTTTTTAGGTGATGGCGAAACCGACGAACCCGAATCTTTGGGTGCTATTGGTATGGCGGGTCGCGAGAAGTTGGATAACTTAATCTTTGTCGTGAACTGCAATTTGCAACGCCTCGATGGCCCTGTGCGCGGTAATGGAAAAATTATTCAAGAATTAGAAAGCGAATTCCGTGGAGCAGGTTGGAATGTGATTAAAGTGGTTTGGGGTAGTCATTGGGATGCCTTGTTCGCACGCGATAAAAAAGGTCTTTTAATGCAACGTCTGGGCGAAATCGTCGACGGTGAATATCAAACCTTAAAGTCAAGAAATGGCGCCTATGTTCGCGAGGTGGTATTTAATACTCCCGAACTAAAAGCCTTGGTAGCCGATTGGAGTGATGACGATATTTGGAATTTGAATCGCGGCGGACACGATCCCCACAAAGTATTTGCTGCATACCATTCCGCTGTAAATCATCAAGGTCAACCTACGGTGATTTTGGCAAAGACCATTAAAGGTTATGGCATGGGCGCATCGGGTGAGGGAATGAATACCGCCCACAATACTAAAAAAATGGGCGCTAGTGATGTGCGTAATTTCCGCGATCGTTTCAATATTCCTGTAAAAGACGAAGACTTGGATGAGATTCCTTTTGTGCAATTTGCCGAGGGAAGCCCTGAGTTGGAGTATATGAAGCAGCGTCGTATGGAGTTGGGGGGTTATTTGCCGCAGCGACGTACCAAAGCCGAAAGTTTGCCAGTACCTGCACTCAGTACTTTTTCGGGCTTATTGGAAGCAACTGCCGAAGGACGTGAAGTTTCTACTACGATGGTTTTTGTGCGTTTGCTAAATACTATTGTTAGGGATAAAGGAATGGGTCAACGCGTTGTGCCGATTATTCCCGACGAGTCACGTACTTTTGGGATGGAGGGCATGTTTAGGCAATTAGGTATCTGGCATCAATTTGGACAACTCTATACGCCCGAAGACCATGATCAATTGATGTTCTATAAGGAGCATCAGCAAGGTCAGATTTTGCAAGAGGGTATTAATGAGGCGGGGGGGATGTGCGATTGGATTGCTGCTGGCACCTCCTATTCAACCCACGGCGTACCGATGCTGCCTTTTTATATTTTTTATTCGATGTTTGGATTTCAGCGGATTGGCGATTTAGCCTGGGCTGCGGCCGATATGCGGACTCGCGGTTTCTTGCTAGGCGGTACTGCTGGTCGAACCACCTTAAATGGTGAAGGCTTGCAACACGAAGATGGGCACAGCCATATTTGGAGTTCAGCGGTACCGAATTGCATTAGCTATGACCCGACTTTCTCGTTTGAGTTGGCCGTGGTAATTCAAGATGGTATGCGCCGTATGTTGACCGATCAAGAAGACGTGTATTACTACATTACTTTAATGAATGAAAATTATCCTCACCCAGCAATGCCTGCTGGAGTGGAGCAAGACATTATTAAAGGGATGTATAAGTTAAGCACGGTTGGTGATGCTAACGCTAAAGCGCGTGTGCAATT
Organism: Polynucleobacter sp.; assembly: GCA_016462905.1. Classification (GTDB taxonomy): domain Bacteria; phylum Pseudomonadota; class Gammaproteobacteria; order Burkholderiales; family Burkholderiaceae; genus Polynucleobacter. The sequence goes on along the minus strand of JAEMSI010000001.1, from coordinate 105,843 downwards.
ACTAGGTAGCGGCACGATCTTCAGAGAAGTGATCGCAGCGGCCGACTTATTGCAACACGATTGGGGTATTGCCACCGATATTTGGGGATGTCCCAGCTTTAATGAATTAGGTCGCGATTGGAATACGGTGAATCGCCATAATCTTTTAAATCCAGCGGGTGAGCCAAAGCTGTCGCACGTTGAAACCTGTCTAAAAGATACAAAAGGTCCTGTCATTGCCGCAACCGACTATATGCGCATGTTTGCTGAACAAATTCGACCTGCGATTCAGAATCTCGGCCGTCGTTACGAAGTATTAGGCACCGATGGTTTTGGTCGTTCGGATACGCGCGAACAGTTGCGCCACTTTTTTGAGGTAGATCGGCATTGGGTAGTTTTGGCTGCCTTAAAGGCTCTGGCAGATTCTGGCGAGATTGATCGATCGACAGTGGCGGCAGCGATTCAAAAATACCAGATCGATACACAAAAACCAAATCCAATGACGGTTTAAGGGAACGAGTTAATCATGAGTCAATTGATTGAAGTGAAGGTTCCGGATATTGGTGATTTTGCCGACGTCCCCGTGATTGAGATATTGGTTAAAGTAGGCGATACCGTTGATCAAGATCAATCTCTAGTCACGCTAGAGTCGGATAAAGCCACGATGGATGTGCCTTCTTCGCATGCGGGTATCGTGAAAGAGATCAAAGTAAAGGTGGGCGATACTGTAGCGGAAGGCAAAATCATTGTTTTGATGGAGATTTCCGAGGCAGCATCAAGTCAGTCTGCCCCAGCATCCTCTTCTTCAGTAAACCAGCCAGTTCCTACGCCTGTAGTGAATCTCGCGCCACCGCAGCCCAGCCCCCAAGTAATGGCGGGGGTGCCAAGTAAGGAATTGATCAAAACAGAAATCAGTGCTCCGTCTGCCGTACCCAATACGGCTCAGGCTATTGCTGGTTCAGCTCATGCTAGTCCTTCGGTTCGAAAATTTGCACGTGAATTGGGCGTGACTATTTCTCAAGTTAGCGGTAGCGGTCCAAAGGGTCGGATTTTGCAAGATGATGTACAAGCATTTGTAAAATCAGTGATGAGTGGCGCTCAAAGTTTAGGTGGCGCTGCTAGCAGTGGCGGATCTTTAGGTGGATTCAATTTATTACCGTGGCCCAAAGTTGATTTCAATAAGTTTGGTCCTACCGAACGTCAGGCTTTATCGCGGATTAAGAAATTATCATCGGCCAATTTAGCACGCAATTGGGTCATGATTCCTGGGGTAACTTTTCATGAAGACGCTGACATTACCGATTTAGAAGCGTTTCGCGTTTCGACCAATAAAGAAAATGAAAAGCAGGGAAGCAAAATTACGATGCTCGCTTTCTTAATGAAAGCTTCGGTTGCAGCATTAAAAAAATACCCTGAATTTAATTCCTCACTCGATGGTGATGAATTGGTATTAAAAAAGTATTTTCATATTGCGTTTGCTGCAGATACCCCAAATGGTTTGGTAGTACCTGTGATCCGCAATGTGGATCAAAAAGGAATCTTCGAGATTGCTCGCGAAACGGCCGAATTAGCCGCCTTGGCGCGCGATGGAAAACTGAAGCCAGATCAAATGCAGGGCGCTAGTTTTACGATTTCTTCTTTGGGTGGTATTGGTGGAACATATTTTGCCCCGATTATTAATGCCCCTGAAGTGGCCATTTTGGGGGTTAGCAAGGCAGCAATGAAACCCGTTTGGAATGGTAAGGAATTTGTTCCTCGCTTAATTTGCCCACTGTCATTAACCGCAGATCATCGCGTGATTGACGGTGCTTTAGCAACCCGCTTCACTGTTTATATTGCTCAGCTCTTGGCCGATTTTCGCCGCGCTGTTCTTTAAGGAAATTGAATGGCTCAGCACGGTATTGCAGTTCCTGATATTGGTGATTTTGACGATGTGCCTGTGATTGAGGTTTTGGTTAAGCCTGGTGATGCGATCGAAAAAGAACAGGCTTTAATTGTTCTTGAATCGGATAAGGCCACCATGGAAGTGCCATCGGATCAATCTGGAACCTTGATTAGTCTCAATGTCAAAGTAGGAGATAAGGTCAGCAAAGGTTCAATCATTGCTCAATTGGAATTAAGTGGCGCCGCGGCATCGGCAAGCGCAACTCCAACAACTCCTCCGATTGCGGCAACCCCATCAATTGCTTCTGCTGCAAACCAATCCGCATCGGCTCCACCGATACCACTTCCAGCAGGGAGTTACAGTGGACCAGTTCAGCGCGAATGTGAAGTCTTAGTTTTGGGTTCTGGTCCTGGCGGTTACAGTGCTGCATTTCGAGCCGCCGATTTAGGTTTAAATACGATTTTAGTGGAGCGCTATGCCACATTGGGCGGTGTTTGTTTAAATGTCGGCTGTATTCCTTCGAAAGCACTTTTGCATACTGCTGCAGTCATGGATGAAGTGAAAGCCATGTCAAAGCATGGAATTGATTTTGGCGCACCTAAAATTAATCTAGACCAATTGCGTAGTTATAAAGACGGTGTGATAGCTAAATTAACGGGTGGTCTGGCAGGAATGGCTAAAGCAAGAAAAGTAACTACCGTTCGAGGTCTTGGGCGTTTTATTGATGCCCATCACCTTGAAGTCAATTTGACTGAGGGTAGTGGACAAGAATTCAATGGTCAGAAAGAAGTGATTCGTTTTCAAAAAGCCATTATTGCAGCTGGAAGTCAGCCCGTTAGCTTGCCTTTTTTACCAAAAGATCCTCGCATTGTTGATAGCACAGGAGCCCTGTTGCTAAATACCATTCCCCAGCGGATGTTGGTGATTGGCGGCGGCATTATTGGTTTGGAAATGGCCACCGTCTATAGCACGCTAGGAACTCGAGTCGATATTGCCGAAATGATGGATGGATTAATGGCGGGAGCTGATCGCGACTTAGTAAAGGTGTGGGATAAGATGAATGCGCATCGCTTTGATCGGGTGATGTTAAAAACGCGTGCCACTAAAGCAGAAGCAAAATCAGAGGGAATCGAAGTCAGCTTCGAAGGCGAGCAGGCCCCAGCCACTCCACAGATCTATGATTTAGTTTTGGTTGCGGTGGGCAGAACCCCCAACGGTAAGAAAATCGATGCCAGTTTGGCTGGAGTTCAGGTCGATGAGCGTGGTTTTATTCCAGTGGACTCACAAATGCGCACCAATGTTGCTCACCTATTTGCGATTGGTGACATTATTGGTCAACCGATGTTGGCTCATAAAGCGGTGCATGAGGGTCATGTTGCGGCTGAAGTGGCGGCCGGACAAAAGTCGTATTTTGATGCAAAGCAAATTCCTTCAGTTGCTTACACCGATCCAGAAGTGGCTTGGGCAGGTTTAACCGAGGAACAATGTAAGGCTCAGGGTATTGCTTATGAAAAAGGATTATTTCCATGGGCTGCTAGCGGCCGCGCGATTGCTAATGGACGCGACGAGGGCTTTACTAAATTACTATTTGATGCCAATACTCACCGTATTATTGGTGGTGGTATTGTGGGGACTCATGCGGGTGATCTAATTGGCGAAGTGTGTTTGGCGATTGAAATGGGCGCTGACGCAGTTGATATTGGTAAAACAATTCACCCTCATCCTACTCTGGGTGAGTCAGTGGGATTGGCCGCCGAAGCGGCTCATGGGCATTGCACTGATTTACCGCCAGTCAAGAAAAAATAATAGGCACTCACTACAGAGCGCTAAAGTATTGACTAGTATGAAAAAAGGTCGCTCGATGAGCGACCTTTTTATTGTTAGCTTGGGGGCTAAGAGTTTACTTTTTGCTAGCTTTGGCTGCAGAGCTCACGACTTTAGTTAGGCTTTCGGTCGCTGAATTCATATTATTTTGAGCAACATCGATAGCGTGCTTTACTGCCTTTTGACTGCTTTCAAATGTGTTGGTTGCAGCAGCAATCGCTTGTTTCATAGCTTGAACAGCAGCATCTGATCCAGCGGGTGCATTTTTTTGCCAATTTTCCATCATCTCTTGCATCTTTTTCTGGGTTTCTTTGATTTCAGACTCAGCGACCTTGGTCATGGATTGCTGGGCTTCTTGAGCAATCTCATACAAACTACGGCTATATGACATAATTTTTTCAGCCATCGGTTGAACCATATCGGATTGATGTTGAATCAATTGTTGAACATCTTTAATTTCAAGCGTTTTTTTTGCTTTTTCGACGTTATCGGTGAGGGTGGACTTAGCGATTTGCATATTTAACTCAACCAATTGCTCGATGCTTTTGAGGGCTTGAGTAGTGAGGCCGGTTAGGGTTTCTAAATTAGCTTTGTGTGCTGCAGCGATTTGTTCTGGCGTTAGGTTCATTACTTACTCCGTTTGTTGGGATATTGGGGTTGGGTCTGTTGTTTCTTGGTAGTGTTACTGATTTTTTGAAGCCTGAACGAATTATATCTTTTTATTTGTTGCATTGCAACAAATAAAAAAAGTATTAAATTCAATTACTTACAAAATTACCTAGATCGGTGATAATGATGCTTTTGCCAATACCCATAGCCCATCTTGATATTTAATTGATGAAACAAACGTCTGTATTTCAAGCGCTATTGGCCTTCCTTCTGTTCTCGGTATTCACCGGTTCGCCTGTGCTGGCGCAAACCGTTACCAAGCGCGCTCAAAATGCCGCTGAAAAGGCGGCCACTAAAAAACCAGTTCGTGTCACAGTAACTAAGGCGGCGGCAAAAACTCAAGCAGTGCGTCCTTCTTCAGCGGCTGTAGTGGGCTTGCGCGGCCAGTCCGACGAGTTGAATCTTAAATCGAGCGCCGCCATGGTAGTTTCACAAGAAACAAAAGACGTTTTATTCGAAAAGAACCCTGGCGTAGCACTACCGATTGCTTCGATTACAAAACTGATGACAGCCATGGTGGTGCTCGATGCAAATTTGCCTTTAGATGAAGTCATCACCATTAATCCCGAGGACGTCAAGATATACAACAAGTCAAGGCTGGGCTTAGGGACTAAATTAACGCGACAAGAGGCTCTGCTTTTAGCCTTGATGTCATCCGAAAATCGGGCTGCCTATACTTTGGCGCGCAATTATCCTGGGGGCTTACAGGCTTTTATACCCGCGATGAATGCCAAGGCTCAAGACCTAGGGATGCATCAATCGAAGTTTGCTGACCCAACTGGCTTATTAAGTGAAAATGTTTCTACAGTAGAGGATTTAACGCGCATGCTAAATGCAGCATATGCATATGAGTTAATTCGTGAGTTTTCGACCTGGCCTGATTTAACCTTGATGATTCAGAATCGTCCGCAAACATTTTTAAATACCAATCGACTGGTGCGTTCGGGGGATATGGATATTGGTCTTCAAAAAACAGGGTATATTTCCGCGGCTGGTAAGTGCTTGGTGATGCAAGCACGTGTTAACGGGCATCCATTTTTGTTGGTCTTTTTAGATTCGGTGGGAACGCAATCGCGTTTTGCTGATGCGGTACGCGTTAAAGATTGGATTGAGCATTACGCCCCCTTAGAGCCGAAGGCAATTAGGCGACTGATGTAGATGGGTTTGATCCGATAGTGACCTTATAACCCAAGCCTTTAGAGATTTGTAAGGCGGTATCTTGCAAAGCCTTTAACCAATCAGCCTGCATCCGATCGGTTGGTGAGCTGAGGGATAAACCAGCAACTAATTTGCCGGCATCATCCAGAATTCCAGCAGCCAGACAACTTACCCCTAATTCCAATTCTTCATTATCACGCGCATGACCGTTCTCGCGGACATGGCTTAATTCGTTTTCGAGTTTATTGATTTGAGTTAGGCTGTTACGGGTATGCCCAGCTAGCCCCGTTCGAGTGGCATAAGCTCGTACTTGATTGGGATCGTCGCTAGCTAAAAATAATTTACCAACCGAAGTGAGATGCAAAGGCGCACGCCCTCCGATAGCACGGACCACCTGCATACCAGAGCGTTCACTGTAGGCGCGATCAATATAAACAATTTCATCGCCTTGTCGAACCGAGAGGTTAACGGTCTCGCCAGTGAGTTTATGCAGGGCGCGCATCGGTAGTTGAGCGGCATCACGAACCGATAAACGTTCTTTCACTAAATTACCCAGTTCGAGAAGGCGCAAGCCTAAGCGATAGCTACCCCCATCTGCGCGCTCTACTAAGCGGCATGCCACCATATCATTGAGGATGCGGTGTGCGGTAGAGGGGTGTAGACCGGTTTGCTTGGATAAGTCTTTAAGACTGCTTGCTTCTTCGTGTTCAGCCAAGGCGTCGAGAAGATTCATCATCCGCTCAATTACCTGAATCGCAGTTTTGCTTGCCTCGCCGTTGTTCTTGTGCGCTTTGCTAAGCGTACTTAAAGGCTGATTGGCTTGATCCGAGTTCATAATGGATATTGTATCGAGTTTGCAGAAAATTGCATATTATGAAATATGGATCCCTATAATCTAGCTTGATTTTGTTATTTTTTGGTGGGTAGTTCAATTTAAGGAAGGTTTATGCCGGTCATTACCAATATTGAAGATTTGCGCCAAATGGCACGTCGTCGGGTTCCCAAAGCGGTTTTCGATTACGTCGACCGCGGTTCTTACGACGAGCAGACTTTGCGCGGAAATCGCGCTGCCTTTGCTGAAATTGGCCTACGTCAACGAGTGGGTTGGAATGTCGAAAATCGCAGTACCAAAACAACCATGCTCGGTGAAGATGTGAATATGCCATTGGCGATTGCACCGACCGGTTTAACTGGCCTAAATTGGGCGAATGGTGAAATTTTAGGCGCCCTGGCTGCTGAAAAGGCAGGCATTCCGTTTACTTTATCAACCATGTCGATTTGTTCGATTGAGGACGTGAGCGCTGCGGTGAGCAAACCATTTTGGTTTCAACTGTATGTCATGCGCGATCGTGATTTTGTGGCAGATTTAATTGCCCGCGCCAAGCGAGCCAAGGTTTCTGCATTGATGCTGACGATGGACTTACAAATTCAGGGTCAGCGGCATATGGATATTCGCAATGGTTTAAGCGTGCCACCTCGCATGACCTTGTCGAATGCGCTCGATATGTGCAAAAAAATTCCTTGGGCGATGAATATGCTGACAACCAAACGGAAAACCTTTGGGAATTTAGATGGGTACGTGAAAGACACGACTGGAATTAATAATTTATCGCAATGGATCGCAGGCCAATTTGATCCGACTTTAAGTTGGGATGATGTGGCTTGGGTGAAAAGCTTATGGGGTGGAAAATTAATTGTTAAAGGGGTGCTCGACGTCCAAGATGCGCGCATGGCTGCGCAAGTGGGGATCGATGCTTTGGTAGTCAGTAATCATGGCGGACGTCAGCTGGATGGAGCGTCACCTGCGATTCGAGCTTTGCCCAAAATTGTCGAAGCAATTGGCGATCGTACTGAAGTGTGGATAGATGGCGGTATTCAAAGTGGGCAAGATGTTTTTAAATCAATTGCGTTAGGGGCCACAGGCTGTTTGATCGGTAAAGCATGGCTATACGGCTTGGGTGCGATGGGCGAAGCAGGTGTGTCAACCGCCTTGGAAATTATTCGTAAGGAGTTGGATGTAACGATGGCGCTAACAGGCAATACCGATATACGTGAAGTAACGCGCGATAGTTTGCAGTTGTAGTCGGATTAATTTAGTTTTGGATTGCGCGAACGCTGTCTTGAATTAATTGGGGTCCCTGATAAATCAGGCCCGTATAAATTTGCACTAAGCGTGCGCCAGCATCGATCTTTTGCTTAGCATCGCTGCCAGTGAGGATTCCACCAACCCCAATAATGGGAATTTGGTTTTGTAAGTGGCGATGCAGAGTTTGAATCACACGATTCGAAAGCGATATTAATGGCGCCCCAGAAAGACCGCCCACTTCTTCACTATGATTTAAACCCTGGATCGCGTCGCGCGCTACTGTTGTGTTAGTAGCAATCACCGCATCAATCTGATATTCAAGTAACAGATTGGCAATTAACTGAATTTCAGCATCGTTTAAGTCGGGTGCAATTTTTAAAAAGAGGGGTTTACGAATTCCATATTGTTGACTTAAGCGGGTGCGAGCTAAGTTCAGTGAATTTAAGAGTTGTTTGAGTTGTTCTTCATTTTGTAAATCACGTAAATTTTTTGTATTCGGCGAGGAAATGTTGACGGTGATATAGGTAGCGACTTCATAAACCGCATTCATTGCCTTGATGTAATCCTCAGAGGCGCGTTCAATCGGGGTGATGGCATTCTTACCGATATTCATTCCTAGCACACCACCGTTTTGCCAATAACGCGATTGCTTGACGCGTTCGACGCATGCAGTGACACCGTCATTATTAAATCCCATACGATTAATTAGGGCATTTGCACTTGGTAGGCGAAACATGCGCGGTTTTGGATTGCCTGCTTGGGCTAGCGGAGTCACCGTACCGATTTCCAAAAAACCAAATCCTAAAGCGGCTAGTGCATCAATATAACGACCGTCTTTATCTAAACCGGCAGCGAGACCAACGGGATTCGGAAAATCAATCCCGCACACTTGCAGTGGCGCTGACGGGACGCATGGAGTGAGGTGTTTTAATAAACCCAGTTGCTCGGCGCGTTTCATATTGCTCAGCGCTAAGTCGTGCGCCACTTCGGGGTCGAGCTGAAACAGTAAAGGGCGCAGAAATGAATAAGGATTGATCATCGGGCAGGGGAATTAGCTTCAGGCTTTTTTAGAGCTTGCCACTGATCATCGATTAAACCCTCGATCGGTTGAAATTTTGCTTTATAGGACATCTTTTTACTGTTCTCAATGTAATAGCCCAAATAAAGATAAGCTAGTTTAAGTTGCTTACATTGTTCGATTTGCCACAGAACACTATACGTACCATAACTAGCCAACTGATCAGCGGTGTCATAAAAGGTATATACCGAGGAAATACCCTGTTCGAGAATATCGATGATGCTGACCATCCTAAGCCGTCCAGGATGAGCATGATTTGGCCCATCTCGAAACTCAACTAAACGCGAGTTCACCCGACTTTGTAATAAAAATTGCATATATTGTTCGCGATCATCGCGTTCCATATCGCTTCCGCTATGTCGATTGGATTGATATTGTTGGTACAGGCTGTAATGCTCATCGGAATACGCCAAACTAAGCACTGCCACTTGCAAGCCGCTGTGCTTTTGTAAGGCACGGCGTTGGCTGCGATTCGCTTGAAATGCGGATGTGGGTATGCGAGTAGCAATACAGGCCGAGCAGGAATCGCAATAAGGGCGATACGTAAATAATCCACTGCGTCGAAAACCAGCATTGACTAGCTCGCCGTATACATCCGCTTGAATCGCATGGGATGGGGTAGCTACCTGTGAGCGTGCTAATTGATTGGGTAAGTAACTGCAAGGATAGGGCGCAGTGGCATAAAACTGGATCGCGGTAAGCGGGAGTTCTTTAATCTGACTCATAGCCAACGCTGTAATACCGCTTTATTAAATTGCCAGTGCGGATTCGAAGTAGTGACGGTTGCTTTGGCAAGGTGATCTAAAAAGGCGGTGCGATCAATTGGCCTGCCACCGAGTGAGCGTAAATGAGGGGTTTCTTGTTGGCAATCAATGAGGTCCACACCAAGATCGTAGCACCAAGCACATAAAGCTGCCAAGGCGATTTTAGAGCTATCGCTGCTGCGGCTAAACATCGATTCCCCAAACACCATTTGACCCATTGCCACGCAATACAAGCCCCCTTGTATTTCTTCGTTTTGATAAAGCGCAATCGAGTGGGCTAGCTTATTTTCAAATAGGGTGGTGTAAGCATTGACGATTTCGTGGGTGATCCAAGTGCCATCTTGACCTTTGCGACTGGTAGTTGCGCAGGCCTGAATCACTGCAGTAAAGTCATCGTCTACGCGAATTTCAGAAGATTCGTCTTTCATTATCTGCCGTAAGGTTTTCTGAAATGATTCGCTGACATGAAATTCCTTCGGATAAAGCACCATTCTTGGGTTGGGGGACCACCATAAGACGGGTTGATTTTCGGAGTACCAAGGAAAAATTCCCTGACGATAAGCTCTTGCTAGTTGCTGTGCTTCTAAATGTTCGCTAACCGCTAATAAACCAGGCACCTCGGGGTCTGGGTCGGCTTGAGTGCGGGGATCTGGAAAAGCGTCCAGTGGACCCAGCCAAGGAATTCGGCTAGCACGAGTCATTTTTATACTGACATCTTAAATGCGTTCGCCACGTTCAATATCGCGTGAATGGACATGAGTCGGTTTGCCTTTTTCTAAAAGGCCTGCAGCGCGATCTTCTAAAAACCACTGCAAAGTTTGTTTTACGGTGGGAAAGGCGATTTCTTGCCATGGAATATCGGCTTCATCAAATAAAGCCACTTCTAAACTCTCTTCTCCTGCTGAAAATTCAGGCGATTGCATTTCAGCCAAATAAAATAAATGAACTTGTTCTACATGGGCCACGTTGAGCAAAGAGAACAGGGGCCCAATTTGGACCCGAGCACCCGCTTCTTCTGTGGTTTCGCGAATCGCACCAGCCGTGGTGCTTTCACCAATTTCTAAAAATCCTGCCGGTAAAGTCCAGTAACCTAAACGCGGTTCAATGGCTCGCTTGCAGAGCAAAATTTGCTGACGCCAAATAGGGATGGTGCCAACGACATTTCTCGGATTTAAGTAATGAATTTCTCCACACGCTTCACAGACATGACGTTCGCGCGTATCGTCTGAGGGAATTTGAAGCTTGACCTTAGCGCCGCAAAGAGAGCAATAGTTCATTGAGAGAAAATAGAAATCGCAAGATGGTTATTCGGGTTTTGATAAAACAACAGATATGGTTCCGCGCAAGGCATTGGTTAACATCATTTCTTCTGCTATTGAAACATCTTTTTTAGTCAGGTTTGCCTCATGGGCATTCCATTTGGGGTCCTGCAAGATATGTTGGCGCATTACACCCGGTAAAACCCCAGCCGATAAGGGTGGCGTTAACCATTCCTGAGTGTTAGCTGGACGAATAAATAGGCTGGTTCTTCCGCCTTCGGTAACAAAGCCTTTTTCATTTTCAAAAATCGCATCGAAACCACCGCGTGCTTCGGCAGTTTGCCAAGCTTGATCATAGAGTTGGCGTTGCGTAGTTTTGTGAAGCAGCAAAGCATTTTCGGAATGCATGCGTGCATCTGGGATTAAATCGCTAGCCCAAAAAATAGTATTCAGTGTTGGCAAATCGTCGATCACACCATGATTTGAACTGAGCTTGCCATGATGACTTAAATCCAATCGCAGGCGAACGTTTTTTTCAGGTGGCACTATATTTAATAATTCATTGATTAACAGTTCGGCGGCATCGCGTGAAAAAGGAATGCACAGCGCCCGCGCTGAATTTTCTAGGCGGTTTAAATGGGCTTGTAACAGAGGGATGCGCTGCGAGTTTGGATTATTAGCTTGCACCCGCATAGTTTCAAATAAACCAATCTCGCCTTTGAGTTCAGTTAAAAACTTTGCTTTAATTGAACATTCTTGCCATTCTTGGCGAGGTTCTGAATCGATTGTGACGCCAGCACCAATTCCCAAGATAAAGTGCTTTTTTCCGGAAGCGGGATTCATCTCGAGTTGTAAAGTTCGGATAGGCACACTCAGCGCAAAGTGATCGTCTGGATCAAACCATCCTAGCGCACCGCAATACCAGCCACGTGGAGTTTGTTCAAGCGCTTGAATAATTTCCATACTCCGTTTTTTGGGGGCTCCCGTCACTGAACCGCAGGGGAAAATGGCTTTGAGTATTTCTAATAAAGACAGTTTTGGTTTGGCTTCGGCTTGTATGGTGGACGTCATTTGCAAGACATTGCCGTAGCGATTGACTTCAAATAAAGCAGGAACCTTAACGCTATTGGGTAGAGCAATTTTGCTGAGATCGTTGCGCAAGAGATCAACGATCATGACGTTTTCAGCTTGATTTTTAGGATCATCGGAAAGATCGCTGGCCTGTTGCAGAAAAGCGTCAGCAGTCCCTTTCATGGGTCTAGCCTCGAGTTGATTATTCTTTTTTTGAATAAATAATTCCGGTGATTGGGACAAGATGCAGGTGTCATCGATTTGGATAAAAGCGCCATAGCGTCCCGGTTGACGGCTTCGTAAACGAGCATAGAGAGCTAATGGGGCGCCATAGAAACTGCCTTGAATTTGATAGGTGCGATTAATTTGATAGGTGTCACCCTTGCGTATCCACTCTTGAATCGTCTCGATTGAATCTTCAAATTGGGCTTGCGTGACACTATGACTTAAGTCGCAGATACCGCTAATGTGTGAATCATTTTGTAATGCATTGATTTGCATACTGAGATAGTCGTCGACCGCTTGCTTCGATATTTTTTCAACCGAATTGAATGACCAAGCCTGAATTAGCGGGGTGTTGGCTTGGTATTGCAGCGGTATTTTTTGGAGATGCAGACCTAATTCATAAGCAAAAACCGCAACCACATAGTGCTGGTTTTTTAATGCTGCTTCAATTGCCTCGAGGCAGGCTGGAACCTCCTGCCATTCTTGCGCACGCCATTGTTGCTGTACTTCGCCGTATAAGCGACTACTAGGCTGTTTGGCCGAACTTTCTGCATCATCAAGCAGCAGCATTGATTGGGCTTATTTTAATAGGGTGGCAGATTCAATCGTGACGGTATTGATAGGAACATCGCCATAACGACCACGTGACCCAGTTGGAACTTGTTTGATTTTATCAATCGTGTCATTACCCGAAATGACTTTTCCAAATACCGCATACCCATTGCCGCGCGCATTGGGATAATCGAGCGCTGGATTATCTTTCACATTAATAAAAAATTGTGCCGAAGCTGAGTCAGGATCTGCGGTACGGGCCATCGCAATGGTATAGATTTGATTTTTTAAACCATTTTGTGCTTCTGATACGACTGGAGGCTGAGTTGGTTTTTCATTCATATCGGCAGTAAAGCCACCTCCTTGAATCATGAAGCCATTAATGACGCGATGAAAAATGGTGCCGTTATAAAAACCACTTTTAACGTAGTTTAAAAAATTATTAACGGTCTTGGGCGCTTTATCGGCATCGAGCTCAATCACAAAATTACCTTGGCTTGTTTTAAATTCGACTTTGGGTCCAGCCAAAGCGGTTTGGCTAAAACCACTGAGTGCTGCAATTAGAAAGAGGCTCAGGGCAAGAATCCGTTGGCGCATGCTATTTCCTTTAAGTAAAAATGAGGGTACGAATGGGATTGTATTGGTTTTAATTGGCTTGGGCTTGTGCAAGTTGATTCCAAGCTGTGGTGTAGTTCGGGCTGCGTTGTTTTGCTTGCATGCGCCAATGGGCATATAAACCAGCGCCAGCAAGCATCAGAGTGCTCTGACCATAGGTTTGATTGAGTTGATCGATGGTTTTCATTAGAATTTGTGAGCGCGCCTGTTGCTGCCTAGATTGAAGATGATTAGGTTCAAACAAATTACCTTGGAATTGATTTTCGGGATGAATTCCTAATAACATCACCCCCGCTTTTTTATAGAAATAGTTAGGACGGTAAATTTGCTCAAGACCAACACAGACTAGTTGAGAAAGACGTCGGCTATCGTTACTCGATAAGATTAGAGGCAAAGTAATACTATTGGAATAGGGCGGGTTTTTTTGAGAAAACGGATTGGTGCGAATGTAAACTGAGATATGAGTGCACATCGAATTTTGTTGACGTAATTTTTCGGCGGCGCGCACTGTGTAACTAACAACTGCCTCGCGTAATTCTTGAATATGCTGGATCGGTTTACCAAAACTTTTACTGGAAATAATCTGTTGTTTACGAATGTTGCCGGCACTTTGCGTATCTTCCAGAGCTAAACACGGAACGCCATTCAGTTCGGCGACCGTGCGTTCAAGCACTACACCAAATTGTTTACGAATTAAACTGGCTTCGGCGTACTTTAAATCGCGTACTGTACGAATTTGCATCGCTTGTAATTGTTGGTTTAGGCGACGACCTACGCCCCACACTTCGCCCACTTGAATTTGCGCCATCAGGCTATCGGCGCTTAGGTTATCGCATGCCCCCCAATCAAATACCCCGCTATAGGAGGGGCGTTTTTTGGCGATATGATTAGCCAACTTGGCTAGTGTTTTGCTACTGCCAATACCAACGCAGGTAGGTAAACCTAGATACCGTTTGGTTTTTTTACGAATCGCTTGTGCGTAGGCGATGGGATCGCGCGTCATGCCACCGAAGTCGAGAAAACATTCATCGATTGAGTACACTTCTTGGTGCGGTGAGAATTCCCCTAAAAGACTCATTAGACGTGCGCTCATATCGCCATACAAGGTGTAATTGGAGCTAAACCAAAGCAAGTTGTGACTTTGAATCAGGTGCTTTACTTCGAAGAAGGGGATTCCCATGCGAATCCCTAAGTCTTTAGCTTCTTGGCTACGTGCCACAACGCAACCATCGTTATTCGAGAGCACCACAACCGGTTTATTTTCTAAGAGGGGGTTAAAAACACGCTCACAAGCAACATAAAAGTTATTGCCGTCCACTAAGGCAAATTGTGATTTAGATGGAGGACGCACAGGGATCGGCTCAGCAGTGTCTTATGGTTTATGAATCACGTGCGTCACTACACCCCAAACCTGTAATTCTTGGTCATCGGCAATGACGATATCGCTATAGGCGGGGTTATCGGCGCGCAAACTAATTTTGCCGCGCTGACGATGCAGTCGTTTTACAGTGAGTTCACCATCGAGTACCGCAATGATGACGCGTCCATGAGAAGGCTCGGTGGAGCGATCGACTACTAATAAATCGCCATCATGAATACCAGCGCCCAACATCGAATCGCCTTTGACACGCAAAAAGAAAGTCGCTTCGGGATGTAGGACTAAATATTCGTTGAGATCGAGGCGTTTATCGTAGTGATCGGCAGCGGGAGAGGGAAAGCCAGCTGGCGCCAAACAAGAGTAAAGCGGTAAAGCAAGCGATTGATTAGAAAGGGCCTGACGGCTTAGTTCGGTAATTTTCATATACTGTATTTTTATACAGTATAGGATATTTCACAAAATACGCTTTTAGGACTATTTTTTTTGATCTAAAGCGCGTAGAAATGCCATGCGCTCAGCAATTTTGATTTCTAAGCCCCGCTCGACTGGTTGGTACCAGTTCGGCTCATGCATTCCTTCGGGCAAATAGCTTTCGCCAGCCGCATAAGCATGGGGTTCGTCATGAGCATAGCGATAAGCATGCCCATGCCCAAGATCTTTCATCAACTGGGTAGGTGCGTTGCGTAAATGGACAGGGACCTCACGACTGCGATCTTGTGCAACAAAGGCGCGTGCCGCGTTATAGGCTTGATAACTAGCATTGCTTTTAGCAGCAATTGCTAAATAGACGACTGCTTGACCTAAGGCGAGTTCGCCTTCGGGTGAGCCGAGTCGTTCATAAGTTTGTGCAGCATCGTTAGCCAGTTGCATGGCACGTGGATCAGCTAAACCAATATCTTCCCAGGCCATCCGAATAATGCGCCGCGCTAAATAGCGGGGGTCAGCACCGCCGTCGAGCATGCGACATAACCAATAAAGCGCAGCATCAGGATGTGAGCCACGCACGGATTTATGTAAAGCAGAAATTTGATCATAGAATTGATCACCACCTTTATCAAAACGACGTGCGCCAATCGTGAGGGCATTTTCAACAAATGCTTGGTCAATTTTTTGTATCGATGGACTAGCTTGTAATGCATTTTGAATTTGTTCGATTAAATTAATTAAGCGTCGTGCATCGCCATCAGCATAGTGCACGATGGTATTTAATGCGGCGCTATCAAAATCAATATTCGGTAATACTTGTTGGCGTGCGCGTTTCAATAATTCCAGTAATTCATCTGCGCTGAGCGACTTTAAAACATAAACTTGCGCGCGCGATAGCAGGGCCGAGTTGACTTCAAAGGAGGGATTCTCGGTGGTTGCACCAATAAAAATAAATAGACCTGATTCAATGTGTGGCAACAGCGCATCTTGCTGACTTTTATTAAAGCGATGGATTTCATCGACAAATAAAATCGTTTGTTTACCAAACTGCGCCATATTGTGTTCGGCTTGTTCAATCGACTCACGAATTTCTTTGACACCCGCAAGAACCGCGGAGATCGCAATGAAAGCGCGTTGAAAGGCTTGTGCTGAGAGACGGGCTAAGGTCGTTTTGCCAACTCCTGGCGGACCCCAAAGAATCATCGAGTGCGGCTGACCCGAGGCAAATGCCAATTGCAAAGGCTTACCTATTCCGAGTAAATGCGTTTGTCCGACGATCTCTTCAATGGTACTAGGGCGCATTGCCTCAGCAAGTGGCGGCAATGGCTTGGAATGAAATAGGTCATTCATGAGCGCATTATTCCAGTGCTATTTCCTTTTCGATTTTTCGTATTGCCCCTTACCAAATAGAATGTCTTTTGCTTGGTCGTCAATCAAGGGTTTGCGTAGGGCCGTAAGAACCTCAACACCCCGCTTGACAGCAGGGCGCTGATTGATTTTTTCGAACCACTTTTTGAAATCAGGGTAGTCGTTGATATTTACCCCTTGTTTTTCCCAGCCGCGTGTCCATGGAAAAATCGCTATATCGGCAATCGTATAAGTATTACCAGCAATATAAGTTGATTTACTTAAGCGTTCATTTAGGACTCCATACAAACGCTTGGCTTCATTGGTGTAACGGTTAACCGCATATTCAATTTTTTCGGGTGCATATAAACGAAAGTGATGATTTTGTCCGAGCATCGGTCCTAGACCGCCCATTTGAAACATCAGCCATTCCATGGTTTCGTACTTGCCGCGAATTGTTTTGGGTAAAAATTTTCCTGTTTTATTAGCAAGGTATAACAAGATAGCACCCGATTCAAATAGATGAATGGGTTTTCCATCTGGACCATTGGGATCAAGAATCGCAGGAATTTTATTATTGGGACTGATCGCTAGGAATTCGGGTTTAAATTGATCGCCTTTGCCAATGTCGACGGGAATGGCGCGCCAGTCACGATTTAATTTGAAGCCGCATTCTTCCATCATGATGTGAATTTTGTGACCATTGGGAGTGGCCCAGCTATAAACGTCGATCATCGCTTTGGTTTTTGGATTGGATTTTTTAGGCATTTTTAAGCTTCAGATTTTATTTAACAGTTGATAAGTATTGCTACAATACCTCTTGATCTTAATTTAAGTGGTCAGATTGTGCCATGTTGATCTTAATTCCTTGTTTCATCCGATTAGAGACTAGTTTCCAAACGTACTTTGAATAAGCGCTTTTTCCCTTTTGCGCAGTGGTGGCCAGAATTTAAACGTCCTGGCGTTGTCCGTGCGGATGTTTTTGCAGGTTTAACAGGTGCAGTAGTGGTGTTGCCGCAGGGGATTGCCTATGCGATGCTGGCAGGGATGCCACCGCATTATGGTTTGTATGCAGCTATGGTGCCTTGCTTGATCGCTGCTTTATTTGGCTCCAGTCGTTTAATGATGACCGGCCCGGCTAATGCCATTTCTTTAACTACCATGGCATTGATTGCGCCTTTGGCTTTGCCAGGATCAAACGAATACGTTGCCCTAGTTCTTACCTTGACATTGTTAGTCGGCATTTTGCAAATCGTTTTGGCTTTGGTCAAGGCGGGTAAATGGGTTGATTTAATCCCGCATTCGGTGATTCTTGGTTTTACCTTTGGCGCCGCTATTTTGATTATGAATAGCCAAGTCGGTCAATTGTTGGGTATTGGGCTGGCTAAAAACTTATCCGTCTACAAAACCTGGATGACCGCAGCCGAGTCGATTTGGCAGCAGCAATGGCATCCCGAAAATCTCACGATTATTTTGCTTACACTGTTGATGATTCGTGGATGGCGTCGTTTTAATCGCTACATTCCTGCGATGCTGGTTTCAATCGTGGTAGCGAGCGTAGTGGTTTTTATTTCAGAGCGCTATTGGCCTGATTTTTTAGGCATTAATTATGTCGAGCCAGTACCCAGTGCTTTCCCCCCATTTTCTTTGCCAAGCCTTTCTCTCGAATCCTTGCGTTCTTTGTTCGGCCCAGCACTGATTATGGTGTTGTTGGCCTCAACCGAAGCGATGTCGATTGGACGGGCGCTTGCTCTTAAATCAAAAGATCGCTTCGACGCGAATCAAGAATTTTTAGGGCAGGGCTTGGCTAATTTATCGGGCGCCTTTTTTTCTTCCTACCCCGTCAGTGGTTCTTTTAATCGTTCGGGCGTGAACTTGGCAGCAGGGGCTCAAACGCCTTTATCGGGCGTTATGGCTACCGTCTTTTTAATTCTTATTTTGTTGTTTATTGCCCCACTGGCTGAATATCTACCTTATTTAGTGATCTCGGCTAGCTTATTGGCGGTGGCTTGGAAATTAATTGACTTTAAACAAATGCGCCATGAATTTCATAGCGGTCCCAGAGAGTGGGTGCCGATGGTGATTACTGCCATCGCCACGTTAACGATTGCGCTGGAATGGGCCATTCTTTTGGGAATCTTTGTCGCCTTATTCATTCAACGTTTTTATCCACGCTCAAAGCCTTAATTTTCTGCCGTTGATTTTTTGTCAGTAGAATAGGTTTTAGCTAAAAATATGACCTATGTTGATTGTTCTTTCGCCCGCCAAATCGCTTGATTACGAAACGCCTAGTTCGGTAAAAAAGCATACCTTGCCTGATTTTGTTACTGAATCGGCTCAATTAATTGCTGACTTAAAAAAATTATCACCGCAGCAGCTTGCTAAGCTAATGGGTGTATCGGATTCATTGGCCGCTTTAAATGTGGGGCGCTTTCGTGATTGGTCGACCAAGTTCAGTAGCTCCAACAGCAAACCCGCTTTATTGGCATTTAATGGCGATGTTTATGAAGGTTTTGCTGCTAGTAGCTTAACTGTCAAAGACCTTGATTTTGCCCAAGATCATGTGCGGATTTTGTCTGGATTGTATGGCGCTTTAAAACCGCTGGATTTAATGCAACCCTATCGCTTGGAAATGGGCACGGCACTGAAGAATGTGCGCGGTAAGGATTTGTATGCGTTTTGGGGTGACCGAATTACAAAGTCACTAAAACAGGTTTTAGCTAAACAAAAAAATCCTGTCTTATTAAATTTAGCTTCCGAAGAATATTTCAAAGTAGTGCAAACAAAAGACTTGGGTTATGAGATTATTTCGCCTGTATTTCAAGATGCCAAAGACGGTAAATACAAGATCATCTCGTTTTACGCCAAAAGAGCGCGGGGTTTAATGGCGCGCTTTGTAGTTGAGAATCGAATTGACGATCCTCGCGATTTAAAGCAATTTAAAGCTGAGGGCTATCGTTATAGTGCGAGCGAATCAAAACCAAATCAACCCGTATTTCGTCGTGCTAAAGCCAGTTAATTTAAATTCCTAAAATCGAATCAGGACTATGTCTGTTCATCGTTCCAAAACTTCCCAACGTTCATCACCCGAAGCAGAGCGTTTGGTGGCCGACTCGATTTCCTTGGCCGCCTCTGGAAGTCGGCTTGAGGATCAGTTTTGGGAGGGGCGATTGCGGGCACGTTTAATGCGCTTATTAAAAAGCCATCATCAAAATATCATCGATTTAGCGTTAGACGCAACCTTCAAAATTAATACTGTTGCCTTTGAAGTGTTGGCTGATTCGGCCGAAACCTTGGCAGAATCAATCACGATTCAGCATGAAGATCAGGCCTGGGATTGTTTATTGATTGCCATGCCCATTGTGGCTCACACGCGCTACCAAATACCATCTGGCCCATTACCAAGCCAAGTGATAGAGGCAACCGCAGCAGCACTGCAGAGTTCAGTTGCAGCAGATGGCACACGTTTAGCGATTATTCCTTGGCTCTACAGTATTGATCAGATGCCCCATTCGCATACTCAAACCTTAACGCTCTTAGAAACCTTGGCGAAAGCCGCTGTGTTGGGTGGTGAAATGAAGTTGGAACTACGCGATATGTCGGAGACAATCGCCGTACTCGCTGATCCGCGCTTTATTATTGCCGTGATTGCGGCGCCTAGTTCACAGCCTTTATTTCGCTGGCAGGCTGAGTTACCTCAGCGACAAGAACGGGGCGTGAGTTTGATGGAGTGGCAAGCTGCGATGCAAGAACCGATTGGTGCTTTGTTGCCGGGGTGTGAGTTTGAATTATTACTTCCCGAGGCTTACTTCACCAATTGCCGCTTGGCTGATAAGCAGGTTCGTCCTTTAAGTATTCGCGCCGCAGTCAATTTTTTAGAGACTACTTTAAGTCTTTCGCCTGCCGGTTTGTCTTGTGTGGTTGCTGCGTTTGGTGAAGATCAGGCAGATGAATATCGCATTTCATTTAGTTTAAAAGGTTCTGTTGACGTAATTTATGGTGTTATATGGCCTTTATACGATCGCGAAAATGTGCCTAGCGATGCACTGAACGATGTGTCTAATGAAGATAGCCTTGTAAAACGAATTTGCGATGCTTTAAATGAATCGGGTGTGGAAGATGTATTTCGGCATGCGATGTTATTTGCGCCAGAGTTGTGCGACGACTGCGGAGCCCCTTTGTTTCCAGACCGTCTAGGGGAAATCGTTCACGCCGAAATGCCTGAAGATACCCCCTCTCAACAGCCCTTATTTCATTAGTTCTTGATCATGCTATCGGCTTGTTGAATCAGGTGCGATTCTTTACCTTCTTTCATAGCCGCTGTTTTGCAGTCATCGGCAACACGTGAACCGGTTTTAACATTAAACAGCATGGCTTTTGAGCCTAATACGACTAAATCATACCCATGCTCTTGATTTTTATATCGCAAACTTCCAGGTAAAGACATCTCTTTTTGCATGTCGTAGGATTTTGATTTTAGAATCATCGCGATCTTAGTAAAGATACCTTTGGTATGAAACTTTTCTCCGTTCGAGCAGGTCCATAAATGCAGGTCATCGTTGAGATTCACTTCTGTGCCTGCCAAAGCGCTCCCTGATGAAACTGGAGTCGCTAGCGAATTGGTTTTTTGTGAATTTTGTTGGCCCATTACGGAGCTCGCCATTAGCATCAAACAAAAAACAGTCGCGGTACCCTGTATCGGTTTCATCTGGCAAACCCCCTTTAATGGCGTTTTATTTTTGTACTGTTTTACATCAACAAATGCTTCACTCCAGCTTGTTCTTCGAGTAATTCATTCAATGTATGCGTCATTCGCTCTCTGGAGAAAGCGTCAATTTCTAAACCTTCAACCAAAGTGTACTCGCCATTTTGGCAGGTCACGGGAAAGCCGTAGATCACCTCTTTGGGGATCTCGTATTGACCCAGTGAAGCGATTCCCATCGTGACCCATTTACCGTTCGTACCTAAGATCCAATCGCGCACATGATCAATTGCAGCGTTGGCGGCCGATGCAGCCGAAGATAAGCCACGCGCATCGATGATGGCCGCGCCTCGTTTGCCAACGGTTGGAAGAAATACCTCTTTATTCCATGCGGCATCATTAATCAGGTCTTTAACTGACTGACCATTGACTGTGGCGAAGCGATAGTCGGGGTACATGGTTGGGCTGTGATTACCCCAAACGATTAGTTTTTCGATATCGGCTACAGCTTTGTTAGTTTTGCTTGCCAATTGCGAAAGCGCACGATTGTGATCAAGTCGGAGCATGGCCGTGAAGTTTTTAGCGGGTAAATTGGGTGCCGACTTCATCGCAATATAGGCGTTGGTGTTGGCGGGGTTTCCAACTACTAAGACCTTCACAGTCCGTTTGGCAACAGCATCAAGGGCCTTGCCTTGGGCAGTAAAGATTTGCGCATTCGCAGACAGTAAATCTTTGCGTTCCATCCCAGGCCCACGAGGACGCGCACCTACCAATAAGGCAATGTCAATATCTTTAAAGGCTTCCATTGGGTCGCTATGCGCACTCATGCCAGCCAACAAAGGGAAAGCGCAGTCGTCAATTTCCATCATCACGCCTTTTAAGGCTTTTTGCGCTTTTTCGTCTGGAATTTCTAATAATTGCAGAATCACGGGTTGGTCTTTGCCGAGCATGTCGCCATTGGCAATACGAAATAACAGGGAATAACCAATTTGACCAGCCGCTCCAGTCACCGCTACACGCATAGGGCTTTTTGCCATTTACTAACTCCTGATAAAGATCGATGAATCCCAATAGTTTACATTTACACTAGTCGCATGTCTTATATAAGATTGAATGACTCTTTATAAAATCCGATCGTGCCCGCTACGTTTACTTCATTTAGCCCCCTTTATCAACAAATTAAAGATTTGTTGATGACTAGTTTGCAGTCAGGCGAGTGGAAGCCAGGGGATTTAATCCCCAGTGAGATGGATTTGGCAGCCCGTTTTCAGGTTAGCCAAGGCACGGTTCGCAAGGCAATTGATTCTTTGGCGGCCGATAACCTATTAACGCGTAGGCAAGGCAAGGGCACCTATGTAGCCAGTCATCAGGAAATCAATAAGGAATACCGTTTTCTCCGCTTAGTTTCGGATGCCAACGCCCCCTTAGTTTTACAAAATCAATTTCTTTCGTGCAAAAGTGTCAAAGCCTTAAGCTGGATAGCGCGGGCTCTAAAAATACAAACTGGCGATAGCGTGATTCAGATTGAACGGATTCAGTTGGCGCAAGGTAAGCCTATCGTACTGGAGGAGATTTGGTTACTCAGCAGTCGTTTTAAGGGGATTAGTCTTGACGAGTTAAACCGTTGGCCTACCTCCTTGTATGCCTTCTTTGAGTCTGAATTTTCAACCCATATGGTGAGAGCTGAAGAGAAAATCAAAGCGATAGAGGCAGATCTTCATGTAAGTTCTAGATTAGGCATCAGCCAAGGGACTGCTTTACTGCAAGTGGAGCGCTTATCCTTTACCTATGGCAATAAGCCAGTCGAGCTGCGCTTAGCCAAGTACCATACTAGCCAGCAACATTATGCTAATTTGCTCAGTTAAAAAAGCCTTGAATTGATCGAATCCTTAATTTTTTTTCCAATAATGTCCAATTTGCCTGACGTTTCCAATAGAATATGTTGCAACACAACAATTATTAATATGGGTTTCTTTAAATTGGGTTCCAACCAGCCATGAGTAACGCACCTAGACCGGTTTTTCGCAATATTGGCATTACTCAGCTTATTCGTTATCGGCTTCCTTGGGCTGGAAAGGTTTCTATCCTGCACCGTATTAGCGGAGCCCTTTTATTTCTGGCTTTGCCATTCATCTTGTATCTGTTTAATAAAAGCTTGGCATCGGAGGTCAGCTTTGCTCAATTTGCCCGTTTTGTTTCTAACCCACTCGCTAAATTGGTATTGCTTATTTTGATCTGGTCTTTCTTGCATCATTTTTTTGCTGGAATTCGCTATCTCTTATTGGATTTAGAAGTGGGGGTTGAAAAAGCAAATTCGAGTCGGTCGGCCATTCTGGTTTTACTTTTAGGTTTTGGTGCAAGCGCGATGATTGCTTTAAAAATGTTTGGGTTGTTTTAAGGAAAGCAGATGACTGGAAAAAATATCGGCCCTAATCGCTTAGTAGTGGGCGCTCATTATGGCTTAAAGGAATGGATCATTCAGCGTGTGACCGCAGTGGTCATGCTGATGTTCACGCTTGTGCTTTTAGTGGCTTATTTGGTGAGCGGAAACCCGAGTTATGAGGGCTGGTCTAGCTTATTTAGCAATCAATTGATGAAGCTACTTACGCTTCTAGCATGGTTGAGTTTGTTTTACCACGCCTGGATTGGCGTGCGTGATATCTGGATGGATTATGTGAAGCCCGTTGGGATCCGCTTGGGCTTACAAGTTTTAACCGTGTTATGGCTAGTTGGATGCGCAGCTTATGCAATTCAAATTTTATGGAAAGTGTAAGCAATGACTGCGATTAAAAAAGAATTGCCACGACGTCGTTTTGATGCGGTGATTATTGGTGCAGGCGGTTCAGGAATGCGCGCTGCTTTACAACTTTCTGAAGCGGGCTTAAGCGTAGCGGTGTTGTCTAAAGTTTTTCCAACTCGTTCTCATACGGTAGCGGCGCAGGGAGGCATTGGCGCTTCGCTTGGCAATATGAGCGAAGATAATTGGCACTTTCACTTTTACGACACGATTAAAGGCTCTGATTGGTTGGGCGATCAAGATGCCATTGAGTTTATGTGCCGTGAAGCCCCAAAGGTCGTATATGAGCTTGAACATTTTGGGATGCCGTTTGATCGCAATCCCGATGGCACGATTTATCAACGCCCCTTCGGTGGGCATACCGCAAACTATGGTGAGAAGCCAGTGCAACGGGCGTGTGCTGCGGCGGATCGAACCGGTCACGCGATGTTACACACCCTATACCAACGCAATTTATTAGCAAAAACGCATTTTTTTATCGAGTGGCTAGCCTTGGATTTAATTCGCGATGCCGATGGTGATGTAGTTGGAGTTACTGCTCTCGAAATGGAAACTGGCGAAATTTACATTCTAGAGGCCAAAATTACTGTGATTGCGACAGGCGGCGCTGGGCGAATTTGGGATGCTTCAACCAATGCGTACATCAACACAGGCGATGGTATGGGAATTGCCGCGCGGGCAGGATTGCCTTTGGAAGATATGGAATTCTGGCAATTTCATCCCACCGGAGTTTACGGTGCCGGTGTTTTATTAACCGAAGGTTGCCGCGGAGAAGGTGCAGTTTTACGTAACAAGGATGGCGAGCGCTTCATGGAGCGTTACGCTCCGCATTTAAAAGATTTGGCGCCGCGCGATTTTATCTCGCGCGCGATGGACCAAGAAATTAAAGAAGGCAGAGGCTGCGGTCCTAAGGCGGATCACATTTTGCTGGATTTAACGCATATTGGCGCCGAAACCATTATGAAGCGTTTGCCATCAGTCTATGAAATTGGTATGAATTTTGCCAATATCGATGTCACTAAAGAGCCGATTCCAGTGATTCCTACGATTCATTATCAAATGGGCGGCATTCCCACCAATATTCACGGTCAGGTGGTTGTTCCTAAAAATGGCAATCCGAATTCGATCGTCAATGGTTTGTATGCGATTGGTGAATGTGCTTGTGTATCGGTGCATGGCGCTAATCGGCTAGGAACGAATTCGCTTCTCGATCTATTAGTATTTGGCCGTGCTGCCGGAAACCATATTGTTGATACTCATTTAAAGCAACGCGATCACAAAGCATTACCAGTTGATGCTGGCGACTTCACCATGGAACGTATCAGCAAATTAAATGCTTCTACTTCGGGTGAATATGCACAAGACATCGCTAACGATATACGCGCTACCTTGCAGCACTATGCAGGCGTTTTCCGTAATCAATCATTGCTAGATGAGGGCCTGCAAAAAATGGCGCAGCTGACAGAGCGTGCTCAGCATATTTGGTTAAAAGATAAATCGCAAATTTTTAATACTGCCCGCATCGAGGCTTTAGAAGTTTCTAATTTAATTGAAGCCGCAAATGCCACGATGATTTCTGCTGCAGCGCGCAAAGAAAGTCGCGGTGCGCATTTTCATGACGATTTTCCTAAACGAGATGATGCCAACTGGATAAAGCATACCCTTTGGTACAGGGATGGTAATCAACTCGATTACAAGCCAGTGCAAATGAAGCCGCTGACAGTCGATTCAGTGCCTCCCAAAGAACGTACTTTTTAATTTGAGACCAAACTCATGAGCGATACCCGCATTTTTGAAATTTACCGTTACGACCCCGATGCTGATCGGGCGCCGCGTATGGAAACCTACGAATTAGAAATGAATCATGAGCGGATGTTATTGGACGCTTTAATTGCCTTAAAGAAACAAGATGAATCGATTTCGTACCGTCGTTCTTGTCGCGAAGGTGTCTGCGGTTCGGATGCCATGAATATTAACGGTAAAAATGGTTTAGCTTGTTTGACAAATATGCGTTCGTTGCCAAAGAAAATCGTCTTGCGCCCATTGCCCGGATTACCCGTGGTACGCGATTTAATTGTTGATATGACTTTATTCTTTAAACAGTATCTTTCGATTAAACCGTATCTCATTAATCAAAGCCCTCCGCCCGAGCGCGAGCGTTTGCAAAGTCCTGAAGAGCGTGATGAGTTAAACGGTCTTTACGAATGTATTTTGTGCGCCTCTTGTTCAACAGCTTGCCCCTCGTTCTGGTGGAACCCAGATAAGTTTGTGGGGCCTGCTGGTTTATTGCAGGCTTACCGATTTATTGCCGACAGTCGTGATCAGGCAACCGGAGAACGTCTCGATAATTTAGAAGACCCTTATCGCTTGTTCCGGTGCCATACCATTATGAATTGCGTCGATGTTTGTCCTAAGCATCTGAATCCGACCAAGGCGATTGGAAAAATTAAAGAATTAATGGTGAAGAGGGCGGTTTAGTGCCTTCATGAGTTTGGACGCCAAAACGCTTTACCAACTTAGGAGCGCAGCACGGCGCGGGTTGCTAGAGAATGATTTGATTCTGCAGCGTTTTTTTAATCGCTATGGAAACGAATTAAGTGCTGAGATGGGAATGGCATTAGCTCAATTATTAGAGTTAGATGACAATGATTTATTGGACTTATTGTTAAGTCGAAACGAGCCCACGGGCTCTCTCGACAAGTTGGATGTGCATGCTGTTTTAACGATGTTACGTAAGCAGTAAAATTGTACAAAGTTTGAATACTAGGAACGAATCATGATTGAATCAGATATCAAAGCAAAATTAACTTTTTCGGATGGCACTCCAGCAATTGATTTGCCGATTTATAAAGGCACCTTAGGCCCTGATGTGCTTGATATTCGCAAATTGTATGGCCAAACTGGTAAGTTTACGTACGACTCTGGTTTCTTATCGACAGCTTCTTGTAGTAGCAAAATTACATTTATTGATGGTGATAAGGGCGAATTACTTTATCGCGGTTACCCGATTGAAGATTTAGCAAGCCATTGTGACTTTATGGAAGTTTGCCAATTATTAATTGGCGGCGAGTTGCCCAACGCTAAACAGAAAAAAGATTTTGAAGAAATGGTGGTTCATCACACCATGGTGCACGAGCAAATGCAATTCTTCTTGCGTGGTTTTAGGCGCGACGCTCATCCCATGGCAGTTTTAACGGGTTTAGTTGGTGCTATGGCTGCTTTCTATCACGATGAAATCGACTACAGCGAACCTAAAGCGCGTGAGATTGCGCAAATTCGTTTAATCGCGAAGATGCCAACCTTGGTAGCCATGTCGCATAAATATTCGGTTGGTCAACCCTTTATTTATCCCGATAATTCTCTCAGCTACACCGCCAATTTTATGCGGATGATGTTTGCAACCCCATGTGAGCCATATAAAGTTAATCCAGTTTTAGTGCGGGCTTTGGATCGCATTTTTATTTTGCACGCCGATCACGAGCAAAATGCCTCGACTTCAACGGTTCGTCTTGCGGGCTCATCGGGCACTAACCCATTTGCCGCAATTTCAGCTGGTATTGCGTGTTTGTGGGGTCCTGCTCATGGTGGCGCTAATGAAGCTTGCTTACAAATGCTCAATGATATTCAAGCGAGCGGCGGGGTAGAAAAGATTGGGGAATTTATTGCGCAAGTAAAAGATAAAAACTCGACTGTTCGCTTAATGGGCTTTGGGCATCGTGTTTATAAAAATTTCGATCCACGAGCCAAATTAATGCGTGAAACCTGTCATGAAGTATTAACTGAACTGGGTTTACACGACGACCCCTTGTTTAAGTTAGCTTTGACCCTCGAAAAGATTGCCTTAGAAGATGATTATTTTGTAAGTCGCAAGCTGTACCCCAATGTTGATTTTTATTCAGGTATTGTTCAACGGGCTTTGGGTATTCCGACTGAAATGTTTACCTGTGTTTTTGCTTTAGCCAGAACAGTAGGGTGGATTGCTCAGTGGGAGGAAATGATTACCGATCCTGAATATAAAATTGGTCGTCCGCGTCAATTATTTATTGGACCGACGCGTCGCAATGTACCAACGCTTTCTGAGCGAAAATAAAGCCTAAAATTTAGTTTTAAGCTAAATCAGCATAAGGATGGCAATGAAGCGGACTTTGTACGATAAATTATGGGATGAACATGTGGTGCACTCGGAAGAGGATGGTACCGCGACCCTTTATATTGATCGCCATTTATTGCATGAAGTAACCAGCCCCCAAGCGTTTGAGGGGCTCCAATTGGCTCAGCGTCCTTTGTGGAGAGGTTCGGCTAATTTAGCAGTTTCCGATCACAATGTGCCTACTACCGATCGTAAATTGGGTATTAGCGACCCGGTTTCTAAATTACAGGTCGATACCTTAGATAAAAATTGCGATACCTTTGGGATTACTCAGTTCAAGATGAACGATATGCGGCAGGGTATTGTTCATGTGATTGGTCCCGAGCAGGGCGCAACCTTGCCAGGCATGACAGTGGTGTGTGGTGATTCGCATACCAGCACGCACGGTGCGTTTGGGGCGCTGGCATTTGGTATCGGCACTTCCGAAGTCGAGCATGTATTAGCAACCCAAACCCTGTTAATGAAGAAAAGTAAGAATTTCTTAGTCAAGGTCGATGGTCGTTTGCAACCAGGGTGCTCTGCCAAAGATATTGTTTTGGCGGTGATTGGTGTGATTGGTACCGCAGGCGGAACGGGTTATACGATTGAATTTGCGGGTGAAACGATTCGCAATTTGTCGATGGAAGGCCGCATGACGATTTGCAATATGGCCATCGAGGCTGGTGCTCGTGCAGGCTTAGTGGCGGTAGATGAAACTACCATTGAATATATTCAGGGGCGTCCATTTTCACCAAAAGGTTTAGAGTTAAGTCATGCCTTGCAATATTGGCGTACTTTGCATTCCGACCTTGGTGCTACTTTCGATCGGGTGGTTGAATTACGTGCCGAAGATATTTACCCGCAAGTCACTTGGGGCACTTCGCCTGAAATGGTTTTATCGATTGACGGACGGATTCCCGACCCCGATCAAGAGCGCGATCCCAATAAACGTTCGGCGATTGAGCGTTCTTTGGTTTATATGGGATTAACCCCTAATATGCCGATTGATTCGGTTTATCTGGATAAGGTATTTATTGGCTCTTGCACGAATAGTCGGATTGAAGATCTTCGTGCAGCCGCAAAAGTCGTCGAGCGTTTAGGGAAAAAAGTGGCTGCCAATGTTCGTCAAGCGATGGTAGTTCCTGGTTCTGGTTTGGTGAAGGCGCAAGCTGAACGTGAAGGCTTGGACCGAGTATTTAAGGCAGCAGGCTTTGAATGGCGTGAACCCGGCTGTTCCATGTGTTTAGCTATGAACTCAGACCGCCTAGAACCGGGTGAGCGTTGTGCCTCGACATCGAATCGCAATTTTGAGGGTCGTCAAGGTGCGGGTGGTCGTACCCATTTAGTTAGTCCTGCGATGGCAGCCGCAGCTGCAATTGAAGGACACTTTGTTGATATTCGCAAGATTGCGTAACCTTTAACTATAGTAACTATTATGAAAAATACTTTTTTTAAAATCGTCTTAGTGTTTTCCAGTTCTATCTTATTTGCCTGCAGCAATACGATTGTGGGTGTTGGTAAAGATCTGCAGGCGATGGGCCAACCCAGCGATTCAAAATCGAAGCCAGCGGAATCAAATTCCTCGCAATCGGGCGGTAGTACCGCTCCCGGAAATTCTGGTAACGCCGTTGCCACACCAGTGAAATAAATCATGGACGCTTTTACAGTTTATAAAGGGCTGGTTGCACCGCTGGATCGAGAAAATGTCGATACCGATGCGATTATTCCCAAGCAATTTTTAAAATCAATTAAGAAGACCGGTTTTGGGCAGCATTTATTTGATGCCCTGCGTTATTTAGATACAGGTGAACCTGGGCAAGATT
Source organism: Polynucleobacter sp. (assembly GCA_016462905.1). Classification (GTDB taxonomy): domain Bacteria; phylum Pseudomonadota; class Gammaproteobacteria; order Burkholderiales; family Burkholderiaceae; genus Polynucleobacter. Next base: position 76,076 of record JAEMSI010000001.1, on the reverse strand, counting down.
GTTCGTTACGTCCGATTAATCCTGACTTTGCTTTAAATCAGGCGCGCTATCAAGGCGCAGGGATTTTATTGGCGCGGCGTAATTTTGGTTGCGGTAGTTCACGCGAGCATGCACCCTGGGCTTTGTCGCAATATGGTTTTAGAGCTCTCATTGCTCCGAGTTTTGCTGATATTTTCTTTAATAACTGTTTTAAAAATGGTTTGCTGCCGGTAGTGCTGTCAGAACAGGAAGTCGATCATTTATTTCATGAAACGCTTGCTTTTCCTGGCTATCAGCTGACCATCGATTTGGAACAGCAAGTGGTGATTGCCCCAGACAATCGAACTTATTCATTTGATGTCACGCCATTTAGAAAATACTGTTTATTAAATGGCTTGGACGATATTGGCTTAACCTTACGCCATGCCGATAAAATAAAGGCCTTTGAGGCAGAGCGGATTGCGCGAATGCCTTGGCTTGCACCCAATCTTTTTTAGGGAATCCTGTTTTAGGCTTATTTAAGCCTATTAAAGGATCTAAAAAAGCTTAGGTCATTTTTGCTAAGAAAGCGTTCATGAAGAAAATTGCAGTTTTACCGGGCGATGGAATTGGCCCTGAAATTATTGCCGAGGCAATTAAAGTACTGAAGGCGTTGAATTTGCCTTTATCAATGGAGACTGCCCCCGTAGGCGGCGCTGCCTATGATATCGCTGGGCATCCTTTACCTCCTGCCACGTTAGATTTAGCAAAAAATGCCGATGCGATTTTATTTGGTGCAGTGGGCGATTGGAAATACGACACGCTGGCTCGCGAATTTCGTCCTGAACAAGCCATTTTGGGATTGCGCAAGCATTTAGCTTTATTTGCTAATTTACGTCCGGCTATTTGCTATGACGAACTCACCGAAGCCTCAAGTCTAAAACCCGAGATTATCGGTGGATTGAATATTTTGATTGTGCGGGAATTGAATGGCGATATTTATTTTGGCTCGCCCAAAGGAATCCGCTCAGCCCCCGACGGTTTATTTGCAGGCGCACGCGAAGGTTTCGACACGATGCGTTATAGCGAACCTGAAATTGAACGGATTGCTCATGTGGCTTTTAATGCGGCTCGCAAACGGGGCCGCAAGGTGTGTAGTGTTGATAAGTCCAATGTATTAGAAACTTCGCAATTGTGGCGCGAAGTTATGATACGCATCGCAAAGGAATATAGCGATATTGAGTTAAGTCATATGTATGTTGATAACGCTGCGATGCAATTAGTGAAGGCGCCTAAATCGTTTGATGTGATTGTGACTGGAAATTTATTTGGCGATATTTTGTCTGATGAGGCGGCGATGCTAACGGGATCGATTGGGATGTTGCCATCAGCGTCCTTAGATAAAAATAATAAGGGTTTGTATGAGCCGAGTCATGGTTCAGCCCCAGATATTGCTGGCAAAGGAATTGCTAACCCATTGGCAACGATTTTATCGGCGGCGATGATGTTGCGTTACTCCTTAGGGATGCAGGCTGAGGCTGATCGAATTGAGGCAGCCGTACAAACCGTCTTATCGCAAGGCTGGCGAACTACTGACATCATGACGGCGGGAAAAAAACAAGTGAGTACCGTTCAAATGGGTGATGCGGTTGTGAAAGCATTGATTTAATTTTAAGAGAATGAATAGTCATGGTAAACAAAGTAAATAAGCCCTTGGTTGGTTTAGTTGGCTGGCGTGGTATGGTGGGCAGCGTTTTAATGCAACGCATGATTGAAGAACGCGATTTTGATTTGATTGAAGCTATTTTTTTTAGTACCAGCAATGCGGGCGGAGAAGTCCCTCTTATTTTGGGTCAACGTATCAGTACCCATCAAAGCAGCAATCAAAATCGCTTGTACGATGCCAATGATATTCAATCTTTAGCGCGTTGCGACATCATCTTGACTTGTCAGGGCGGCGATTACACTCATGCTGTTTTTCCTGCTTTGAGAGCAAGCGGTTGGCAAGGGCATTGGATTGACGCGGCAAGCGCTTTGCGAATGAAAGACGATGCCGTTATTATTTTAGATCCGATTAATCGCCCTGTGATTGACCGCGCACTAGCGGCAGGTGCTAAGAATTGGATTGGCGGTAATTGCACCGTCAGCTTGATGATGTTGGCGATGGGTGGCTTATTAAAGTCTGGCTTAGTGGAATGGATTAGTGCCATGACTTATCAGGCTGCATCGGGGGCGGGCGCACAAAATATGCGCGAACTCCTTGAGCAAATGGGTGTTTTGCATCAAAGCGTGGCAAGCGAATTAAAAGATCCTGCTTCTTGGATATTAGATATCGATCGTAAAGTGAGCGCGCAACTGCGTTCTGCTGATTTTCCTAAGAAAAATTTTCGTAATACGGCTCTAGCGGGTAGCTTGATTCCTTGGATTGATGTACCCGTTGAGCATGGTCAAACCAAAGAAGAGTGGAAAGCAGGCGCCGAGTGCAACAAAATTTTAGGTAACCCTCCCTTTCGGAGTGCTGGCAGTATCCCAATCGATGGTATTTGTGTGCGGGTGGGTGCGATGCGCTGTCATTCGCAAGGTTTAACAGTCAAGTTAAAAAAGGATATTCCCTTGGCTGAAATTGAGCAAATGCTTGCTGCAGATAATCCCTGGGTTAAAGTGATCCCCAATGATCGCGAACAGACCGAGCGTGATTTATCACCCGCAGCCGTAAGCGGCACGATGACAATTCCAATTGGACGGATACACAAACTCGCGATGGGACCAGACTATTTAGGTGCTTTTACGGTAGGTGATCAATTATTGTGGGGTGCGGCCGAACCCCTGCGGCGCATGTTACGAATTTTACAAGAGTAGTTGCTTGTGAAGTTATTAAAATATTCATGCTAATGCGCCATATTTTCCGAACAGGACTTTCGTTTATTTGCCTATTGGCTTGGTTTGGAACGGCCTGCGCGCAAAATAATCTTTCCTTAGGCTCGCCTAAATTACTATCGAAAACGGGTGAGGCCTTACGGGTAGAAATTCCAATTCGTATTGCACCTGCTAATTCGTCTTTTGACGCCATTACCGTAGAAATTCCGAATCAAGCCGTTTATGAGCGATTGGGTATATCGAGTCGCATTCTTGATTTAAACCCGAGTATCCAATTGCAGGCCGGTAAGGACTCTGGGGCAATGATTCTTTTGGTCGAGTCAGCCACTGCGGTAGATGTGTCGAATGACCCCTTTATTGACTTAATCGTGAGTGTGCGTTGGCCTAACGGTAATTTAGTCAAAACACTGAGTATTTTGGTGGGCGATACCAGCAAAGTGGTTGTGAAATCAGGGCAAACTTTAAGTGAAATAGCCGCTCAAATGAGCCCTTTATTAGGCGGAGTCGGTTTAGACGAGTCGATGTTGGCTTTATATAAAGCCAATCCTGATGCGTTTGCTGGCGGTAGTATTCATCGCTTAATTGCGGGCGCACAAATTAATAAGCCCGGCCCTGAATTATTGCGTTCGATTACACCATCTCAAGCAAAAGACTTTGCACTTGAAACCAACAAAGCCTGGCTAGAACAAAAAGGGCTTGCGAGTGATAAACCCGATGCGGCTAGCGCTGCAAAAAAATTGCCGCCGGCGGCTGAGACTCCCATGGCCAAGACGGGCCCTGGTGAAGATCGTTTGAAATTAGGTCCTGGGGCAGCGCCTGATGCTGATTCAAAACGCTATGTTGAAGAACTGGTTGCACAAGAAACAGCCTTGACGCAAAGTCGTGCGCGCGTTGCTGAATTAGAAAAAAATATTGCTGACCTACAAAAATTATTGGATACCAAAAAGGAATTAAACGCTAGCAAAACCGCTTCAACCGTCGAAACCTCAAAATCGCAATCCGTTTTGGACGCCTGGGGCCCAGCTTTTTTAGGGCTTGCTTTGCTTGCGCTAACGGGAATTTTATTGTGGCTCTTGGCTCGGTTTACGCGTCGTAACGAATTGACCCCAACATTAGAAGGCTTACCGCAGTTTAATGAGCCTATATTGAATGCCCAGGGAAATCATTCGATCGCGTCACAGCCAACTGGCTTTACAGGTGCTGAAGTACCTCCTCGAGCCGCTACCATTCTCGCTAGTTTGGATTTAAATCTAGAGCCTGTTGCTAAAGACAGTAATCGGGATGCTTTGCGAGTTAAATTAAATTTAGCGAAAGCGTATTTAACCATTGAAGATTACAAAGCAGCGCTTGCTACAGTCAATGAGGTAATTGATCAATTAAAAGTAGCAGTTGGCACGATCGACGCAGATTTGCAAATGCAGGCACAGATCTTGCTCGCTGAGATTCAAGAACGCCAATCTGCCGCTTCAAGTTGATACGAAATTTTGTATGCGAATTGCCCTAGGCCTGCAATACGAAGGGAGTGCTTATGCGGGTTGGCAGGTTCAGCCCGATCAAGCCACTTTGCAGGGTACTTTGGAAAAAGCAATTGCCGATTTTATGGGACAAGATCCCGTCCGCGTGATTGCTGCAGGAAGAACCGATACGGGCGTGCATGCATTAGGTCAAGTCATTCATTTTGATAGCCCCGTTGAGCGTGATCCATTTTCATGGGTTAGAGGATTGAATTCGTTTTTACCGAACAAGATGGTGGTGAACTGGGCTAAACCCGTTGGCGATGATTTTGATGCACGCTATTCGGCGACCGAACGGAGCTATATTTATGCTTTGCATGCGGGTCCTTGTCGCTCGCCGAGTTTGCAGCAACGTTTTGGTTATTACATGCTGCCACCAGACCATTGGTTTGATATAACGGCGATGAAACAAGCCGCTCAGGTTTTAGTGGGTGAACATGATTTTTCATCGTTTCGTGCCTCTGAATGTCAAAGCAAAACACCGATCAAGACGGTGCATTCGATTGAAATCATCGACGAAGCGCCTTGTTTGTATTTCATCATTCGCGCTAATGCATTTTTACATCACATGGTGCGCAATATAGTGGGCAGTCTTTTAGCGGTTGCGGTGGGCCGAGAGGATCCTGCTTGGTTAAAAACAGTGTTAGAGGGACGTAATCGACAATTGGCTGCGCCCACATTTGCCCCCGATGGCCTCTATCTGGCCAAAGTGACTTATCCTGATTCATTTGGCATTCCGGCACCATGGTTAAATCATTCTTTACTGCCTGTTTCAGTTTTAAAGGTAATCTAGCGGTATAGGGCTAGCAGATAGAAGACAACAACTATGGGACTTTTAACGCCAAGCAGTAATCCACATCGGACGCGTATCAAAATTTGCGGTCTAACCCGAGCGGATGATATTCAAGCCGCTGTTCAGGCAGGCGTCGACGCGATTGGTTTTGTGTTTTATAAGCCGAGTCCACGCTACATTGATCCTGGTCAGGCAGCACGTTTGATGCTACGAATTCCCCCCCAAATTGATACCGTCGGTTTGGTAGTGAACCCTAGTGCAGCCGAATTAAGAGCCATTGAGACGCTAGCCAAAGTTAATCTATGGCAGTTTCATGGGGATGAAGATCCAGTCCAGTGCGCCCGCTTAGCCCTTGATAAACCCTGGCTAAAAGCAGCTCGAATTGGAGAGGTATTCCCTTTTGATGATTTTTCCTTACAATACCGATATGCATCCGGACTTTTGCTGGACGCCCTAGTTGAGGGCTATGGTGGGGGCGGGGTGCCTTTTAACTGGAACCTTATTCCGCAAACATGGGTAAACGCAAACGCGCATCGGGTCGTTTTGAGTGGTGGGTTGAACGCGCACAACGTCGGCGAGGCAATCGCTCGTTTGCACCCTCAAGCCGTTGACGTCTCGAGCAGCGTTGAAGTATCTAAGGGTGTAAAAGACCCAGCCTTAATCGATGCATTTGTCAAGGCTGTGCATGCTGCCGATGCAGCGTATTTATAAAGCACAATTGAATAGAGGTTCTTACTATGTATGACATGCCAGATTCCAGTGGACACTTTGGTCCCTACGGTGGAGTTTTTGTATCCGAAACCTTGATGTTTGCCTTAAATGAATTAAAAGAGGCGTATGCAAAATACCAACACGATCCTGAATTTCTTGCCGAGTTTCATCGCGAACTAAAACATTTTGTTGGGAGACCTTCACCGGTTTATCACGCCAAACGGTGGAGTGAGCAATTAGGTGGGGCACAAATTTATTTCAAACGCGAGGATTTAAATCATACCGGCGCTCACAAAATTAACAATGTGATTGGTCAAGCGATGCTAGCCAAGCGCATGGGTAAGCCGCGCATTATTGCCGAGACAGGGGCAGGCCAGCATGGTGTTGCTACCGCCACGATTTGTGCTCGCTTTGGTTTGGATTGCACGGTATACCAAGGCTCGGTCGACGTTGCTCGTCAAGCACAAAATGTCTACCGCATGAAATTACTGGGTGCCAAAGTAGTGCCCGTTGAGTCGGGTAGTAAAACACTAAAAGATGCATTAAATGAAGCGATGCGCGATTGGGTAACCCATGTTGAAAATACCTTCTATATTATTGGTACGGTAGCAGGTCCGCATCCTTATCCGATGATGGTGCGTGATTTTCAAAGCGTGATTGGCGAAGAATGCAAGGTGCAAATGCCCGAAATGATTGGTCGTCAGCCAGACTATGTATTGGCGTGTGTGGGTGGCGGTTCGAATGCTATGGGAATTTTTTACCCGTATATTAATTTTCCTGAAGTGAAATTAATCGGCGTTGAAGCAGCGGGTCGCGGTATGCGCTTGGGCGATCACTCAGCGGCCTTATGTGCTGGTACACCGGGTGTATTGCACGGTAATCGCACCTATTTATTACAAGATCAAAATGGTCAAATTGCTGAGACGCATTCGGTATCGGCCGGAATGGATTACCCCGGTGTTGGACCAGAGCATGCGTGGCTAAAAGATTCAAAGCGCGCTGAATACGTGGCGATATCCGATCAAGAGGCCTTGGATACATTTCACCAATGCTGTCGAATTGAAGGAATTATTCCCGCTTTAGAAACTGCGCATGCGATTGCACAGGCGTGCAAGATGGCGCCAACCTTATCAAAAGACAAAGTCATTCTGGTGAATATTTCAGGTCGCGGTGATAAAGATATGCATACCGTAGCCCAAGCAACCGGTTCAGAAGGTTAGACGATCATGTCAAAAATTAGCGCTGTGATGGCGCAACTCAAAGCTGATGGTAAAACGGGTTTAATTCCTTTTATTACAGCGGGTGATCCTCATCCTTCAATGACCGTTGAGGTGATGCATGCCCTTGTAAAAGGAGGCGCCAACATTATCGAATTGGGAATTCCATTTTCCGATCCGATGGCAGATGGTCCGGTCATACAACGCTCTTCGGAGCGCGCATTAGCGCAGGGCGTTACTCTAACAATGTGTTTACAAAATGTAAGTGAGTTCCGGCAAACGGATTCTTCGACCCCAGTGGTTTTAATGGGATACGCTAATCCGATTGAGCAAATGGGCTACGCTAACTTTGCGAAGACAGCAAGTGCAGTTGGAGTTGATGGTGTTTTAGTGGTTGATTACCCGCCCGAAGAGTGCCGTGAATTCGCTAAGGCAATGCGCGCTGTTGGCATTGACCCGATCTTTTTATTAGCGCCAACCTCGTCCAAAGAGCGGATTGAGCACGCTGCAGAAATTGCAGCTGGTTATATTTATTATGTTTCTTTGCGGGGTGTCACTGGTGCTAGTAATTTAAATACAGGCGATGTTGCCAGTATGATTCCTGCCATTCGTGCGGCTACTTCGATTCCGATTGCGGTTGGTTTTGGTATTCGCGATGCGGCGAGCGCCAAAGCGGTCTCCAAAACGGCCGATGCCGTGGTGATTGGCAGTCGAATTGTGCAACTTTTAGAGGAGGCTAAACCTGAGGAAGCGAGCAAGAAATTAGAAGTATTTATACGAGAAATTCGTACAGCCCTTGATTCTTAAAGGTGTTTTTCGCAATTCGCTTCGATCCTAAGTCACCCTGTAAAATGCCGCTATGAGCTGGATAGATAAATTACTCCCGCCCCAAATTCAACAAAACGATTCGGTTAATCGAAAAACGGTTCCCGAAGGCTTGTGGCTTAAGTGCCCCGGTTGTGAGACTGTCTTATACAGCGCAGATATTGAATCCAATTTATCCGTTTGTCCTAAATGTGCGCATCATATGCGCATTTCTGCGCGCCAACGGATCGACCATTTATTAGATCCTAAGCCACGACTTGAAATTGGCGCCAATATTTTTCCAACTGATCCCCTGAAATTTCGCGATACTAAAAAATACCCTGATCGCTTAAAGCAGGCCGATGATGCTTCGGGCGAAACTGAAGCGTTGGTGGTAATCGCTGGAAAAATAGAAACTATTCCAGCAGTTATTGCCGCGTTTGAATTTCAATATATGGGTGGCTCGATGGGTTCAGTGGTTGGTGAACGGTATGTGCGTGGTGTGCAACATGCAATCGATAAAAAGTGTGCTTTTATTTGCGTGACTGCAACGGGTGGTGCACGCATGCAAGAAAGTTTATTGTCGCTTTTGCAAATGTCGAAAACTAATTCGATGCTGACGAAATTATCGAAGGCAGGTTTACCTTATATTAGCGTTTTAACTGATCCGACTATGGGCGGTATTTCGGCAAGCTTTGCCTTTATGGGTGATGTGGTGATGGCGGAACCGAAAGCCTTAATTGGTTTTGCTGGCCCTCGCGTGATCGAGCAAACGGTTCGTGAAAAATTACCAGAAGGTTTTCAACGCTCTGAATTTTTGATGCAAAAAGGCGGTATCGATATGATTGTCGATCGACGCCAAATGCGCACTGAAATTGCTCGGCTTTTGGGTTTATTAAATAATATTCCTCAAGATAAAATGCCGAAAGCCCTTAATGGCATGAATGGTGCAAGCTGAGTGGCTCCTCAGCCTGATCTTTTTAATTCGCTTGACTCCTGGCTAAGTCATTTAGAAGTAGCCCACCCAGTCGGAATCGACATGGGTTTAGAGCGTATTACCTTAGTTAAAAATCAATTGGGGCTTTCATTTTCATGCCCCGTTTTTACTGTTGGCGGAACTAATGGTAAAGGCTCAACCTGTTCCTTTATTGAAAGTATTTTATTGGCGGCAGGGTATAAAGTAGCCTGTCACACCTCTCCGCATTTATTAAAATTTAACGAGCGGGCTCGCATTCAAGGACAGGCGGTTGATGACGCGCGATTGTTGGAACACTTTAAGCAAGTTGAATTAGCCCGTTGCGCTACGCCTGGGACACCCAGCCTAACGTATTTTGAATTTACGACCTTAGCCATCATGCATCTATTTGCTGCCAGCGATTTGGATGCAGTTATCTTAGAAGTTGGTATGGGTGGGCGATTGGATGCAGTCAATATTGTGGATGCCGATTGTGCGATTGTCACCAGCATTGATTTAGACCATATGGCTTTTTTAGGGGATACTCGAGAAAAAATTGGTTTTGAGAAAGCCGGTATTTTCCGCTCTGGGGGAATTGCGATTTGCGCCGACCCGCTGCCACCAAATAGTTTATTGGCTCACGCCAATCAATTGGCTTGCGATTTATGGTTGCAAGGTCGAGACTTTTCTTATGAGGGCGATCGTCAACAATGGTCTTGGTCTGGTAGGTCCGAAGCGGCATCTGGGCTCCCAAAAAAAATGGGGGGCTTAGCCTATCCAGCTTTGCGAGGTGCTAATCAATTGTTAAATGCATCGGCTGCGATTGCTGCATTAATGGCGCTAAAAAATCGTCTGCCTGTGAGCGCTCAAGATATCCGCACGGGCTTAGCAACAGTCGAGTTACCTGGGCGTTTTCAAGTTTTACCTGGCAAACCCAGCATTGTTTTAGACGTTGCTCACAATCCACATGCTAGCGCTGTGTTGGCACAAAGTCTTGATTCGATGGGGTATCACCCTTATACCTATGCAATTTTTGGGGCAATGGCTGATAAGGATATTGCGGGAGTGATCAAACCACTTTTACCCTTGATTGATTATTGGGTTTGCGTTGATTTGCCTATTTCAAGAGCTGCCTCGGCTGAGATCTTGGCCGATTTATTGGTCGAAGAACTGCTTGCGATTAAAGGCGAGGCAAAGCGCGTTTCCAGTGCGAAAAGTCCTGCTTTGGGATTTGAAGAAGTCCTCTCCAAGGCGGGTGAAAATGATAGAATTGTGGTCTTCGGATCCTTTTATACAGTAGCGGGCGTAATGGCTTATCGAAACAAGCGGGCACATTGATCCATGAATCTTTTTTCGAAACTTTTTCGACGTGATCACTCGGCTTCAAACTCAGTACGAGCTCGTTCTGAACCCTCTATGGGTATTCGTCGACAAGCCGGAAAACGACTTACAAAATCTGCCGATAACCAAGATGACGAAGTTTTATTAGAAGATCCTGAGCGCCAACGCGCGCGCCATCGCTTAATCGGTGCAGCAGCCTTGGTTTTGGTCGCAGTGGTCGGATTACCCCGTATTCTCGATAGCCAACCTAAAAAAGTAAGTAACGATATTGCAGTACAAATTGTCACGAGTTTGCCTAATCCGATTGTAGGGGCGAATCCTACTCCGGCGAATTCTGCGCCGGCGAATTCGCCGTCACCCTCATCAAGCACCGCAAGCACTTCAAGTGCAACGCTAGCAGCATCTTCAGCGAGTAAATCAAGCGCAGAAGTTGTCACCGAAAGCAATACAAGTGCTCCCAAACCAAACGCAGCGAATAAAAAATTAGCTTTGGCGCCTGGAGAAGAGGTAGTGCAGAGCCCTGCAACTAGCCCAAGTGTCCCTAGCACCTCAAGTGCGCCATCGGCTGGCCTACCGACATCCTCTAGCAAATACGTCGTTCAAGTGGGTAGCTTTAGTTCGGAAGAGGGTGCAATAGCGATTTCTGAAAAACTGAAGGAATTAAAAATTAATAACCGCATTACAACGCGTACCAACCCTGATGGTAGTAAGTTATTTGTGGTTCGTACCAATCCATATAACGATCGCGAAGCGGCTGAAAGTGCCGAAAAGAAAATAAAAAGTTTGGGTGTAACGCCGCGATTAATTGAGTTAGCTAAATAATAATGAGCTCACTTGCCCATTTGCAATTAACCATCATCGATTACATTACATTGGCTATTTTGCTTTTGTCGGCATTGCTGGGAATTTGGCGCGGCCTTTTTAAAGAATTAATTTCGCTTGCCTCTTGGTTTGCAGCCGCATGGCTTTCTTACCATTATTGCTTTTATTTAGCCAGTGAGTGGATTTCTGCAGTGATCCCAAATCGAGATTTACAGTATGGCGCTGCTTTCTTAATCATCTTTATTACGGTTTTAATCGCCGCTGCCTTGATAGGTAAATTAATGCAAACACTAATTTCTTCAGCTGGTCTTGGTTTTTTAGATCGCCTATTAGGGTTCTTATTTGGTTTTTTTCGTGGCGCACTGATTGTGGTGGTTTTGGCTACTCTCACTAATTTAGTGGGAATTCAGCAAAGTATTGCTTGGCAACAGGCGGTATTAAGACCTACACTAGAGACTGGCATGGGACTTATTAAGACCTGGTTGCCGCCCGATTGGGTCAAGCTACTTGATTTGAAAAAGGCGGCTGTTGTGTATCAGTCCACAAGGGGATAAGAGAATGTGCGGCATTGTCGGAACCATTTCTCATCAGCCGGTTAATCAGCTGCTCTACGATGCACTCTTACTCCTTCAGCACCGCGGCCAAGATGCAGCGGGCATTGCCACCATGCAAGGCAATTCATTTGCAATGCATAAGGCCAATGGTTTAGTTCGCGACGTATTTCGAACTCGCAATATGCGCAGTTTGACAGGTAATCTGGGAATTGGTCAGGTTCGCTATCCAACGGCTGGTTCTGCGAGTAGCGAAGAAGAAGCGCAACCCTTTTATGTCAGCGCGCCGTTCGGCATTATTTTGGCTCATAACGGTAACTTAACCAATGCGCCTATTTTGCGAAGCGAAATGGCGTATCGTGATCGCCGTCATATCAACACCAAATCCGATACAGAGGTATTGCTGAACGTATTAGCGGACGAATTACAAAAAGAAACCAATAGCGTTGCTTTAACGGATTCGGCTATTTTTAATGCGGTGACCAATTTAAATAAGCGCCTTAAGGGTTCTTATTCAGTCGTTTCGATGATTGCTGGTTTTGGTTTGCTGGCTTTTCGAGATCCTTTTGGTATTCGCCCTTTATGTTTAGGTCGCCTCGATACCGAAGAAGGGCCCGAGTGGATGTTGACCTCCGAGTCGGTCGTCTTGGAAAGTTTAGGGTTTACTTTTGTCCGTGATGTAGCTCCTGGCGAGGCGATTTATATTGATATGGATGGCAATTTCCATTCGCGCATCTGCGCTACCAATCCCACTTTAAACCCCTGTATTTTTGAATATGTGTATTTGGCTCGTCCTGATTCGACCATTGATGGCGTGACGGTTTATAACGTGCGGATGAAAATGGGTGATTACTTAGCAGAAAAAATTCGTGCAGAAACCGATATCAGCAAAATCGATGTAGTGATGCCGATACCAGACTCAAGCCGCCCAGCGGCAATGCAAGTGGCCAAACGTCTTGGCATTGCCTATCGCGAAGGCTTTTTTAAGAACCGCTATATTGGTCGTACTTTTATCATGCCAGGTCAAGCGGTCCGTAAAAAATCGGTGCGGCAAAAGTTAAATGCGATGCGCGTCGAATTTAAAGATAAAACCGTATTAATTATTGATGATTCTATTGTGCGCGGTACCACCTCGTATGAAATTGTTCAAATGGCTCGCGAATCGGGTGCAAAAAAAGTGATTTTTGCTTCGGCTGCACCGCCTGTGCGTTTTCCTAATGTGTATGGGATTGATATGCCAACCCGCAGTGAATTAGTAGCTTATGGCAGAACGCACGATGAAATCAATCAAATGATTGGTGCCGATCAATTGATTTACCAGAGTGTAGAAGACATGAAGCAAGCAGTTCGCGATATTAATCCTAATATTCGGGATTTTGAGGCTTCTTGTTTCGATGGTAAATATATTACAGGTGATATTAGTGAGGCTTATTTAGATGCATTAGAGGCTGCGCGTAATTCCGAAGGTGCGGGCGATGAGCGCGGTAAAGATCAAAACGAAACCGCTGACTTTGCTCGCTCGCAATTGCATTTGCAATTAGCAAATGATGATTAAATAGAGTAATTATTAACGAGTGATCCACCAGTATGAAGAAGTCATCCATTAAAACTAAAGTAGCTAAAGTCACTAAGGTATCGGCAACCAAGGTATCTACAGCTCAATTCGCAGGATCTTCTGGGTCTAAAGCGAAACCAGCGGCCGCCAAACGAAAACCCTTGGATTTTAAAAAATTAGCCCGCGAGACGATTGCGGTTCGTGCCGGAACCCGTCGGAGTGATAATTTTCAAGAACACTCTGAGGCGATTTTTTTAAGCTCCAGTTTTTGTTTTAATTCAGCAGAAGAAGCGGAATATGGTTTTGCTCATGCCGATGAAGGTTTTATTTATTCGCGCTTCACTAATCCTACCGTAAGTATGTTTCAGGATCGTTTGGCTGCCTTAGAAGGGGGAGAGGCCTGTATTGCTACTGCATCTGGCATGGCCGCTATTTTGACTACCGCAATGGCGCAGTTAAAAGCCGGCGATCATGTGATTTGTTCACGCTCGGTATTTGGCGCGACCATTCAATTATTTTCAAGCATCCTATCGCGTTTTGATATTAGCGTGAGTTATGTTGATTTATCCGACGTAAAAGCGTGGCGCGCTGCGGTGCAGCCCAATACCAAATTATTTTATTTAGAAACGCCTTCTAATCCATTGACGGAAATTGCCGATATTGCTGCTTTGGCTAAATTAGCGCATCAATCTCAATCGATTTTAGTGGTGGATAATTGTTTTTGTACTTCGGCTTTACAACGACCTCTTGAACTTGGCGCTGATGTGGTGATTCACTCGGCTACGAAATACATTGATGGACAAGGTCGTGCAGTAGGCGGAGCCATTGTTGGCAATCAAGAATTTGTGATGGGCAAAGTATTTCCTTTGGTGAGAACAGCCGGACCCACCATGTCGGCTTTCAATGCCTGGATTTTTTTAAAAGGTTTGGAAACCTTAACTCTGCGTGTGACACAACAAAGTCATAATGCGCTGAAATTAGCACAATGGTTAGAAAAGCAGCCTGCGATTGAGCGGGTATATCACCCTGGATTGAAGTCACATCCGCAATATGCGTTGGCGAAACGCCAACAAAAGGAGGGTGGGCCGATCCTTTCCTTTGTTTTAAAAGGCGGTAAAAAAGCAGCGTTCCGTTTAATTAATCAGACCAGCTTGTGTTCGATTACTGCTAACCTAGGCGATACGCGCACAACCATTACCAATCCAGCGACTACGACGCATTGTCGGGTTTCGCCTGAGGCACGCAAAGCAGCTGGAATTGTCGATGGATTAGTGCGAATTGCGGTCGGCTTGGAAAGCGTGGATGATTTAATTGCTGATTTAAAGGGCGGTCTGCTTAAATAGCCGCGGGTCATTAATCGGTCTTAAGGGCATGATGTGAATTTGCTGGCAATCGAGTTTTAGTGTCGCTTTAATTCCTGCGTTTAATTGAAGGCGTTTTATCTCCGAACTAGACGCTTGCCAAGTCATTTCCTGATCGGTTCCAATAATGGTCATTTGGACCACTGCAATTTGTCCTAAGGCGCTAATTCGACGCACCTCGATTGGTATGGGAGTGAACGCATCATCGCTAGAATGATGGGTGTCAAGCGCTATTCCTTCTTGGGGAATAACCCAGGCCACTTCAGTTTCAGGTGGAATTTTGCCTTTGTCGACCACTCCAAAAGAAAATGAGGTATTGGCCCATTGCAAACGGCCCTGATTAAAAACGCCTCGATAAATATTCGGTATACCGACTAATTCGGCAACGCGAGCGTTACGGGGTTTTTTAAATAAATGCTCGGGCTTAGCGGTTTGTAAACTAATGCCTTGATCAATCACCGTAATGCGATCGGCTAATAAATTGGCTTCGCGTAAATCATGCGTGACTAAGATGATGGAGATACCCATCTGTTGGCGAATTTCAGCTAGGGTCTGATAGAGCTGTTGGCGGGTGGGCGTATCGATGGCCGAAAAGGGTTCATCCAACAACAACAAACCGGGTTCCTTTGCCAAGGCGCGGGCTAAACCCAAACGCTGTTGTTGCCCCCCTGATAATTCAGCAGGTAAGCGCTGGGCTAAATCGCCGATCCCCATTTTATCGAGCCATTGTTTGGCAGCAATGCGTCGTTGTGATTCGCTGTGAGGCGAATTATACAAAGCGATCAACACATTATCGAGGGCATTTAAATGAGGGAAGAGAGCGTATTGCTGAAATAAAAAACCGCAAGAGCGTTGCGCAGGACTTTGCGAAAGAAGGGCACCTCGTTTGCTGTCAGTATTGAACCAATCTTGTCCGGCCCATTCAATGTAACCACCCTGCGGTTTCTGTAAACCGGCAATCAATCGAAGCGTACTCGTTTTACCGCTACCCGATGGCCCCACTAGGGCATGCAATTCGCCAGGAGCACACTCTAATTGCAATTGAATCGGATTAGGCGAAGTCTGTTGAATATGAAGTTTAAGCATGGGAATTAGGAAACACTCCGTTTGCGTCCTAAAATTCCATAGGAGAGAGCAATTGCAATAAAGGAAATCATTAGGAGCAGCAATGCCATTGCGCTCGCGCCCTGAGAATCGAGCGATTGCACTTGGTCGTAAATTGCAATCGATGCAGTTTTCGTTTCACCTGGTATGGCGCCGCCCACCATCAGTACTACGCCGAACTCACCGATCGTATGAGCAAAAGTTAAAACAGCTGCGCTAAGTATGCCTTTCCATGCCAGCGGTAGTTCAATCAGACGAAAGGTTTGCCACGCATTTAAACCGCTCATTTGCGCGGCTTCACGAATCTCTTTTGGGATTGCTTCAAAAGCACGTTGGATAGGTTGTATCGCAAATGGTAAATTGACAACCAAGGAAGCGATCAGCAATCCTAAGAAAGAAAAAACCAAGGGTTGGCCAAAGAGGTGTTGACCGCTAAAACTGACTAAAAAGTAGTATCCCAGAACCGTCGGTGGCAAAACCAGCGGTAAAGCTAAAAAGCCTTCAAGCCAAGGCTTTATTCGCCCCGCATTGACCAGATAGAGCGAAACCCATATGCCCAAGGGAATAATCAGCAAGAGGGTGCAAAAAGCTAATTTAAAAGAAAGATAAATGGCTTCAAAATCGAGCACTGTATTCCCAGTTAATTAAAAAATGAATAGAAAGTGTATAGGAATTGATTTACTAGGGTTTTCCTTGGTTTGCAAATCAATTCAATTGAGATTAATATCGATATATACGTATATATGCATATTAAGAGAATCAGGCTATGACAAGTTCACTAAAAGCGTCAGTTAAGGTATCCGATTTAGGCGATCAGGAGAAAAACGCCTTGTTTGCTAAAGTTTCGCAATTTTTTTCGGTCTTGGCCGATTCATCCCGATTAGGAATTTTATATACGGTTTGCAAGGGAGAAAAATCGGTATCTGAGGTAGTTGCAGCATGTGAATTAAGTCAGGCCAATGTATCTCGCCATTTAACGGCTTTACACGACTGTGGAATTTTGGCGCGCAAAAAAGTGGGCACTACTGTTTTTTATTCAATTGCGGATCCAGCCACTATTGAAATATGCCAGACCATTTGTGGTCGTATCTTAGATGAGATGAATATTTCCGGTAAGAAAAAAAATCCAAGAGCTAAGCGAGCTGCTCATGTCTAAATTAGGTTTGCCATCCGAAAAATCGTCTTTGCAGAAAGCGCCAGAGCATTTCTTGCCCCCCGATTTTATCGATCAGGTCAATAAAAACGGTTTGGATGATGCGCGCCGAGGTTTTTTAAAATACGGGTTTTTGGCTGCATTGGCTGGGGGCGCTGCGAGCGTAACGGGTTTATCGCAAGCGGCAGATGGCGATCCTGCCATATTAGAAAAGCAAGAATGGCAAACTACCCTAGGCAAAAATGTGGCGAGCGAGCCGTATGGCATGCCTTCAATGTATGAAAAAAATTTAATTCGTCGGGAGTCGCCTGGCTTAACTCGGGTTTCAGCGGCATCGGTAGCATTCACTCCCTTGCAAGGCTTATTTGGAATCATTACTCCCAACGGTTTACATTTTGAGCGTCATCACCAAGGCTGGTACAACTTAGACCCGAATTTACATCGTTTAATGATTAATGGTTTGGTTAAGAATAGTAAAGTTTTTACGATGAATGATTTAATGCGTTTGCCATCGGTATCACGTATTCATTTTATTGAATGTGGGGCTAATACGGGCTTAGAGTGGGGCAATGTTGCGGTACCTACTGTGCAATATACGCATGGCATGTTGTCCTGCTGTGAATTTACTGGAGTGCCTTTATCTACGCTTCTGGATTTATGTGGAGCCGATTTAAAGGCAGGGAAATATATTTTGGCCGAAGGTGGCGATGGCTCCGGAATGACGCGAACGATAGCTATGCAAAATGCATTGGATGATGTATTGGTGGCATGGGGCATGAATGGCGAGATGTTGCGTCCAGAAAATGGTTTCCCTTTGCGTTTGGTGGTGCCAGGTGTTCAAGGGGTAAGTTGGGTCAAATGGTTACGCCGTATCGAGGTTGGCGATCAACCCTATGCCACCAAGGATGAGGCGATTCATTACATTGATTTAATGCCCGATGGCTTGCATCGGCAGTACACCTCGATTCAAGAATGCAAATCGGTAATTACCACCCCATCGGGAGGTCAGCAACTTCTTGATAAAGGGTTTTATAACATTAGCGGTATGGCATGGTCTGGCAGAGGGAAAATTAAACGAGTTGATGTTTCGGTTGACGGCGGTAATCACTGGCGTACTGCGCGTTTAGAAACACCGATTTTAAGTAAGGCCGTAACGCGTTTTAATATCGATTGGGTTTGGGATGGTTCGCCCTGTATTCTACAATCGCGTGCAATCGATGAAACTGCTTATGTTCAGCCGCCTATCAAGATGCTTCGTGCAGTGCGAGGTACTCGTTCGATTTATCACAATAATGCGATTCAATCTTGGAAAATTGATAGCAATGGTGAGGTGAGTAATGTTCAGGTTGGCTAAGTTAACTCATAAGTTATCTCATAAGTTATCTCATAAGTTA
>JAEMSI010000001.1:0-57866 GCA_016462905.1 Polynucleobacter sp. | reverse complement strand
GTTCAGGTTGGCTAAGTTAACTCATAAGTTATCTCATAAGTTATCTCATAAGTTACCCAATAAGTTACTTCAATTTTCGGCTTATTTACAAGCCTGTTTTTTGCTGCTTGCATCTGTATTCATAGCCAATGTGTACGCGCAAAATACCAACCCTAAAGTGAATTACCCATCGATTGGTCGAAACGCAACTTCCGCTGAAATTCAAGCTTGGGATATTGATGTGCGTGCTGATTTCAAAGGTTTACCTAAAGGCGCTGGTTCGGTCGAACAGGGCCAACTCATTTGGGAAGCAAAATGCGCCAGTTGTCACGGCACCTTTGGTGAATCGAACGAAGTCTTTACGCCGATTGTGGGTGGTACGAGTAAAGAAGACATTCAAACGGGGCGGGTTGCTTCATTAACGAGTTTGAAACAGCCTCAACGCACTACTTTAATGAAGGTGGCAACGATTTCGACTTTATGGGACTATATTTATCGAGCGATGCCATGGAATGCACCGCGCTCTTTGTCGGCCGATGATACGTATGCATTAGTAGCTTATATATTAAGTTTAGGTGAAATTGTTGCAGATGGTTTTGTTTTGAGCGATGCCAATATAGCTGAGATACAAAAGAAAATGCCGAATCGGAACGGGATGAGTTTGGAACACGGCTTATGGCAGTCGAAAGGTAAGCCCGATGTAAAAAATACCGCGTGCATGAATAATTGCGTTTCGTTTGTACAAATTGGCTCTGTGCTACCGGACTATGCCCGCAATGCTCATCATAATCTGGCTTTACAAAATCGGGAATATGGCCCTTATCGTGGGGTAGATACTACCAAGCCACCCTTAGCGGCTTTACCCACTAACACCATGCTTGCTGCATCGACCCATAGTGCGCTTCCAAGCTCTAAACTAGCACTAAGCCCTGGCGATATATTTAAACGTGAAAATTGTTCTGCATGCCATGCAGCGAATGCCAAATTAGTGGGCCCATCGATTGCAGAGATTGCGAGGAAGTACCAGGGACAGAGTGATGCACAGGTAAAACTAACAAACAAAGTTAAAGTAGGAGGTGCAGGTATTTGGGGGCCTATTCCCATGCCGGCTCAAGCACAGGTTTCAGAAGCGGATATTCAAACGATGGTGAATTGGATCCTGACTGGAAAATAATGGACAATAATGTCTAATTGACTAATAACACTGAATTATTCGGTATTTAAAGAGGAGTTTTTATGAATCAGCACCGCCGTGATTTACTGAAATATTCGGCCATTTTTGGCTTGATGGCTTCAGCCGGTTTAATTTCAGAGGCTCAGGCTCAAGAATGGAACAAAGCTGCTTTTGATGGCAAAAGCCTTGATGAAGTATTTAAAGCGTTTGGCGCTGGTAGCCCAGAAAAATCGACTGCGGTTACCTTGGTCGCTCCAGATATTGCAGAGAATGGTGCTGTGGTACCCGTGGGAATCAATACCACTCTAAAAGCACAACAGATGGCGATTTTGGTGGAAAAAAATCCCAGCGCCTTAGCGGCTCAATTTTTTATTCCCAGCGGAACCGAGCCATTTATGACTACCCGGATCAAAATGGGTCAGACTTCGAATGTCTATGCTTTAGTAAAAGCGGATGGCAAGTGGTATATGAGTTCGAAAGAGGTTAAGGTCACTTTGGGCGGATGCGGCGGCTAATTCATTTATACAGCCGATTCATACCCATATTAAAAAACAAGCATACTGAACGATTAGAGAGGGAACATCATGGCAGATCCAATGCGCATTCGAGCCACTGAAAATGGCGGAGTGGTCGACGTAAAAATATTAATGAAGCATGATATGGAATCTGGACAGCGCAAAGATTCAGCTGGCAAAACAATTCCTGCATGGTTTATTCAAACGATAAATGTAAAAGCACAAGGCAAAGATGTATTTAATGGGGAATTTGGCCCCGCCATTTCCAAAGACCCATTTTTAAATTTTAAATATAAAGGCGCCAAAGGCGATAAGTTGGTGGTGAATTGGTCCGATAACAGGGGCGATAAACGTACCGACGAAGCCACAGTTTCTTAAATCTAAATCGACTTCATTTGAGGACTTATCATGCGCTTCCTATTCTCTTTTCTTTCAAAAACGCTAGTACTCCTTGGCTTATGCTGGATAGTCCCCTTGGCGACTGCGCAAACCGCAACCGATGAGATTAATAAATATCGAGAAATGATTGCTGACGGTAACCCTGCTGATTTGTATGATGCCGCCGGTGAGGAGATTTGGAAAAAGGCGATGGGCCCCAAAAATGTATCTCTAGAAAAATGTGATTTAGGTCTGGGTCCAGGGGTTGTGAAGGGCGCTTACACCGTTTTACCTAAGTATTTTAAAGATACTAATAAAGTACAAGATTTAGAGTCACGCATTATTACTTGCATGACGACCTTACAAGGTTACGATGCTGCAGAAATTATTTCGGGTGATTTTGAAAAGGCTAAACGTAAAGATGTTGATGCAGTGGTAGCGTATGTGGTAACCAATTCAAGAGGGATGCCGATTAATGTGGTTGCAACGCATCCCAAAGAAAAAGAAATGTATGCCTTGGGTAAGAAATCGTTTTTTTATCAAGCTGGTCCAATGGATTTTTCCTGCGCCTCGTGTCATAGCGAAGATGGTAAACGGATTCGTTTGCAAGACTTGCCCAATATTACAACCCAAAAAGGGGCGGCTTTAGGTTGGGGTTATTGGCCGGCATATCGAGTTTCTAGTGGCAATTTTTGGACAATGCAACGTCGCATCAACGACTGCTATCGACAACAACGTTTTCCTGAGCCAATTTATACCTCCGATAATACGATTGCCTTATCGGTATATATGGCGGTAAATGCCAAGGGTGGATTGATGAATACGCCTGGTTTAAAACGCTAAGCAAGAGAGAATAAGATGAAAAAAATTGTATCGATTAGCTTGGCAACACTAGCCTTGTCGTTTGCCCACTTTACTCATGCGCAAAACTCGTTTGAAAAAATGATTGATGGCGGTTTCCAATCGAAGGGAATTGCTTCAGCAGATCGCTTAAAACAAGATGCGGCACAAAAGTTTTGCTCTGATCCGAATGTTCTAGCCGGTAAGGGTGATCCAAAAAAACGCGAAGCAATTCAAAAAGAAAATATGGCAAGCATTAAACAACCCTCTGATGGTAAATACATTGGCGATTGGAAAGAGGGTGAAAAGATTGCTCAAAGCGGTCGTGGTGCCACCTGGACCGATAAGGCAGATTCAGCTAACGGCGGGGGTTGTTATAACTGCCATCAAATCGATAAAAAAGAAATTTCACACGGCAATATTGGTCCTAGTTTGTGGAACTATGGAAAACTTCGTGGCAATAGTCAAGAAATTATCGTGTACACATGGAATCGGATTAATAATTCTAAAGCCTACAACGTATGCAGTAATATGCCTCGGTTTGGACACGCAAAATTACTCACTGAAAAACAAATTCAAGACGTGATGGCCTTGTTATTGGATCCTGCCTCGCCAGTGAATCAGTAAGATGTCGCTTAGTCGCCGCGATTTTTTGCAGACGCTAGCGTATGCGTCTGCTGCTGGATTGAGTTTACAGAGTCATTTTGCTTCTGCACAAAAATCAGCCAAGGCGTTTTACGATTTACCTCGCTTCGGTAATGTTCATTTTCTGCATTTTACGGATTGCCATGCGCAGTTATTGCCGATTTATTTTCGTGAACCGAATGTTAATTTAGGCATTGGTGAGCAAGCTAATAAACCACCTCATTTGGTAGGTGAGCATTTATTAAAACAGTATGGCATTTCACCGAACACCCAAGATGCTTATGCCTTCACTTATTTGAACTTTGCCGATGCCGCTCGGAACTACGGAAAAGTAGGGGGCTTTGCTCATTTAAGTACCTTAATAAAGCAGTTAAAGGCCTCTCGGCCAGGCGCTTTATTATTAGATGGTGGGGATACTTGGCAAGGCTCTGCCACAGCTCTGTGGACCCAAGGTCAGGACATGGTGGACGCAGCTTTGGCCTTGGGTGTCGATGTCATGACGGCGCATTGGGAAATGACCTTAGGTGAAAAACGGGTCATGGAAATTGTCGAGAATCAGTTTCGCAGCAAAATTTCATTGATTGCGCAGAATATTAAAACAGCTGATTTTGGAGATCCCGTTTTCGCTCCTTATGTGATGCGTAATATGAATGGTGTTTCAGTCGCCATTATTGGGCAAGCATTTCCATACACGCCGGTTGCCAACCCACGATACTTTACCCCTGACTGGACTTTCGGAATTCAAGAAGAGTCGATGCAAAAGACCGTTGATGAAGTTCGCACCAAAGGTGCAACAGTGGTTGTTTTGTTGTCTCACAATGGCATGGATGTGGATATTAAGATGGCCTCTCGCATTCGTGGTTTGGATGCGATTCTGGGGGGTCATACTCACGATGGTGTGCCAGCCCCCGTTAAAGTTAAAAATCAGGGTGGTATTACCTTGGTCACTAACGCAGGTTCAAACGGCAAGTTTTTAGGGGTGCTGGATTTTGATGTGAAGGGTGGAAAGGTAAGCGACTTTCGATATAAATTAATGCCAATTTTTTCGAATCTACTGCCTGCAGATCCTGGCATGAGTCAGTTAATTCAAAAAATTCGCAGTCCTTACGAGGCTAAATTAAATCAAAAATTAGCCACAACCGAGGCCTTGTTGTATCGACGTGGAAATTTTAATGGTAGTTTCGATCAGCTTATTTTGGACGGCTTATTAAAACAAAAAAATGCTGAGATTGCTTTTTCGCCTGGATTCCGTTGGGGAACATCCTTGCTACCAGGACAAACTATTACGATGGAAAATTTAATGGATCAAACCGCCATTACGTATCCTTACACAACGCTTACTAATATGAGCGGCGAAACTATTAAGACTATTTTAGAAGATGTCGCCGATAATTTATTTAATCCCGATCCCTATTATCAACAAGGTGGCGATATGGTTCGTGTCGGTGGCCTGCAATATACGATTGATCCCTTAGGCAATATGGGTGGACGCATCTCCGAAATGAAACTGAATGGCAGATTGATCGAGGCTAACAAAACTTATAAAGTGGCGGGTTGGGCTCCAGTTAGCGAAGATGCTCGAAATGCTGGCGGTGAAGCGATTTGGGATTTAATGGCTCGCCATTTACAGGATATTAAAACCATTAAGCCGATTAAATTAAATGAGCCTGTGATTAAAGGTGTTTCTAGTAATGCTGGAATGGCATCGCTATCCAGTTAAAAAATCATGAACATGCATGCCATTGCAAGGCGCTTTAGGCTAGTTCAGGTTCTCATCCTATTAAGCTTCTGTTTTCTAAATCCTAGCGTTGGGTTCGCGCAAGCGCCACTTGAGCCTCTAAAATTAATTCAAGTTGCACCAAATGTCTTTTATGTTCAAGGCTTGGCTGAACTAGGTAGTAGCCAGAACCAAAATTTTATTTCCAATGCTGGTTTTGTAGTGACTCCGCAAGGTGTAGTGGTGATCGATGCCTTGGGTTCGCCCATGTTAGCGCAACGCCTTATCACCTCGATTCGCGCAATTACCAGCAAGCCTATTATTGCCTTGGTATTAACGCATTATCACGCTGACCATATCTACGGCGCCCAAGCTTTTAAAGCACTAGGCGCTACCATTTATGCGCAGGCAGCGGGTAAAAATTACTTAAATTCCGATGCAGCAATTCAACGCTTGCAAAGCTCGCGGATTGATTTTGCCCCGTGGGTGAATGCCGAAACTAAATTAATGCCTGCCGATATTTGGATTCAAGGTGACTTGAAATTGGATTTAGGAGGGTATCCAGTTCAACTTTTGCATGCAGGTCCAGCCCACTCACCGGAAGATTTGATGGTGTACTTGCCAATTAGCGGGGTTTTATTTTCGGGCGATATTTTATTTCAGGGAAGAATCCCGTTTGTTGGCAATGCCGATAGCAAAGGTTGGCTTCATAGCCTAGAACGGATTGAATCACTCAAGCCGAAAATGATTGTTCCAGGTCATGGAAGTTTTTCGAACCAACCCGAGAAGGCGGTTGTTTTTACACGCGATTATTTGCGCTATTTACGCGAGACAATGGGCCCCGCTGCGCGCAATTTAGAGTCCTTTGATGAGGCTTATCGAGCAACGAATTGGTCTGAATACGAAGGTTACCCCTTGTTTAAAGCGGCTAACCGCATGAATGCTTACAACACCTATTTGCTAATCCAATCTGAGTAGAGCGCTTGTATATAACCACTTCTTATAACGATATAGCTATATAAACTAGCTTTTATGTCAGTTTTTAGCATAAAGGACTGAATTGATTGATAATTTAGCCTAAAATCTCGCCTGTTTCCCTTATTTCCTCTATTTAGCGTTTTTATTACCTCTATGAAGTTGAGCTCAACCCGTCTCGTGAAAATCGTATTTTTCCCTTTGGTATTTTTATGCCAGGGCTATTTTGCGACGAGTCAGGCTGTGCCGAATGTAAATCAAGGCAAAGAGCTTGAAAAGAATAAATGCTATACCTGCCATTCCCAAAAATCGGGTTTGGGTGACGGCAATATTATTTATACGCGCGCCGATCGCAAGGTAAAAACCTTGGCGCGCTTAAATACAATGGTCTCAACTTGTAACAGCGAATTGCGTTTAGACCTTTTCCCCGAAGATGAAGCCGATATTGCGGCTTATTTAAACCAGCAATTTTATAAATTGAGTAAGTAGGCTTTGGCGATTTACTCACCAAACAAAATAAATAAGACTTATGAATAGTTTAGATTTGTCGCCAGAACAGATTAAGGCCCTGAGTAATCAAGTGCTATGGGCTACTTTTGCAATTACCCTTGCTTTGGGTGCAATTATGCAAAAGACGAGTTTTTGCACTATGGGTGCCGTTTCGGATGGCTTCATTATGGAAAATTGGTCGCGTCTACGGCAGTGGGCCTTAGCGATTGGGGTCGCTATTTTAGGATTTGCGGGAATGAGTTATCTCGGTTGGATTGATCCTGCTAAATCGTTTTACACGGGTAACCGCTTCTTCTATTTATCAACTGCGATTGGCAGTATTTTATTTGGTATCGGCATGGTCTTAGCTTCCGGTTGTGGCAGCAAAACTCTAGTGCGTATCGGCGGTGGTAATTTGAAATCGATCGTGGTTTTTCTGGTTTTAGGTTTAGTTTCGTATATGACTTTAAGGGGTATTTTAGGAGTACTGCGCGCCAGTACGATTGATACCGTGTTTATTGAATTTTCTAGTGGCCAAGATTTACCTAGTTTATTGGCGCCAGTTTTGGGAATAGCAAAACCGAATTTGCATCTCATTTTGTCCGTGGTGATTGGGAGCGCTTTAATTGGTTTTGCTTTACTCAATCGCTCCTTTTGGAATACTGAGAATTTATTGGCTGGTTTTGGAGTGGGAATTGCGATTGCTGCTATTTGGTGGGTCTCAGGGTCTCTGGGTTATTTGTCTGAGCATCCCGATACCTTACAAGAGGCATTCTTAGTAACCAATTCAGGGAGAATGGAAAGCTTATCTTTTGTTGCGCCTTATGCATATTCGCTCGATTGGTTAATGCTCTTTAGCGATAAATCAAAAGTGCTGACGATTGGGATTGTGGCGGTTGCCGGAATGATTGTGGGCGCATTTATTAGCGCATTACTGACTAAGACCTTCCGTTGGGAATCGTTTCGCGGTGTCGAAGATACGTCTAATCATTTGGTGGGCGCTGCTTTCATGGGCTTTGGTGGAGTTTGCGCCCTGGGTTGTACGGTGGGGCAAGGTTTAAGCGGTATTTCAACTTTGGCGCTGAATTCCTTTTTGGCCTTACCCGGCTTTATTTTTGGAGCTTATTTGGGTCTTTTATATCTTCAGTGGCGGCTTAGCCCAAAACCCTGCTAACTGTCTTAAAATCAAGCTTTTGGTTAATTCATTGACCAGTTCATTTTTATTTAGCGAGGTTGAGGTGAGCGTACATATTTCCAGTCATAACGATTCGTTTGGTACTGCAGGACAAATTGAGATCCATGATTTAAGAGCTATTGCAGAGCAGGGCTATAAAAGCGTGATTAATAATCGGCCTGATGGCGAAGAGGGTCCAGAGCAACCTTTAAATGCCGATATTCAAAAAATGGCTGAATCATTAGGTTTAAATTACGCATTTTTGCCTGTTGTGAGTGGCTCGATTACACCGATGCAAGTTGAAACCATGGCGCAATTATTAAAAACCATGCCCGGTCCCATTTTGGCATTCTGCCGTTCGGGCGCAAGATCGACCCATTTGTATCAACTTGCCTTACAGTTGAATTGATTCTATGAGCGCTGGTTTGTCGCCTTTATTAAACGAAGAAGAACGACAAGGGATCAAACGCAATTTATCAAGTTGGGTTTTGCTTGAAAAGCGCGATGCTATTTTTAAGCAATTTACCTTTAACAATTTTCTTGAAGCATTTGCTTTTATGACGCTCTGTGCCGAAGAGGCCGAGGCAATGAATCACCATCCCGAATGGTTTAATGTCTGGAACCGAGTTGAGGTCACTTTATCCAGCCATGATGTTGGTGGATTAAGTCAGCGAGATATTGATTTAGCAACAGCGATGGATTTAATTGCTAAACAAATTTTAGCCTGATCCATTCCCCGTTCTTATATGCGCACCCCCATCCCAGACGAAAAAAAATTAGTGCACGAATCGATCATTCCTTTGCGCTGGGGTGATATGGATGCCTTTTCGCATATTAATAACACTGTTTATTTTCGCTATATGGAGCAAGGTCGAATTCATTGGATTGAGTCACTCGGTTTTTTGGCTAAAGTAGCAAAAGAGGGTGCTTTGGTTGCCAATGCCTTTTGTAATTTTTATATTCCCGTTTCCTATCCTGGCGATTTGTTGGTGCGAACCTACACCGGTAAAATTGGCAGGACTAGTGCTGATACCTATAACGTCATGTCATTAACGAGTGCGCCCGATGAGGTGGTGGCGGCTGGTGGCGCAACGTTAGTTTGGGTTAATCTTGAAACCAACCGTCCAGCCCAATGGCCTGATGCAGTCTACCAACTGCTTAAATAAATAATGACGAGTCTACGCTTGCAAAATCATCAACCTATTTTGAATGCGAGCGATCTAAATCAGTCACTTTCACAATTTGATTGCATTGTCGATGTGCGTACACCCGCTGAATTTGAATTAGATCATATTCCGGGCGCGATTAATTTGCCGGTATTAGAAAATGAAGAGCGCATTTTAATTGGGACCATGTATAAGCAGGAATCCCCTTTTGCGGCGAAGAAGTTGGGCGCAGTTTTAGTTGCCAAAAATATCGCCCGTCATATTGAACAGCATTTTTTAAATCAAGCCCATGAATGGCGTCCGCTAGTTTATTGTTGGCGAGGTGGGGAGCGCAGTGGCGCGTTCACGCATATCTTGCAACGCATCGGCTGGAAGCCAAAGCAATTATTAGGCGGGTATCAGGCGTTTCGCCGTCAAGTGATTGCGGATTTAGAACAATGGGCCAAATCGTGCCGCTTCCATGTAATTTGTGGATCAACAGGTAGCGGTAAAACTTTTTTACTAAACACCTTATTTAAAAAAGGGGCTCAAGTACTTGATTTAGAGGCTTTAGCAGTCCATCGTGGTTCGGTTTTAGGCGGTCTTCCCGATCAGTCTCAACCGAGTCAAAAGGCCTTTGAAACAGCGCTTTGGGATCAGTTGAGGAGTTTTGATTTAAATCGCCCTATATGGGTTGAGTCAGAAAGTAAAAAAGTGGGCGGTTTACACATCCCCGATGCTTTAATGGAAATGATTCGTCTAGGCCATTGTTATGAAATCAATGCATCGCGAACTGGCCGTGTGGGCTGGTTAATGCATGACTATGCACATTTATTAAAGAATACGACTGAATTAAATCGCTTATTAGGATTATTACTGTCTCGTCATGGTAAAACTCAAATAGAAGAGTGGCGTACACTCGCTCACGAAAAGCAGTTTGCTGAGTTGGTGGAGGGTTTATTGGCGAAACATTACGACCCCTCTTATTTAGGCTCGATTGAAAGAAACTTTGCCAACTTCAAAAATCGCCAGTGTTTTAATCTGAATCCGATTAATCAGGCTGAGTTTGAGATTTTGGCCGAGACCTTAATTCGCGAATCGCTTGCTAGACCCGCGGTAATCGAAAGGGTGTTTTCTTAGTATGCGTCGCCAATACCGCTATTACGACTTAATTCTAGCTGCGTTTGTGGTCGTTTTGCTTTGTTCTAATTTTATTGGTGCTGGTAAAACAGCTTCAGTATATTTGCCCGTATTGGGACAGATTGAATTTGGCGCAGGTATTTTATTTTTTCCAATTTCGTATTTTTTTGCTGATATTGTTACTGAGGTATATGGCTATGCTTATGATCGCAGGGCAGTGTGGGCTGGTTTTAGTGCTCTTTTATTTGCTGCCATGATGGCGCAAATTGTGATTGCCTTACCAGTGGGTCCAGGGGACTATATGGCAAATTATCAAAAAGGCTTGGAAACTGTATTTGGCAACTCTTGGCGAGTCGCTTTAGCATCAATCATTGCGTTTTGGTGTGGTAGTTTTACCAATGCCTATGTGATGGCTAAAATGAAAGTCTGGACTAAAGGTAAACTCCTCTGGAGCAGAACCATTGGCTCTACTGCTGCTGGAGAGTTGGTTGACTCCTCTTTGTTTTATGTCATCGCTTTTTATGCAATTTGGGATATAAACGATATAGTCAAAGTAGCGATTGCTCAATATATCTTGAAAACCTCATGGGAAATTGTGGCAACTCCCATGACGTATGCGGTAGTCAATTTTTTAAAACGAAAAGAAGACGAAGATTATTTTGATACCAATACCAATTTCACGCCATTTCGATTAAAGGTTGACTCATAATGTTATTTAAAGATTCTAAAATTCTATCAAGCGACATAACGTCTAAAGCAATTTTTGAAAATCGTCGCCAATTAATTAAACAAGCTGCCGCTGGTGCTTATGGCTTAGCCTTAGCACCATGGTTTAGTCGAACTGCTTTTGCAAATAGCCCTGGTTTGGGAAAATTAAAAGTAATGAAATCGGACAAGTATTCCTCAAAGGAAGAGATTACTCCGCAAAAAGACGCTACGTCGTATAACAATTACTATGAGTTTGGCTTAAACAAGGACGAGCCCGTTGAGCGCGCACAGCGTTTACAAACTAAGCCATGGACTCTGACGGTGGAGGGCTTAGTTAAAAAGCCAATGACCTTTGATATGGATGCTTTATTAAAATTGGCTCCCCTAGAAGAGCGTATTTATCGCTTACGCTGTGTGGAGGGGTGGTCGATGGTAATTCCATGGGACGGCTATTCCTTATCGAAGCTAATTGAAAAAGTGGAGCCCTTGGGCTCGGCTAAATTTGTGGAATTTATTACCCTAGCCGACCCCAAGCAAATGCCAGGATTAAATAATCGCGTGCTGGAATGGCCGTATCGCGAAGGTTTACGAATGGACGAAGCCATGAACCCCTTAACCTTATTAAGCTTAGGAATGTATGGTGAAGTACTGCCTAAGCAAAATGGAGCCCCTGTGCGAATTATTGTTCCTTGGAAATACGGATTTAAGAGCGGCAAATCGATTGTCAAAATTCGCTTCACAGAACAACAACCTGCAACCAGCTGGAATATGGCGGCGGCACGTGAATACGGTTTTTATTCCAACGTCAATCCCACCGTAGATCACCCCCGTTGGAGTCAAGCCACTGAAAGGCGAATTGGTTCGGGAAATTTATTTTCACCCAAAATTAAAACCGAGATGTTCAATGGTTATGGCGAATACGTAGCCAATCTCTATACCGGCATGGATTTAAGAAAAAATTACTAAACTATTTTTGTGTCGCTGCGAATATTAAAACCTGTTTTATTTTTTCTCTGTTTAGCACCGCTGGCGCGATTAATTTTGCTTGGGTTGTGGGGTGATTTAGGTCCTAATCCGATTGAATTTATTACTCGCTCGACGGGCACTTGGACACTTAATTTTTTGTGTCTTACTTTGTGCATGTCTCCTCTGAGGTGGTTTACGGGGTGGCGATTTCCGATCCAGCTGAGGCGAATGATTGGGCTTTTTTGTTTTTTTTATGCCTCTTTGCATTTCTCAATCTGGTTTTGGCTCGATCAAAACTTCGATCTGGTAGCGATGTGGGCCGATGTACTTAAACGACCTTTTATTACAGCAGGATTTTCTGCTTTTATTTTATTAATTCCATTAGCCGCGACATCGAATTCACTAGCATTGCGTTATTTGCGGCAACGCTGGGGCCAACTGCACCGTTTAGTCTATTTGATTGCGCTGATCGCCATCATGCATTATTTCTGGCATAAAGCAGGAAAAAATGATTTTGATACGGTATCGATCTATGCGATCATCATTTTTACCTTGCTCGCCATTCGCCTTCCTTGGTTGCGTGCCCGCCTCCCCAGCAGGACCTAAGTTTTTATTAAGAGAACTGGCTTTGCCTCCAGAAGATCGTTAAAATAGATGGTTTGCCACTTTAGGCTTGATTTTTTATAGAAAGTTGCCGTGCTTAACGCGTCGAATATCACCATGCAGTTTGGGCCTAAGCCCTTATTTGAAAATATCTCTGTTAAGTTTGGCGGTGGTAATCGTTATGGCTTAATTGGTGCAAACGGCTGCGGTAAGACCACTTTGATGAAAATATTGGGTGGAGAACTAGAGCCCTCGGCTGGCAATATTAGCCTTGAGCCCAATATTCGTTTAGGTAAATTACGTCAAGATCAATTCGCTTATGAAGAAATTCGCGTGCTTGATGTAGTGATGATGGGGCATGCCGAAATGTGGCAAGCCGCCCAAGAGCGCGATGCGATTTATGCCAACCCCGATGCTAACGACGAAGACTATATGCGGGCCGCTGAGCTTGAAACCAAATATGCCGAGTATGGTGGCTATACCGCTGAATCAAAGGCAGGGGAGTTGTTGTTAGGCATTGGTATTCCCCTAGAAGAGCACAATGGCCCGATGAGCAATATCGCTCCAGGTTGGAAATTACGGGTTTTATTAGCACAAGCTTTATTTTCGGATCCCGATGTGCTCTTGCTAGATGAGCCAACCAATAACTTAGATATTCACTCGATTCACTGGCTAGAAGAAGTATTAAATCAATTTAACAGCACGATTATTATTATTTCCCATGATCGTCACTTCTTAAATGAAGTTTGTACGCATATGGCCGATATGGATTTCGGAACATTAAAGGTTTATCCAGGTAATTACGATTCGTATATGCTCGCCTCAACCCAAGCGCGTGCCCAGCAACTCTCTGCCAATACCAAAGCCAAAGAAAAAATGGCTGAATTGCAAGCCTTCGTTAGCCGTTTTTCGGCAAATGCTTCTAAGGCGCGTCAAGCAACGTCGCGTCAGCGTCAATTAGAAAAAATTGAACTTATCGAAATTAAACCTTCGTCGCGACAAAATCCATTTATTCGCTTTGAAACCGAAAAGAAACTCCATAATATGGCAGTTGAATGCAATGCCCTATCAAAAAAGTATGATCGTCAAATTTTCAAAAACTTTAAGATTGCCATTCGGCCTGGCGAAAAAGTAGCCATTATTGGCCAAAATGGTGCAGGAAAAACCACTTTATTAAATGCGATTTTAAGTAAGCGTTTTAATGGCGTTCCAGCCGATTCAGGTGATGTGAAATGGGCTGAGAATGCCAATGTTGGGGTCATGCCACAAGATACCAGCGAGGCCTTTCCGGATGACACTAGTTTGTTTGAGTGGATGAGCCAGTGGCGTAAACCAGGCGATGATGATCAAGTCGTGCGTGGCATGTTAGGGCGTTTATTATTTTCTGGTGATGAAATCAGTAAATCGGTAAAGGTTTGCTCAGGCGGCGAGAAGGGCCGCTTAATTTGGGGCAAATTGATGTTACAAAAACATAATATTTTGGCGATGGATGAGCCCACCAATCATATGGATATGGAATCGATCGAGAGTTTACAAATTTCCTTAGAGAAATTTGAGGGGACTTTGATTTTTGTCTCGCACGATCGTGAATTTGTTTCTGGATTGGCTAATCGAATTTTAGAAATTAAAATGGACGGCAGTATCAACGATTACTCTGGGACTTACGAAGAGTACCTAAAAAGCCAGGAGTTAACGGGCTAAGTCAAAGCAGGGGGGTTTAGCTTTATGCTTTGGAATCGCGATTAAAGCGCATTGCTGTGCCGTCGGCTCGAATTCGTACCCAAACAGCTTTCTTTTCATCGGGCGTCATAAAGACCCAATTGCTAACTTCTAAGAGGGTGCGCCCACAACCCCTGCAAGTATCGTCGTAAAGGGTTGAGCAAATGCCGATACAAGGCGAATCGGATGACTCATCGCCGACGGAAAGCGAGTTATTTTGATCTCGCTTGGGCAGAGAAGAATCGTTCACGACTATGCCAGCTTAGTAAAGCATTTATTGAGCAGACCAACCACCATCAATCGAAATAATAGATCCCGTGATAGAGCCTGCAATATCGGTGGATAAATAGGATGCCAAGCCAGCCACCTCTTCGATGGTGACAAATTTCTTGGTGGGCTGTGCCTTTAACATCACATCATCGATCACCTGTTGCTCGGTGATGCCGCGAGTTTTTGCGGTCACGGGAATTTGCGCCTGAACTAAAGGAGTCCATACATAACCAGGGCAAATCGCATTGACCGTTATTCCATCGGTGGCAACTTCCAAGGCAATTGTTTTCGTTAATCCCGCAATGCCATGTTTTGCAGCGACATAAGCCGATTTAAATGGCGAGGCAATTAAAGCATGGGCTGAGGCAATATTAATAATGCGCCCCCATTTCTTTTGCTTCATACTAGGGACTGCTAAGCGAATCGTATGAAAGGAAGAATTTAAATTAATTTCAATCACACGATTCCATTGCTCTACTGGAAAATCTTCAACGGGTGAGACAAATTGTATGCCTGCGTTATTAACCAAAATATCAACACCACCCAAATCGTGATTGATTTTTTTCATCATCTGCTCAATCGAGTCAGAATCAGTCATATCCGCCGCTAAATAGGTCGCTTGGATGCCATAGTCTTTTTGAAGTTTGGCACAGAATTGGTTAATTTCATTCAGATCGCCCAAACCATTAATAATCAGATTAGCCCCTTTGCCGGCTAATTCTTTGGCAATACCAGCCCCAATACCACTGGTTGATCCGGTGATTAATGCTAACTTTCCTTTAAACATATGGCTTCCATCAATTAATTAACTAGATGGTTTCGATTTTAACGGAGAATGCTCTGCTAATTCATCGAGATAATGGCCAATTCCGTTTTTTTCTCGCTCTAGAAAACGTTGAATCGCTAAAGAAAATGAGGGGTCTTGAATATAGTGCGCTGACTGAACCGTTACCGGTAAAAAGCCCCGCGCCATTTTATGCTGACCCTGTGCACCGCCTTCAAAGACTTGAATCTTCTCCTGAATGCAATATTCGATAGCTTGATAATAAGCAGTCTCGAAATGCAAGCAGGGGATAGACTCAATACAACCCCAATAACGACCATAGACTGTCGACTGTTTGCGATCCACCACCAATAAGGAGGCGGCGATTCGTTGCTGGTTTTTTTGTGCCACGATTAAATGTAAATAATCGGGCATAGCTTGCCCCCAGCCCTGAAAAAATAATTGATTTAAGTAGGGCGGAGAGCCGTGCTCAAAATACGTATTGGCATAGCACTGGTAAAAGAAAAGCCAATCTGTTTCGCTGGCGCTGCTACCTGGAATATGCTCAAAGGTAATCCCAGCGTCATCTACTATCCGACGTTCGCGTTTAATATTTTTTCGGCGCTTCATATTGAGTGAGCTTAAAAAATCATCGAAATGGTGATAATTTTGATTACGCCAATGGAATTGAATGGAGTTGCGCGTCATAAAGCCATTTTTTTCTAAATGCTCGATATCGTCATTCGGCGGAAATAAAATATGCGCTGAAGAGTAATTTTTTTCGATTACCCAGCTTTTTAATACCTCCATCAGACGTTTTTTATTTTCAAGGGTACTGGCCAATAATCGACCGCCTTGCACAGGAGTAAAGGGAATGGCACTCAGTGCCTTTGGAAAATAATGTAAGCCATGTTGAGCATAGGCCTCTGCCCAAGCCCAATCAAATACATATTCTCCATACGAATGACTTTTAATGTAAAGCGGTAAAGCAGCCATCAGCTGATTGGTATCTTGGTCGCGCAGCGTAATATGGTTTGGTTGCCAGCCGGTCTTTTCGCAAACACAAGCACTTTCTTCGAGCAGTGAAAGAAAGGCGTGATGGACGAAAGGAGTTGAGTCTGGTCCTAGTAAAGAATTCCAGTCTTGCGCTGGAATTGCTTGAATTCGAGTCTCAACGTTGAATAAGTTCGATTTTGTAACCATCGGGGTCAGTCACAAAAGCGATTATGGTGTTGCCTCCTTGAACGGGCCCAGCGGGGCGGGTGACATTGCCACCGGCTGCTTGAATGCGCTCACACGCGGCATACGCATCCGTCACCGCAATGGCAATATGCCCATAAGCGCTTCCCATTTCGTAGCTTGCAACACCATGGTTATAAGTGAGCTCAATTTCAGCTTGACCATCCTCATTACCTTTACCAAATCCAACAAAGGCAAGAGAATATTTTTGCTCAGTGCGCTCTGTGGTGCGCAATAAATTCATTCCTAATATGCGCGTATAAAAATCAACTGAACGGGTCAGATCACCTACCCGTAACATGGTATGCAAGAGCATCATCAATTTACCTTTAAACCTAGTTCAACCCTTTAGACTCACTCAATTTTGGCCTTGTCGCGAATTTTTTTCATCATTTCGCTAAACTTTTCTTTTTGCCACGCCTGATCCGAGGTAATCATTTGCTTTAATTGATCTTTAATTTGGTCCATGGGAGGAATTTGTGCATCGCGAATATCTTCGACTTGAATGATGTGCCAACCAAATTGAGTTTTAACGGGTTTATCGGTCATTTGACCTTTTTTAAGGCTAACCATTACCTTAGAGAATTCAGGGACTAATGCTTTATCGCTAATCCAATCGAGGTTGCCGCCTTTATCTGCAGAACCGGTATCCTTTGAATTTGCTTTTGCCATATCTTCAAATTTGGCTCCTGCTTTAATTTTGGCGATGATGGACTTAGCATCGGCTTCTTTTTCGACCAAAATATGACGCACTTTATATTCTTTGCCGCTAAATTGGGTTTTTAAGGAATCATAGGCAGATTTCAAATCAGCATCAGTAACTCCTTCACGCTGGACATAATCCTCAAAAACAGCGCCCACAATCACGCCAATTCGGGCTTGATCTAACTGGTCTTTTACTTCTGGTTTTTCAGTAATACCGCGTTTGGCCGCTTCTTGATTCAGCAGTTCGCGAGTAATTAGCATTTCGCGTCCTTGTTCGCGAATTTGGGGATTATCGAGTGGTTGCCCTGATTTTTTTAATAAGGTATCGAGTTGGGATGAGGGAATGGGTTTGCCATTCACAATCGCGGCGTTTTGTGCCAAAACAGGTGAAATGAAATAAATGGAAATAAAAGAAGCAATACCAAGGGCTAGATATTTTTTAAATGACATGATGTAAGTTTCTGATTTTAATTAGATTTCGCTAGGTGATAAGGCGTGGATGGCTAAGGCGTGGATCTCTTGAGGGATATGGCTTTGAAGGGCATCATACACGAGCCGATGACGCGCCACTCGACTGAGCCCCTCGAATGAACTCGAGGTTAGGGTGATCCGAAAATGCCCTCCACCCGAGGCGGCGCCAGCATGTCCTGCGTGCAAATGACTTTCATCCACAATTTGCAGTTGGGTTGGATGCAGACTTGCGGTTAGTGCTGCTTCAAACATCGTGATTCGTGCTTGGCTCATGATTCTTTAGCATCAATATGACGCCCTAACCATAAGCCTTGCAAAATAATAAATGCCAACAATAATCCCATGCCGCCAAAGAGTTTGAAATTAACCCAGGTATCTTCTGAAAAATTAAAAGCAATATA
Organism: Polynucleobacter sp.; assembly: GCA_016462905.1. Taxonomy (GTDB): domain Bacteria; phylum Pseudomonadota; class Gammaproteobacteria; order Burkholderiales; family Burkholderiaceae; genus Polynucleobacter. The sequence continues at coordinate 39,850 of JAEMSI010000001.1, read as the reverse complement.
GATGTTTAGAGCACCCATCAGAAAAAAGAATCCTGCCCAAGCGTGATTTAACTTAAGCCAAATCGATGCTGGACTGGTTGGCTTCAAAGAAACTTGTTTAGTCATAAGCGATTCAATCCAATTTTTCTTAAAGAATTGGGCGCTAAAAAATAGGAAGGCGGAAAAAATCCAATACAGAATGGTGGGCTTTAATTGAATAAATAACTTATCTTGCAAAAGAATAGTGAGGCCGCCAAACACTAATATCAAGACCAAACTAACCCACATGGTCGCTTCTACTTTTTTATGTCGAAAATAAACCCAAGCAATTTGCGCCAGGGTAGCTAACATTGCCACCCCAGTGGCGACATAAATATCGGCAAATTTAAAAGCAATAAAAAATAGAATGACAGGGAAAAGATCAAATAAAAATTTCATGGTGGACCTATTATGCGGGTACTCCGATTATTCTTTAGGATTATTTAATTCGACTTGATTGCTTGGTTCAAATTTTAAGGAAGCTGAATTAATGCAATAACGTAAACCAGAGGGTTGGGGGCCATCATCAAACACGTGCCCCAAATGCGCATCGCAATTTTTACAACGCACCTCAACCCGCACCATTCCAAGGCTGGTATCGCGATGTTCAGCTATCACGTCTTCCTGAATCGGCAAAGAGTAACTTGGCCAGCCGCAACCAGCGTCAAATTTAGTGCCTGAATTAAAGAGCGGGGTGCCGCAGCAAATACAACGGTATTTACCTTGATCCCAGTGATTCCAATATTTGCCGCTAAAGGGCATTTCGGTTGCCGCCTTACGAGTCACCCGATATTCGATATCAGTCAGTTCTTGTTTGTATTCGGCATCCGTCTTTTTATTACTCACACAAATCCTTCATCCATTTTTATATTGGTTTATTAAGAGGAGCAACTAACCTCGATATGCTGTAAATCCGATGGCGGTGGCGCTGCATAGGACCTAAATTCATCTTGCTCATCAAATGGTCTTTGCAGTATATGCAATAAACGCTCGACCTCAGAAAAATCATCGACCTGAGCTTTTTCAATAGCGACTTGTGCCAAATGATTACGTAAAATAAATTTAGGGTTAACTCGTTGCATTAAAACTTGCCGTTGTGCGTTATCACTTTTTTCAAAAATAAGGCGGTCTCGGTACGTATCTAACCAACGGTCAAATTGAGCGCGATCGAGAAAATCATCGCGTAAGAGAATTTGGGCTTGATTCGTATCGAAATGCGAAAGTGCCCTGAAGCAATTTGTAAAGTCAACTTGGTTTTCATGCATTAATTTAATCAGCTCTTCAATTAAATCGATATCGCCTTCATGATCTTGGCTCAGTCCCAGTTTAGATCTAAATAAACTTTGCCAAGATCGAGCATAGGCCAATGGAAACTCTTCAAGCGCTTGTTGGAGTTGATATTGCGCTTCGTCTGCACCCATAATTTGCTCCAGCAGAGGCAGCATACCGCCTGCTAAACAGGACATATTCCAATGCATTACTTGTGGTTGACGACCATAAGCATAGCGTCCGCCCGAGTCGGTGTGATTGCAAATATGATCGACCTGAAAACCGTCTAAAAAACCAAATGGACCGTAATCCATAGTTAAGCCCAACAAACTGGTGTTGTCACTGTTTAAAACTCCGTGACAAAATCCAACTGCTTGCCACAAAGCCACTAGACGGGCGGTTCGTTCGGAAATCGCGCGGAACAAGGCGAGCTTAGGGTTGGCATCGTTTAGGCACTCAGGGTAATGCTGTTGTAATAGATAGTCACTGAATTCGTTCAAGCGCTCTGGATTGCGTAATGCAGCAAAATGTTCAAAATGCCCCACACGCAAAAAACTGGGAGCGATGCGGGTGCATACCGCTGCTGTCTCGAGAGTTTCGCGCATCACAGGCTGCTTTGAACCGACTACGGCAACCGCTCGCGTAGTGGGGATACCCAAAGCATGCATCGCTTCGCTACATAAAAATTCACGGATTGAAGAGCGTAATACAGCACGACCATCGCCCATGCGTGAATATCTCGTTTTACCGGCGCCCTTTAATTGAATTTCATAACCATTACGATCGCCCAATAAGATGGCACGACCATCGCCGAGTTGTCCGGCCCAAACTCCAAACTGATGACCGCTATAAACGCTTGCGAGGGGATTCGAAAATGCATGAGGTGCAGCGCTTAATGCATTTCCAGCCAATAACTTTAACCACTCGGTATTTTGTTGGGCACCGATTAAATCAGCAGCGCTTCTAGAAAAGCCAACCCAATAGGGATCGGAAATAGGCGAGGGGTGAACTTGTTGGCATACGTCTTCACCGGCAAATAAAAAAGCCATCAATTAAAAGCGCTATTGTTAAATCGAATAATTGGCCCAAGGAGAGCCGATTAATCCCCCTGTGACCACATCGTGAGCCACTACGCCATTCGCATCAAAGCGACGCTCAACCATTTCAAAGGTGCCATCGTAACGAACTCGCAGCACGGTGCTCGAACGCGTTCCGTAATGAGGGGTTTTAATAAATGCAGCCGAAAGCGCTTTCTCCCATTCTGGACTAACACCTGTATTTGGAAGTTCTTGATCGGGAGCTTCATGGGGGTCAGCTAATAAGCGCAAATAATGATCTGCATTTTTAAGCTCACCGTCATCCATGGCAATGGTTTGAGCAAATATCGAGATACGGTGATTCACTTTGGGCCAAGGGGTATCTAACATCGCATTCGATAAACCATAGACACCTGGATTTAAGGCTTGAGGACTATAACTTTTGCGAGGACGTACCGATTTGCCCATGAGGATTCGATTGCTGACCCAATGCATTTCAGCTTCCTCAGGATTACTTAGGTCGGCCATTAATAAATTAAATCCGTTATAGGCATCGAACCTTTTGGAATGCTGCTGAATAAATTCTTTGGGTTTTTCTTCACCACTTAAAAAGAGTAAAGGCAATTCACCGCGGGTGCGTGCATCGGGTTTTTTTTCGGATGCCGAGCGGACATTCGTTACCGCTGAAAAACGTCCTGTTTTGGTAATTCCTAACCAGGTTCCAGGACTGCCTTGCACATCAGCTCGATCGCGTCCTGCCAGAATATGCGGTTTTTCTTCCCACCAAGCTATACCCGAGGTATCGCGCTCATAAAACTCGTCGCGATTCGCAGCGACCACTAAAGGGTACTTAGGGTGTGATTTCCAGGAGAATAAAATAAGGCACATACCAATAATATGCCTGATTAAATTTCAAGTAGCGAATAAGGCGGTTTTTCAAGGCTCAGACGGGGTCCGGAGATGCTGCCAAGGCACAGTGAAGCGCCTGTTTTGAGCGATTCAGCGAACTCCAACTTTAGCTCAATTTGCAGGTCAAGTTGTTGTGGATTATCGAAATGGGGGGCCGACAAGATCACAAGCCCGGCAGGTTGCTCGGGATCGGCTGAGTGAAATAATTCTGTTCCTGGCCGACTGAGTTCAGTTGTAGATTCAGCCGTTGCAATAAACAGACGTCGTTTAATAACGCCCCGATATTGACTGCGCGCCACTACTTCTTGACCTGGGTAACAACCTTTTTTAAAGTCGACGCCACCCACCGATTCAAAATTAACCATCTGCGGCACTAGCAAGTCTTGAGTGCCAGAGGTAATACGAGGAATTCCACTGGCAATTTCGATGCCTTGCCAAAAAGAAAGGCTTGTTGCATTTTCAGTAATCTGTAATCGATCGCCGGCCAGCAAAATACGATGGTATTTTTTTCCTTGATACACCAAATCTGGAAGTGACATGCCGACTTTAGTTCCAAACCCATTTAAATTAAAGCTAGAGTCAAGGCCGATGACTCCGCCCACTTGCCAAGAGTCGCTCATGTCCATCACTTTTACTTTAGAGCGCAAAACAAACATCGATAAGCGCTTGCTAAAAGAGGCTGCAATGTCCTTGGATAAAAATAGTACGAAGCAATCCTCACCATGATCGTTTTGATATAGGCTAAGCCAAGCGGTCGCCAATAATCGGCCTTTAGCGCTGCAGTAACCGACTAGCCGAACCTCGCTATTCGGACTAATGGTCTCTAAAGCATTCTGTTTCAGGCCTAATACCGAATTAGTGAGCTGATTTTGCAAAAAACTGGCCGCATCAGGACCTTCGACGAAAATGATGCCGTAATCGTTTAATAAAGTAGGGGAATTAGTGAGGTTCAATGTCATGACGCTTTTATCATAGCCCTATGCGCAAAAAATTGCTTTTTAAGTCTCGTTCGAAAAAACTGCGCTTTCAATTTGCCTATCGCATGATTGGGATTTTGATTGCCAGTATTGGATTATTTTATTTGGCTTTATTTACCGTGCAGGTAGTGCCGCAGGGCAAAGAATATCTGGATGCCTCAGCTTTGCGCATCAAAATTGTTCCTAAATCAGGTATCTCGAGCATTGCTAATCAATTGCAAGCTCAAGGCATTATTGCCCCTGCATGGATTTTTCAGATTGGCGCTCGATCCTTAGGGGTGGCCAGCAAGTTAAAGCCGGGGACATATATTTTTAAACCTGGCTCGAGCATGGGCAGTATTTTGTTGCAACTGGGTCGAGGCGATCGGGTTCGTGAAGCGATCAAAATTATTCCCGGCATGACGATTTGGCAGGTTCAAGAAATCATCAATCAACACCCCGCCTTAATCCATGAAACGAAAGGGTGGCATACAAAACAATTGCTTGAGGCTTTGGGTTTGACAGGCTCAAGCCTAGAGGGCTGGCTTTTACCCGATACCTATTTATTTGATCCGGATGATAGTGATCTCAGCATTTATAAACGCAGTTTGGCTGCGATGCAAAAACAACTGAAATCGCTTGAAAATGAAAAGCCTTTAGTGCCACCTTTAAAAAGTACCTATGAATTACTTATTCTGGCATCCATCATTGAAAAAGAAACGGGGCAGGCTAGCGAGCGTGACCTTATTTCTGCGGTATTTCATAATCGCCTAAACAAGGGAATGCGATTACAAACCGATCCCACTGTGATTTATGGAATCGGACCTAAATTTGATGGCAATATCCGCAAAGCTGATCTGCTTCGAAATACTCCCTACAATACTTATATTCACACAGGTTTAACCCCCACACCCATTGCCATGCCCAGTCGAGAATCGTTAATAGCTGCAGCCAGCCCCGCCAATAGCAAAGCCCTTTACTTTGTTGCCAAAGGAGATGGTTCTAGTCATTTTTCGGAGTCTTTAAGTGAGCACGAGAAAGCGGTTGATCGCTATCAACGCAAGAAGAATTCTCCCTAAACATCCATACGAATATGTCTGCAAACAAACCTGGTTTTTTTATTAGTTTTGAGGGTATTGATGGTGCTGGTAAAAGTACGCATTTAGAGCGTTTTGCTGCTTGGGTGAAAAGCCAATATCCAGAGCGCGAACTGATCATGACCCGTGAGCCGGGTGGCACTACTTTAGGTGAGCAATTGCGCGGCATGCTTTTAAACACCCCCATGCATTTAGAAACCGAGGCCTTATTGATGTTTGCCGCTCGTCGTGAGCATTTAGCGGCAGTTATTGAGCCCGCCCTGGCGAAAGGTCATATTGTCGTTTCGGATCGCTTTACGGATGCTAGTTTTGCCTATCAGGGTGGAGGTAGGGGGCTGAGCCTTGATAAGCTCGATGCCCTTGAGAAATGGGTGCAGGGTAGGGGAAATGATGTCATTGAACCCGATTTAACTATTTTGTTTGATTTGCCTGGAACTGTGGCTGAGTCGCGCCGATCGCAAGCGCGTGCGCCCGATAAGTTTGAGCAGATGGATTTGGATTTTTTTGAGCGGGTTCGTCAAGAATATTTACGCAGAGCCAAAGCAGACCCAACCCGTTTTGTGATTATGAATGCAGACCAAAGCCCTGATTTGATCTGGGCTCAACTGCAAGCCATTCAGCTGAGCATTTAATCTTGGCCACTACGTTATCGATTAATTTTAACTATTAAGCGTCGTGATAGAAATTCTTAATCATTCAAAATCGTTCGATCAGATATATCCCTGGTTTGAAATCATTCAAAAAAAATTCGATTTAGAGTCAATGCCTCAAGCCCTGCTTTTACATGGTCAAGCAGGAATTGGTAAGTTTGATTTTGCAATTCATTTAGCGCAATCTTTGTTATGCGAAGCGGATTTATTGAGCGCAGGAACAAAACCATGTAAACAGTGCGAAGCTTGCCGTTGGTTTGAAACGGGCAATCATCCGGACTTGATTGCCTTGGTTCCACAAACATATCGTAAAAAACTACCGCACGCCGCTCTAGAGGGTTTAGAAAAATCGAGCGAGATGCTTGGTGACGAAGAGCCCGAGAGTCCCAAGCTAGAGGCCGAATCTGCCGATATCGCTACCGAGCCTAAAGAAAAAAAACAAAGCGGTTTTATTCGGATGGAACAAAGTCTAGCCGCCATTCAGTCGATGGGAATTGGCTCGCATCGAGGAGGGTATCGCGTATTGCTTATTTATCCACTAGAGCTTCTCCGAGTCGAAGCTGCTAATGCCTTACTAAAATCGCTTGAAGAGCCTAACCCAAAGACGCTATTTATTTTGGTTGCCGATCGACTGGATCGAGTGATGCCAACGATTCGTTCGCGCTGCCAACTGATTGCGATGCCAAGACCCATGCGTGAGGAGGCTTTAATTTGGCTACAAGCGCAATTGGAGGGTCAAAAAAATCTAAAGCTAGGACCCCATGAAATTGAAAATGCCTTAGACGAACAAGGCGGCGCTCCATTAGCAGCGCGCGATTTTATTTTGGCGAAACGTTCCGATAACGACAAAGACCCGCTTATTTTGGCTACCGCAGCCACTCCTATCTTGCTCGAGGCTTTAAGTAAAGGACGTGATATCCCTTGGCTAGAGTGTGCTGAGAAAATTCATAAGGCACCATATTCATCCTTATTAAATACAATGCAACGCTGGCTTAGCGATATTCAAACGGCGGCGCAGGCAAAACAACAGCGTTATTACCCTCGTCACGCAAAACAAATTGATGCTCTTGCAGCGCAAGCCAATTTAATTCAATTAATGCGCTTATGGAAACAATTAATCGAAGCGAGGCGTCACGAGAATCATCCGCTCTCAACCCGCATTCAACTCGAGAGTTTATTGACGCAATATCAACAAATCTTTGAGGCTTAATCCATCTATTAGGTCAAAAAGTCACTAGCGGACTAAAATTGCGGTATGTTTATTGATTCGCATTGCCACCTCGATTTTCCCGAGTTTCAAGAACGCTTACCCGAAATATTAGCCAATATGGTGGATGCTAAGGTAAGTCATGCTTTATGCATCTCGGTTGATTTGCCCGATTTCCCGAGGGTGAAAAAGTTGGCTGAAACCTATCCTCATTTATTCGCTTCGGTGGGCGTACATCCTGATTATGAAGATACCCCCGAACCCAGCCTTGAGTTTTTAGTCGACGCTGCCAAACACCCCAAAATTATCGCTATTGGCGAAACCGGCCTTGATTACTATCGAAGTGCCGATCGTTCTTATGAATCGATGGAGTGGCAACGGGATCGCTTTCGTACTCATATTCGCGCTGCGATTGCAGCGAAAAAGCCTTTAATCATTCATACCCGCTCGGCTTCGAGCGACACCCTAAAAATTATGCGCGAGGAGGGCGCTCAGCAAATCGGCGGGGTGATGCATTGCTTTACCGAAAGCTATGAGGTGGCTACCGCAGCCCTCGATTTAGGCTTTTATATCTCTTTTTCGGGGATTGTGAGCTTTAAGAATGCCAAAGAACTCCAAGAGACTTGTAAACGCCTGCCGTTGGAGAAAATCCTGATTGAGACTGATTCGCCCTATTTGGCGCCAGTACCTCATCGAGGCAAAACCAATGAACCAGCCTGGGTGGCTCATGTGGGGCGTTGTATTGCTGATTTAAGAGGCATCTCAATCGAGCAGCTGGCGAATCAGACAACAGAGAATTTTTTTCAATGTTTTCAAATTAATAGAAGCGTTATATGAGATATCAAATTAGGAAAAATCCGGTGCAATTGACCTTATTTGGTCTAGTTTTAAGCTCTTTTTTATTCGCTTGTCATGTTTTGATTTCTTTCAATGCCCAAGCTCAAACCCTCGAACAGGTGGATGAAATCACTAAAGCCATTAAATTTGACGACATTAAGACTGTCAAAGAACTGGTTCCTAGCAAAATCAACCCCAATACCCTCAGTCGCAACGGTGATCCACTGGTGGTTGTAGCGGTCAAGGAGAATTCTCGCAAAACCCTAGATTACTTAGTCAACCTCAAAGATGTTGATTTAGACCGGCCCAATATGGCTGGTGAAAACCTCTTAATGATGGCGGCCTACAATAACTATCTTACCGAGGTCCAATATTTGGTCGATAAAAAGGCCGTTAACGTCAATAAATCAGGCTGGACACCTTTGCATTACGCCTGCACCAATGGCCACTTAAAAATGGCTGAATTTCTGATCGATAAGGGCGCCAAAGTGGATTCTTTAAGCCCCTATGGATCTACGCCACTGATGATGGCGGTTCGTTCTGGGAATATTGATTTGGTGCTGTTATTGCTACAACGGGGTGCAGATATTCGGGTCCGCAATGAACGCGATTACACGGCGATTGATGTTGCCGACATGTTTAATCAAACTGAAATCCGCGACGGCTTAATGGCGCGTTGGAAGAAGCTTTATAAAGCCGATTACGTCAGTATGGTGAAGCCAGTAGCGGAAAATAAATCACCATAAGTTACAGGCTAGAAGCCATATATTGATTGATTTAACCTCATTTAATCTGCGTATAATCATTATTATGTCAAACAAGATAGTAAACCAGATCATACTCGAGGATTAGACTAAGAAAGCAATGGATTCCCTCCCTAAATTAATCGATGTTTTAATCACAGTAAAAGCAGCAACGGAGCACTATGAGCCATTGGCAATTGCCGTGGGAATGCTTACATTGCACGGTGTTTGTATTTTGCTGATCGGCAAAATCTTTCACTCTTGCATCCGCTTAATTCATGGTGGGGGTAACAGAGTACTCTCCATACTCACCTATATGATTGCGACAGGGCTGATACTATGCACCCATTTTCTCGATATCTTAATTTGGACCTATACGGTAATTGGGCTAAAGGTTTTCGATAACGATTTACATGCCTTCTACTACATAGGCGCCTATTACACTACCGTCGGAACTACCTCCTTCGTTGTGCCCCAAAATTGGCAGATATTACCGATATTTATCTCGTTTACAGGTATTTTCTCAGCGTCCTTATCAGCCGCAGTGCTTTACAGCATGATTAATACCTTAATGCAAAATGAGGCGTCTAAAAGGGCTTAATTCACGGGTTTACCATTGATCCCCAGTCCCAACGCGTCCCGCTGAACCAAAATCAGCTCGAAGGTTCTGCCCTTCTCTGTTACCAAGCGAATTCGTCCTGGTACCCAATCAAAATCTTTGACAAACCAAATATCGTTGCGACTTAAGGGATCTTTATCTTTTCTGGGCAACATAATATAGCGTCTTAAAGCAGTTGGACCCAAAGATGGCACCGCATCTGAAATCATCTCGCCTTGGCTCTGAAACTTTAAAACATCGACTGAATCAATCCCGGCGACTGGAACCTCGCGAACCGTGCCAGCTTGATCGATACTATCGTCGCCAGCAAGTAAAGAGGCAAACTGCATCATTAAACTAAAGCGGTCTTGCGTGCCCGGCAAAATATCAGGACTAAGCTCGGGCTTTTCAGAAAAGAAAACTTTGCCACCCTCGCCTTGCCGATCAAAACGCGTAATGCGAGGGGGTTTCTCGCCAATGCGAACCACGTATTGAGAAGGTGCTAAGCCGTATTGATCAATCTTGCCAGTCGATTCAAAAATAAAAGGGCCGACAAAAGCATAGGGGATATGAACATGCAAACGATAGCCCTCTTTACCTACAGACCATTCAATTCGAGCTCTCTGCAGAACCTGTCCATCGAGAAAAGCATCGTAATAGTAAATGCCTTCTGGCGGTAAACGAAATGCTTGCCCACCACCCTTGCCTTCACCATTTTCAGTTTGACTACCAATCCCAGGTAGATTGGCCGATATAGCATCAATGTTAGTCTTGGGATCTACATCTTGGTTTTCTTTTTTTAGGAGTTGAATTTTTTTAACTGTCTCAACCTTTAAGACAGCCAGCAGCGAGGGATCTTTGTCTTCTAATTGCTTGTAATTTGAAAAAAGAAAATTGGGGGCGCCAAAAATAAAGATAAGGTGGCCCAAAATCGATAGCACGATGGCTATCGCTACTATCCAGCGCGTATTTAAAATCGGCAAACGTAAAACTCAATCAATCCCAGAGTGGGCCTTGGAGCAATCGGCTTTCTTTGGGTAAATTGGCGGAAAGAAAATCCATTTGATCGGCCAAAATGTTACGCCCTTTTAAAATCATATCTTCGTAAAGACTAGGCGTGTAAGGCGCATACAAAAGTGTCATTCCTGCTTTTTCAGGGGTTCGATCGCCTTTACGTTGATTGCAGGGCCTGCAAGACACGACTAAATTCATCCAGTTGTATTTACCCCCTTTGGAATTGGGAGTGATATGTTCTGCTTCAGCATCGCCCTCAGAAATGCGATCACCACAATAAGCACATAAGCCACGATCGCGTCGATAGAGCTTTCGTTTTGTAATGCCTGGAACCACGTCGAACAGATTAATTTTGGCGGAGCCTTTAACTGCAATAATCGAGTGCAGCTCAATAATGGATTGTTTGCCTGTGAGGCGCGAGATGCCGCCCCGCATTACCGTGATAGGATCTCCTAGGGTCCAAAGGACGCTATCGTCTGCATAGTGCTTGGTAGCCTCTTCAGCATTAACCCAGCACTGGGGAATACCGCCAGCATCTAACTTCAAAATGCTTAACACCCGATTCTCCTTTCTGCCCTGCTACTCGGCGGCAAGGCGCGCCCGCAATATTGCATTTCCTACAATATAGACCAAGTTTGCCTTGAATAACAGAGCTAAATCAAGCCCTGACAGAACAGGGTTAATTCAAATCAAAAAATTCGGTTTTAGAGTGATGGGAGCCAAGTAGCTAATTGAGGGAAAAGTAGCAGCAAAATCACCCCAATCACCTGCAAAATCATAAACTGCGACATTCCGGCATAAATGTCGCTAATTTTCCAAGTGGGAGCTACCCCTTTTAAGAAATAAGCCGACAAAGCCACTGGCGGTGAAAGCCAGGCGGTTTGGAGGGTAACCGCAACGAGGGTACTAAACCAAATAAGATCGATTCCCGCTGCCTTAATGATGGGCAGAAAAATCGGCACCACAATTAAAACGATAGGGACCCATTCCAAAGGCCATCCTAATAAAAAAATCAGGAGCAAAATTAAAATTAGCATCACCATGGGCGGAACTGGCAACGAAGTTAATAAATTAGCAATTAAATCCGCGCTACCCAGACGTGAAAATACTGCGCCAAATAAATTCGAGGTTGTTACTAATAATAGAATCATGCTTGAAATTTCGAGGGTAGACATGATGCACTTCTTCATCTTCGCAAAGCTCATCCTACCCGAAAGCATGGTCAAAATGAAGGTCGCAACGCAACCCACTGCGCCCGCATCGGTAGGGGTTGCAATACCCATTAAAATCACACCCAAGGTGGCAAACAAAACCACAATCACAGGCGCAATACCAATCGCCAAATCAATCAAAACCGGCTTAAGTGATTTAGCTCTTAATTCAGGGGCAAGTGCAGGCCCTAAGGCTGGATTAAGCCAGCAACGCACCATGCAATAACTAGCAAATAAGCCTGACAACATTAAACCCGGTAATACCGCTGCTGCAAATAAATCGGTGGCAGGGATTCCGACAACAGGGCCCATCACAATTAACATCACCGAGGGTGGTATTAAGATGCCCAGCGTCCCGCCTGCGGTAATCGCACCAGCAGACATGCGGGTATCGTAGCCACTCTTAATCATCGATGGTGCCGCCATCACACCCAATAGAGTTACGGATGAACCAACAATGCCAGTGGCGGCGGCAAAAATAGTGGCTGTGATAATCACAGCTAAATACAAGGACCCTCTTACCCCCGCAAATAACTGCTGCACGGAGCTAAATAGACGCTCCATCAAGCCCGACTGTTCCAATAAAAAACCCATAAAAAGAAAGAATGGAATCGAAGCTAAAACACTGTCCTGCATCACCGAAAGTGTTTGTAAGATTGCCAAATCAAAAACGACTGGCCCCAAAGCGATGAAACCCATCAGAATCGCAATTGCTCCTAAGGTAAAGGCGATTGGAAAACCAATAAAAATGGCTACCAATAAAACCGCCAGCCCAACTAGGCCTAATATTTGATCATCCATTAGACCGAAACCTCAGGAGTGACTATCGCATTGGCTGGCCAACGATTCGTGCGGATTGCAATGATGCATTTCGCCATCTCAGAAATACTCTGAATTGCCAACAAGAAACCGGTTAAAGGCAGAATTAACTTGAAGGGCCAAACTACCGCCATCCACGGGCTTGAAACAAAACGTTCGTCATTTAAAAACGCTTTTATAAAATATTCCCAGCCGGTGATTGTAAAGATCAGAACAAAGGGATAAAAAAAGCAGATATAACAAATCACATCAATCCAAGCTTGCTTGCGTGGAGACCAGTTTTCGTAATACATATCGGTACGAATGTGACCCTTTTTCTTCAAGGTATAACTGGATCCCAACATAAAAAAGGCGCCGTAGAGCATAAAGGTCATGTCATATGCCCAGATCGTGGGCGCACCAAATGCGTATCTGGCGATGACTTCGTATGCCAAACTTAAAATCATAGGAATCAACATCCAACCAATAAAATTTCCAGCCCAATCGGTAAGGCGATCAATTTGCTTGGAAATAAATAGTAAGTTTTGGTTTTGGTCTTGGCTCATCTTGAATCAATTAAAAAAGGGTGGCTTACACCACCCTATTCATCAACACCTTTACTAAATCATTACTTTTTAGCAGGGGCTGGCGCTGGACTTGCTGCAGGAACCGATGTACCAATGTTGTAGTACAGGCCATTGATTTTGGTCCAGTATGGAACAACGACACCCGCAAATTTTCTCTGAGAATCCAACACCTCTTTAAAGAAGGGATTCTTAGTTGATTCGCGATCATAAACTACGGTTGTGGCTTTTTGGAAAGCCGTAAAAAACTCCTTAGGTGTATCGTGCACCGTAACACCAAAATCTTTTTTCAATTTTTCCAACGCTACCGCATTGCGATAAACGTTGTAGGTATACGTTTCAGCAATCGTAGCTGCTACCGATGCCTCAACAATAGCCTTTAAATCAGGGGATAATTTATTCCAAAAGGTTTTATTAATTAACAATTCTGCGACATCGGTGGACTGATGCAGGCCTTGTAAATAATAATGTTTGAATACGTTTTGAAAGCCTAAAATCATGTCATCCGCAGGGCCAATCCATTCTGCAGCGTCAATCACACCACGTTGCGCAGCAGGAACAATTTCTGCGCCCGGCATTGCCACTGTGGTTAAGCCCATCTCTTTGAAAATTTCAGCCGTTAAGCCAGGAGGCGAACGGTATTTCATGGGCTTCATATCTTCAATCGAATTGATTGGTTTTTTAAACCAGCCAAATGGATCAGGGCCCATTGGTTGAATCATGAAGGGTTTGATATTCGTTTTTAGAACTTCGGTATAGAGACGATCGTATAACTGATCACCGCCGCCATTTTTTAACCAAGACATATGCGACATCTGATCCAAACCAACGCCAGATCCCGAGGCGGGATTAGAAAATAAAGCAGCTGCTGAGTTCTTACCTGACCAATAGTGAGACCAAGCAAAACCCCCGTCAACCACACCTTTATCAACCGCTTCTAAAATACCAAAGGCTCCGACTACTGCGCCGTCTGGAAGTACTTCAACCTTAATGCGCCCGTTTGACATTTTGTCAACTCGCTCGCCAAAATTTTTCATTAAATCAAAATAAATACTTGCTGACGGAACAGCCGTTTGAATCTTCATTTTGATAGGAGCTTGAGCAAATACCGCTCCAGAAAATAAACAAATTAAAAAACTAAACACATGAAGCCGTTTTAAAAATAAGTTATGCATTTGATTGCCTCCTTTTAATTACTTTAAATGATATCTTGATAAATTCTTTTATAAAGCATATTTAATCCGTAATTACCCCTAGTTTTCATTCGCCATTAGCCATAATCAAGTCAGCCGCCTTCTCAGCCAGCATCACGGCGGGCCAATTTGTATTGCCAGAAGGCAGTCTTGGCATTGCAGAGCAATCTACCACCCTTAAGGCCTGAACCCCGCGAACTTGTAATTGTGAATTAAGCACTGCGTTTACATTGGTATCAGATCCCATTTGACAAGTGCCTAAGGGGTGAAAAATAGTAGCCCCATTGTCTCGACAAAATTCAAGCAGTTCGTCATCCGATTGAGGGTTCTGCGGTTTAACGGCGCGTTTAATTAAATTTTTTAAGGGATTTGTCTCGGCTAATTGCTTAGCAAATTTGACTGCGGCAACCGATGTATCCCGATCCAGTTGGGTTGATAAATAATTAGCAAGCATTTTGGGCGGAACCATCGGATCCGTCGATTGAATTTCAACATAGCCTCTTGATTCTGGTCTTAATTGACATACAGATAAAGTCAGGCCAGGGAAGGGATGAATTTTACCCCCCGCCATATCGGCCGATAAGGTTGAAATATGAAATTGAATATCCGGCGTTTTTGATTGCGGCATCACTTTAGTAAATAATCCACCTTGATTAATTCCAATTGCTAATGGTCCACTCCGAAATAAAAGCCAATCTAAAGCAATTTGAATTTTTCCAAACAGGGATGTTAACTGAGTATTCGTAGAAATATCTTGATTTAATTCATAAATTAAGCGGTGCTGTAAGTGATCCTGAAGATTCTGCCCTACCCCTGGTAAATCGTGAATCAGGGGTATCGCAAATTTGTCCAATAATTTTGCCGGCCCTATACCAGACAATTGCAGTAACTGTGGACTCAAAATAGCCCCCGCACTTAAGATCACTTCTTTACGTGCGTAAATAGTTTTTTTAATTCCCTGTTGCAGATACTCAACACCAACTGCTCTATTGCCTTCAAAAATGATTTTTCCAACATGGCTATCAGTTGATACGCGTAAATTAGGACGCTTCATAGCGGGTTTTAAATACGCAACCGCAGCACTGCAACGCAAACCTCGATGCGTACTCAACTGATAGTAGCCGACACCCTCTTGTTGCAGATTATTAAAATCATCGGTATAGGGAACATTGAGTTGCTTGGCGCTTTTAATCACCGCCTCTATCAAGGGATGTTTTTTTCGAATCGATGACGCCTTTAATGGGCCATCCTGAGAATGAAAAGGCTCCGCTAAACGATCGTTTCCCTCGGATTTTTTAAAGTAAGGCAAAACGTCATCCCATCCCCATCCAGGATTGCCTAAATCGCGCCATAAATCGTAATCCTCAGGTTGACCGCGAATAAAAATTAATCCATTAATCGAGCTAGAGCCACCCAGGCATTTCCCTCGAGGCCAATAAATCTTGCGATGCTTCATTTCAGAATCGGGTTCGGTTTCAAACTTCCAATTGACCTTAGGATCCCACATCGTTTTTCCATAGCCAATCGGTAAGTGAATCCACATCGAACTGTCGCGCGGACCTGACTCTAGAATCATTACTTGATTTTGTGGTTTGCTCGATAAGCGATTAGCCAGTACACAACCAGCTGAACCTGCCCCAACAATGATGTAGTCAACGCTTTCTTTGGTGCTCATACCGTGCAATAGTCTAGATATTTAATGCGGATATAGATCCAATAATTTCAAACGTTGCACCTTGCCGGAAGCGCCCCGAGGTAAATCAGCAACAAATTTCAGGTACTTGGGGGTGCGCATTTTGCCTAATTTTTCTAAGCAAAAATCACGCAATTCTTTTTCTGTGCAGTTGATGCCATCACGTAAAACAACGCAGGCCATAATTTCTTGACCGTAATTTTCGTCAGGAACGCCAACGACAGCAGCATCTAAGACAGCGGGATGTTTCAAAAGTCCCTCATCGACTTCGCGAGGTGCAATATTTTCTCCGCCTTTAATAATTAATTCTTTTAAGCGCCCGGTTACAAAATAAAAGCCATCGCGATCCCGTTTGCCTAAATCGCCCGTTTTTAACCAACCCTCCCGATCAAATGCTTTTTTAGTCTCAGCATCACCTTTGTAATACGCCTTCATTACATTGTTACCGCGCAAACAGAGTTCGCCAATCGTTTCATCACCCAAAGTATTGCCTTCAGCATCAACCACTTTTGCCTCAACCCCACAAGGCAAACCTGGACTGCCATAACGTCGTCTCTCGTCCTGTGGATTACAAAACACTAAAGATGATGACTCTGTCATGCCCATTGCCTCGATCACAGTAATGCCAAATAGTTTTTCAAATTCGCGATGGTGTTCAGGTGGTAGTGGCGCCGAAGCCGATCGACCAAAACGAATTCGTTTTAATTCCTGCAATGGAGGGATACGCCCGTCTTTTTTCGCAGCATTAATTAAATACGCAATAATCGTTGGGACCATATTGATCCAAGTTGCTTTATAACGAATCGCTTGGTCCCACCATTGGGAAACAGAAAAATGATGGGGGGCAATAATCGTTCCGCCTGAATAAAAGGGAGTTACTGTTGCAATCGATTGCCCATTAATGTGATAAATCGGCAAAGAGCTTAAAACAATGTCTTGCGGCGTTAATTGATGCCACTCGCTCACTGATTTACCGGCGTACATTAAATTAGCATGCGACAAGAGCACTCCTTTGGGGGTGCCCGTTGTTCCAGAGGTATACATTAATAAAGCAGCTTGCTCAGCTTGCAACCGAGGTAAATCACTTGGCCTTGAGTTCATATAAATACTGGATGTAGCATCCGGATCTAACTCGATTACCTTAAATTGACGCTGTGTTTTTTGTAGAGCTGAAAAGAAACTGTCTTTGTTATTGGGGGCATAAAACACAATCTCAATATCGCTGTGGTCCAAGGTCCAAGCCAATTGATCGATCGGCGCCTGTAAATTAAACGGAGTAATGACCCGCCCCGCAGCCATCGTAGCCAGAAAAAGAGCTGCGGTTTGTCGGCCATTGTGCATATACATGCCAACATGCTTGCCATGGCCAATACCCTCTTGATCTAACCAAGCATTTAAATATTGACTTTCATCCAATAATTGAGCGTAAGTTAAAACATCCCCTGTTTCGGGGGCGACTATCAGCGCATGATCAGGTTGAACCGATGCCCAATGACGCAATACATCCTGAAGATGCTGATTCGACTGAAAAATCATTGGGGAAATTGCTTAAAATAGTTTGCCAATAAGTCTTCTACACGAGGAAGCTTTTCAGGGATAGGCCGAACTACACGAGTAATATTCATATAGTGTTTGTAGCTCATGTTGTCGGAAAAATTATTTTTTCCCCAAGTGCCACAGCCCATTGATAAGGAAAATGGCAGGCCATTATCAAAACTCCCACCAGTAGCAATGGCATGCGCTTGGTTCAAAATAACGCGTGAGACTGGTAAGGTCTCTGCTAATTCAGCAGCTCGTTTTTCAAAAATAGCACCTTCTGAAGCGGTATGTAAACTCACCGAATGCCCAGCACCCTGATAGGCATATACACCAGCAACAATGTTCATAGCCGACTGAAAATCGGTGGTTTTCCAAACCGTCAAAACAGGGCTGAGTTTTTCGCCTGAAAAAGGTGCTTTTGAGCCATAACCCTCTTCCTCTACCATCAAAAAGCGAGCATTTTTTGCAGCTGGATTTTTTAATCCAACCCGCTGTGCAATCCAAGCAGCCGATTGCGCAGTCAAGGTGGATGTTAATTTACCTTGGGCAAACATCACGTCAAATAAACGTTGTTTATCAGCGCTATCTAATAGAACACCGCCTGCTGCAGTTAAAGCAGCAATCGCAGCATCGTAAATTGCCTTCACAATCACAACCCCATTTTCACTGGAGCAGCTAGTAGCATTATCAAATGTTTTCGATTGGGCAATTTTGCTGGCAGCACTTGCTAAATCAGCGTATTCATCGATGATTGCCAAGACATTGCCAGCGCCAACGCCAAAAGCAGGAGTACCAGAAGAATAAGCTGCGCGAATATTGGCTTGTGATCCCGTGGCGACCACTAAATCGGCTTGCCTCATTAAAGATTGGGTGGTCTCTTTCGTAATCGGGGCTGGCAAAGTTTGTACTAAATCGCGTGGCGCTTTGACTAAATCAAGTTGGGCATGAACAAACTCTAATAATCGGACGCAGGTGCTCTGCCCCTTTGGTGAAGGTGCAAGAATAATCGCATTGCGGCACTTCAATGCGTTCAGAATTTTATTGATCGGCGTTGCGCCCGGATTGGTTGATGGCGTGATAGCGGCAACTACTCCTACCGGCCTAGCGTATTCAGTGATGCCTTTTTCCACATCCTCTAATATCACGCCGACTGTTTTAGCTTGATTTAAATCACGCAATAAGCCTAAAGTTTTACGAAAATTCTTTTTGAATTTATCGTCCGCATTTCCTAAGCCAGTATCTTGCACTGCTAAATTCGCTAATTCGCGATTACGCTGTGGTTCCAATATCGCCCAAGCCGCCGCCGACACAATTAAATCAATTTGATTTTGAGAATAGTGTTCAATCTGTTTTTGTGCCTTCTTTGCTTTCGCGATCAGTTCAGCAACTAAAAGGTCAGCGGCATTATTCATGGCGGTCATAATGATCAAAAGCTTCCTTATTCGGCTTTAATATTGGCTTCTTTAACCACTTTGGTCCACTTTGGTATTTCAGCACTCACTACTTTACCCAAAGCCTCAGGGGTTCCGCCAACCGCTTCGGCGCCCTGCGCTAGTAATTTTTCTTTTACTGACGAATTACTTAACACTTTATTGGCCGCTTGATTTAAACGATCTATTATGGATTTAGAAGTACCTGCTGGAACAAACATGGCATACCACGAGTCGACTTCAAAATCTTTAAAACCAAGCTCTGCCATCGTCGGCACATCTGGAAAAACAGGGGTCCGCTTAAGAGTAGAAACTGCCAAGGCTTTTAATTTGCCTGCTTTGATAAAGTTGGCTGCTGCGGGAATCGATACCCATAACAAGGGCACTTGCCCTGCCATCACATCGGTCACTGCTGGACCGCCACCGCGATACGGAATGTGCGTCATCTTTATTCCTGCCGCACTAGCCATCATTGCGCCAGCCAAATGCCCGGGCGACCCATTTCCAACCGAAGCATAGGAAATTGAATCAGGTTTTGCCTTAGCAAGGGCAACAATATCCTTTACGGTTTTTGCTGGAAAGTCATTATTCGCGACTAAAATCTGCGGCAAAGAAGCTACTGTCGCTACGGGTAAAAAATCTTTCTCAGTATTAAATGAAAGCTTTGGGTAAATAGCCGGATTAATCGTATGCGAAGACAGAGTAAACAATACGGTGTAACCATCATTAGGTGATTTTGAGACAATATCGGTACCAATTGAACCGCCCGCACCGCCCCGATTATCAATCACAATTTGTGCGCCTAACTCCTGGCTTAAAGGCTCTTGCACAATCCGCGCAATCACATCAGTACCACCGCCGGGGGGATATGGAACAACAAATTTAATTGGCTTATTCGGGTAAGTTGACGGTATTGCCGATGATTGTGCAAAACCAAAGTTTGCTGTTAGCAGGATTACCGAAGCCACTAAAGAAGCAGAACTAAGCTGAACCAATTTCATCATCTTCTCCAATGTAAATACGTTAAACAAAAGATTTGTATTTAGCCAAATGACGTACTGGCTTACTTAAAGCATCTCGACGGAATGGATCACCCAACTCTTTGGTCACCATCATTTCGATTACTGTGGTTTTGCCATCGGCTTGATTTTTTACAGCCATTTGTATGGCAGCGGCAATATCGCCTACCTTATCAATCGTCATGCCCTCACAACCAAAGGATTTGGCAACCGATGCCCAACTTGGATTCACCAACTCAACACCTTGATAACGTCTTGAATAAAAATCAACGTGATTTTTCTTTTCAGCACCCCACTGCCCGTTATTAAATAAGATTACTGTGACACCAATCTTTTCGCGCGCACAAGTTAATAGCTCATTTAAGCTAATTCCCCAAGCGCCATCGCCTACATAAGCAAATACGGGTCGATTAGGTGCTGCGATCTTAGCGCCCACTGCAACCGGAAAGGCATAACCGCAATTACCAAAACTCATTGCCGCTAACATCGAACGTGGCTCATCAAAACGTAAATACGAATTCGATACCGAACAAATATTGCCAATATCCGTTGAGACAATCGAATTCTTTGGTAAGGCATTTTCAATCGCCCGTAACATTTCACGCGGATGCATGACTTTGCTGTCTTTAATCATGTCGATCGAGTATGGATCGCGCTCATGCGTCCACGCACTCAATTCTGCTTCCCATTCGGCTTTAGACGATTTAATCAGAGTATCGCGTTCCGACTTATTTTTGGCAGATAGTAATTCTCTGGTTTTTAATTTTGCTAACAAAGCGGCGGCGGCCTCTTTTGCATCACCATTAATACCTACTGAAATAGGCTTTACCAATCCGAGCATTTTTCCATCAGCGTCAATCTGAATGATCTTGGCATTTTTTGGCCAATACTCCAAACCATGCTGGGGCAAAGTACCAAAAGGACCTAAACGTGTTCCTAAAGCCAAAACAACATCAGCTTTAGAAATAAGTTTCATCGCTGCTTTTGAACCTTGATAGCCCAAGGGGCCTACCCATAAAGGATGGGATGCGGGAAAAGAATCGTTGTGCAAATAACTATTTGCTACAGGGGCGTGGAGATGCTCAGCCAAAGCTACAGCTTCTTTTGTTCCTCCGGCCATGATCACTCCACCGCCAGCCAAAATCACGGGAAACTTAGCTTGGGCCAATAAATTAGCCGCATCCTCAAGAGCTTGCTCGCTACCTGCGCCAAGTTTTACGCGAATTGGAGTGGGAATTTCACATTCAATGTCACCATAAAAGAAATCGCGCGGAATATTGACTTGAGTGGGGCCCATTTCAAGCAATGCACGATCAAACGCACGTGCTGTTAATTCAGCCATGCGTTTTGGATTCATGACGTGAGCTTGGTATTTGGTAATCTTGGAGAAAATCGGCAACTGCTCCGTTTCTTGGAATCCACCTAAGCCCATTGTCATTGAACCCGTCTCGGGCGTAATCATGACCACCGGTGAATGCGCCCAATAGGCTGCGGCTAAACCCGTTACAAAATTAGTCACACCAGGACCATTTTGTCCGATACAGACACCATGTTTCCCAGAAACGCGGGCATAACCATCGGCCATATGAACCGCACCCTGTTCGTGCGCGACAGGAATAAAACGAATTCCAGCGGCAGGAAAAATATCGAGGGCGTCCATAAACGCCGAGCCAACAATTCCAAATATTTCTGTCACCCCTTGCGAAACTAAGGTTTCGACAAAAGCTTCTGAAGGGGTCATTTTTTGTACGCCCTCAACTACTACCCGATTTGGGTTTGTCATTTGGTTCATTTTTATTGCTCCTAAATCAAAAAATTAAACAGACTAAATTAATAGCTCACTAAAATATTCATGCTTGGTAGTATTCAAGGTAGATACGCGCCACTCAATCGGCTCATTCTGAATTCCCAAAGCAACTCTCCGAATTACCAAAACTGCTGCGCCCACTTTTAAGCCTAACCAATCGGCCTTTTCTTTCGATACTATACCCGCTCGTAAACGCTCGCTCGTACGTACCACCGATTGGCCATAATGAGCTTGATATAACTTATAAATAGTACCTTCCCGATTCGCAAAACTAGTCTTAGTTAATTTTGGAAAACGGCTTTTGCTTAAGGTGATTTGATCGATCATGACGCAAGCATCATCCACAAACAGGCGGTTACAAATGCGAATCACGGGAGCACCCAATTTGAGGTCTAACTTCATCGCCTCTTCTCGATTAGCGGTCGCTGTTGCGAATGAAACTAATTCAACTCGCGGATAATCTTTATGGTCTGAATCATGCTCAACCACATGAAAGAAATAATATAGCGAACGTTTAGCATCATGTTCAGCAACGTAAGTACCTTTACCTTGCTTGCGAACTACAATGCCTTCGGCAACCAATTCATCGACCGCCTTACGTAAGGTACCAATCGAAACGCGTAATTCGTTAGCTAAATATTTTTCAGCCGGCAATGGTTTAGCAATGTTGTACTTGCCACTTACCAAAGCGCTGGTAATGTGTTGCTTTACTTCTTGGTAGGCGGCAAGTGCTCTCATCTTAGGCAGATTCGTATAAACGAGTTAAGACAAATTCGCGATGACCTAAAATTTCAGCAGCAGTCAATTCACCATTGGCGGTTCGAATTAATGCTTCTAATAATTTTTCGCCCGCGGTATCCATATTTTCTTCACGCCGTAAAATACCCGATACATCAACATCAATATGTTCAGACATTGTACGAACTGTTTTTGGATTGGCGCACAATTTAATGACGGGAAGAATCGGGTTGCCAATCACATTGCCCTGCCCCGTTGGGAAAAAATGAGCTGCAAAACCCGATGCCGCGCACAAAGTAACCATTTCAGCGGCAGCCGATGAGGAGTCCATGAAATACAAACCTTTTCCTGCAGGCATTTCTGCCTTATCTAGCACACCATCTACCATGCACTTCTTACCGATTTTTTGAATATTGCCCAAGGCCTTTTCTTCAATCGTGGTTAAGCCTCCAGCAATATTGCCTTTGGTGGGCTGAGAATCCGATAAGTCGCTGGTTTTGTTGCGTTCAATCACGCCTTGATAACGATCGAACATCGCACGAAACTGTTTCTTAATTTCAGGGGTACGGCAGCGCGCCTCAACCAAATGCTCGCCACCAGTAAGTTCGGTCGTCTCGCCAAATACTAAAGTGGAGCCAATCTCATACAACTTATCAAACGCATTGCCAACCGTCGGGTTCGATCCGCAGCCTGAGGTGGTATCGGATTCACCGCATTTAGTAGAAACCCATAACTCAGAAATTGGTGCTGAAACTTTTTGTAATTTCGATGCGTGTTTCATCATCTTGTAAGCAGCTTTGCTAGCACTTGCAATTGTGGCGGTATCGCCATTGCCTTCGATCCAAAAGCCTTCGACGGGTTTACCCGACTTTTTAATACCATCGACCACACGGGCGGTCCATTGGGGTTCAATTCCGATGACAACAACGCCTGCTACATTAGGATTACAACCCGTTCCAATTAAAGTGCGAAAGTGCAATTCCAAATCAGCGCCAAATTGCAAACGGCCATAAGGATGGGGTATTGCCATCGTGCCTTTAATGTTATTAGCAACTGCCTCACAAGCCGCATTGGACAAATCATCCAAAGGCAAAATAATCACGTGATTGCGAATTCCCATGCGACCGTTCTCGCGACGGTAGCCCATAAACGTAGTTTGTTTCAAATTAATCATTGTCTTTCTCTCTTCTGCATATTCATTATTGATTGGCTTGCTTGATTGACTTACCAGCGCTTGGTCTTCACATTTTGCACATGGAGATGTTCGCCTTTTTTAATGGGTGCCACTACCTTGCCAATATCAACCCCGTACTTGATTACAGTATCGCCAACTGTCAGGTCTTTTAAAGAAATTTTGTGACCAATGGGAATATCGCTTGCCGACTTAAAGTTTAATGTAGCGTCGTTTTCCATTACCCAGCCGATTAAATCATCGCCGGCTTTAACGCCCTCAACAACGACTACGCCAACGACGTCGCCAGGTTCATGCACCACAAAATGAATCATGCTTCTCTCCTATTTAAAATGCTAAAAAATGACATCGCCCTATACTAAATTTTATTTACTGCCCATTGTGAAGCAATACCCGCTTGAATTTCATTGACCACTGAATCGCTTAGAACCAAGCCATTCTTAAATGCTAATTGACGCTGTTTAAAACGCCTTTCGCCTGGCAAGCGAATTCCAGCATCTTCAGAAAAAGCGGCAATTAAATCCCGTATGCGACTTTGGTAAACACCTTTACCGGCCAGACCAATATCGATCGACAATAAAAATTGGCCTAATTTCGGTTTATTACCCGTTGCCGAAAAAAATGTGTCCGCCTCAAATGAATATTGGCTTCCCGATAAAGTCACCACTAATAATTCGATGATCAGGGCGAGTAATGCGCCTTTATCGCCGCCCACAGGGAGCATCAAGCCTTTTAGACCCTCCTTAGGATCGGTAGTCGGTTTCCCTGCCGAATTTAAAGCCCAGCCTTCTGGAATCGTCTCCCCCTTGTTGGCCGCAACCAGCAACTTGCCGCGCGCTACTGCAGACAGGGACATATCAATTACTAAAGGATTTTTTATGCCCTTCATCGCAAGAGGAAATGCAGCGGCCAAAGGATTGGTTCCAAATAAGGCTTTCTTACCTCCCGCCATAGGCATCGCCGCTGGTGTGTTGCCCATCAATATCGAGATAAAACCAGCGCGCGCAGCGGCTTCGGTGTAATGACCAGCAACCCCAAAATGATGCGTATTTTTTACTGCTACTAAACCGACTCCATGGCGACTGGCTAAGTTGACCGAAACATCGGTAGCTAAACGCAATGCAGGAAAAGCTAGGCCATCGTTTGCATCAACCAAAACACTAGCTGTTTTTACTGATTTCATACTCACTTTGGCATGCGAATCAATTCGTCCGTGACGTGCATGCCCTGCATATTGGCTAACACGAGCCAAACCATGCGAAGCCAAACCATCGGCTTCAGCTAAAACTAAAAATTGGGCGGTTTCAAAAGCAGCTGCTTGAGCAATACCAGCAGCCTGAAGTCCACGATAAGCTAAATTTAAAGCGTTCTCGTAACTCATATTCATGTTCGTGATTCCAAAAATGAATTCACTTCACGAGCAATCATCAGACTGACGCGCTCATTACTTTCCGTGGTGACTCCAGCAATATGGGGAGTCAAAATTAAATTCGGAATACCTTTGAAATGATTTAAATCCTTTGCAGGCTCATTGGCAAAGACATCCAAAGCAGCCCCACCCAAACGCCCCGATTGCAAGCGTTCTGCCAATGCAATTTCATCCACAATCTTGCCGCGCGCAGTATTAATCAAATAAGCACCCGCTTTCATCAGATCCAATGTAGTCGCGTTAAACAAATTTTTTGTTTCGGGCAAAAAAGGTAAATGCAAGGTAATCACATCGCTTTGCTGTAAAACCTGATGGAGCGATAATATCGGCACTGCATGCGTACCTAGTTCAATATGGGATTCCTGAATAGCGGGATCAAAAGCAATGCATTTCATCTTCATTGCTATAGCCTTTTGTGCCACTATTCTGCCGATGCTACCAAAACCGACAATTCCCAAAACCCGATCAGCCAATTCATGGCGAGAAGAAAAATTGAGTCTTGGCCAAGTTCCCGCCAAGGTCTCAGAGCTCGCAGAAGCAAACCCCCTCATTAAGGCAATCGAAGTTCCAATCACATATTCAGCAACCGAATCAGCATTGGCACCAGTGGCCGGTATGACTGCAATCTTTTTTTGCGCACAAGTTTGAAGATCAATGTTTTCCAAACCAACCCCCAAACGCCCTACTACCTTTAAACGATCGGCATTTTTTAATAAATCCGCATTTACTTTGGTCAGATTGCGAACAATCAATCCATCTACTTTGGCCAGACTTATTCTTAGGGCGTCTAGGTCTTGATATAACTCGGGCCGATAATCAACTTGATGATGGGCTTTAAGGGTTTCTAGGGCTTGACTAGAAATGAATTCCGAAATCAAAATAGCAGACATATCCATATCATATAGATGATTTAAATTGAACACAATGCGCCAGCAATAAAATCGGGATCCAAAGAAATAAACCCTTATTCACTCAGAATTAAATAGCGGTAGAATAAAAAAAGCTTAAACTAAATTAGGGACACCAAATGCAAGTATTTGATTTTTCAAAAGTAATTCGTTTTATAAAACTAATCTGCTGTGCAAGCCTCATGCTCTTTTCGGCTTTGGGTGCCCAAGCCCAATCTTGGCCAGACAAACCGATTAAATTGATTATTCCGTTTGCAGCAGGGGGCACTACCGATATTTTGGGTCGTATTTTTGCTCAGCAAATGACGGTTGTTTTAGGACAAAACGTGATTGTTGAGAATAAAGGGGGTGCTGGTGGAAATATTGGCGCCGAAGTTGTGGCTAAAGCACCTGCGGATGGCTATACCCTACTTCTAGCCTCGGGCAGCATGCTGACGGTTAATCCGTATATGTATAAAAAAATGGCGATTAACTACAGCAAAGATTTTGCTCCAATTACTACCTTAGTCAGTGGACCGATGATTATTTCGGTCAGTAATCAATTGGGAGTTAATAATCTTAAAGAATTAATTGCCCTAGCCAAAACCAAAAACCTCAATTTCGGCTCTGCCGGCATTGGCAGCCAAGTGCATCTAGCAGGCGAAAACTTTATTACGGCCGCTGGTATTAATGCAACGCATGTTCCCTATAAAGGTGAATCTCCCGCATTGAGTGATTTAGTTTCGGGTCAAATTGATTTTTGTGCTTGCAACGTACCTGCATCCACTGGTTTTGTTAAAAGCGGTCAAATTAAAGCCTTGGCAGTTACCAGCTCTAAACGCTTGTCTCAGTTGCCCAATATTCCCACGGTGAGTGAAGCGGCAATCCCAGGATTTGAAAACTTAGGTTGGTTTGCTCTCATGGCGCCATCGGGAACACCTAAAGCCATTCGTGAAAAAATTTATACGGCATCGATTAAAGCAGTTAAATCCGATGCCATGCAAAAAAGTTTAGACCTCAATAGCCTAACCCCAGTATTAAATTCAACCAAAGAGTTAGAGACGCAAATCGAAACTGAATCGCTGCGTTGGGAAAAAATTATTAATGCCCGCGGTTTAACTGCTAACTAAAATCGTTTCCCCAGGCCGGACCAGAGTAAATTCGACCGGCCGATTTTCAATCAAAAGTTTTCCGGCTTGCAATTGAACAGCGGTAAAGTAAGACGTATTTAATTCGCCTTCCTGAGGGAAATCTTCCCGATAATGCGCACCGCGCGAGTTTTCTCTCGAGATTGCCGCCTCAACAACTGATTTGCTGACGAGAATTAAATTCCGTAAATTCATCCAGTCTTGCCACGTTAAATTAAAAGCGCGATTTGAATCGCCCACTCCCATCTCGAGCAACATGGTTTCTAAACCATCTAGGCGAGTTCTAGCAGCAATTAAATCCGTGCGATTGCGTGATATGCCCACTTGATCCCACATGCAATCGGCTAATTCGTCACGAATTAATTCGATATTGCCAGATGTTTTATGAAATGGAATTTCATGTGCTTCGATTGACTTAGTAAGTTCGCTCTCGTTATAGGCTTGATGCGAACGCCCCTTAACCCATTGCGCCATCACCTCACCTGCAATCCCGCCAAAGACGGTTGAATTCGCCACGCCATTTCCGCCCAAGCGATTAGCGCCATGGACGCCGCCCGTATCTTCTCCAGCAGCAAACAGCCCCGTTAAATCCGTACTGCAGTCAGCTTTAAAAATCACTCCGCCCATCATGTAGTGCGCAGTGGGAACCACCTCAACCAATCCCCCCGCCAAATCGAAACCCGAGTCAGCGCAGCGTTCCACCATGCCCTTAAATAATTTGCGCACATTGTCTGCGCCTAAATGATGCATCTGAATATAAACACCACCATGGGGGGTAGTTCG
The DNA here is from genome assembly GCA_016462905.1 of Polynucleobacter sp. Classification (GTDB taxonomy): domain Bacteria; phylum Pseudomonadota; class Gammaproteobacteria; order Burkholderiales; family Burkholderiaceae; genus Polynucleobacter. Next base: position 12,064 of record JAEMSI010000001.1, on the reverse strand, counting down.
TCCTGCGCGCATTTCAGAATTAATCGCACGCGAAACAATATCGCGAGTCGCTCGCTCATTACGGGGATCGTAATTTCCCATAAAACGCTCTTGCTTGCCATTTAATAAATAACCGCCAGCACCCCGTAAACCTTCTTCAAGAACCGTGCCCGTCATGCGCGTATCAGAACCTGCTAATAAACCAGTTGGATGAAATTGCACCATTTCCATATCGCGTAGAACTAAGCCGGCACGCAAAGCCATAGCCAAACCATCGCAACTCTTATCACCCGAAGGCGTATGGTATTTGTACATCGTAGGTCCACCACCCGTACCCAATAAAACCGCCTTTGCTTTCACCATCACAAAATCACCCGTGCGCATATTTAACATCAATACGCCGGCCAAACTCGCGCCATCTTTTGATTTAATTAATTCAATCGCGCGGTGTTCCTCAAGGCGATCGATCCCTCTAGCCCAAACTTGTTCGGCTAGTCGATTAATAATTTCAATGCCAGTGAGATCACCCTTGTGTACGGTGCGATCGAATGTTTGGCCAGCAAACGCTTTTTGATGAATGCTGCCGTCTGGGTTGCGATCAAAAAAACAGCCTAATTCATTTTCAAGCTCCCGAATTCGTTCAACCGATTTAGTGACGAGCGTCCATGCGAGTTCTTGATCGGAGAGCCATTTACCGCCTTCGATCGTATCCATAAAATGCCGTTCGACCGAATCACCCTCAGCCAATGCCACGTTATAACCACCCTGAACCATGCGGGTACATCCGGTTTTGCCCAATAAACCTTTTACTGCAATCGTAATTTTTAGATTTGAATTGGCCTGATGCGCATGCAAAGCAGCGAATAATCCGGCGCCACCAGAGCCCAATATCAAAATATCTGTTTCGATCGTAGCGATCACGATGAAATTCCTAAACTTTGCAAAACAGCAGCTTTATTTTTGGCAACTTCGGTTTTTACTTCTTGATAAATGCTACCGCCGACGCTATCCATGGCTACCAATAATGGGCCAAACTGATTAATTTTAAAACGCCATAAAGACTCTGGATTGAGGTCATCCATATCCACATCTTCAATTTGATCAATCCAAGTGGTCTCTAAAGCAGCAGTGCCGCCAATAATTGCCAAATACACTCCACCTATTTCTTGAAACGCTTTAGCAGAGGCTTCACGCAAACCACCCTTACCTACAATCATGCGCACCCCATACTCTTGCATCAAGGGTTGAGTAAAGCGCTCCATTCGATCCGAAGTGGTAGTGCCAATACAAACTGGTTCATAACCAACGGGGTTCTTGGTGCTTACCTCCACCTTACGAACATTCGGTGCGGTATGAATCACGGCATGCCCTTGTAAATCAAAACGCGTTTTACGCCCGTGATCAAATAAATGAATTTGTGTGGCATCACGAATTCCAAACAAGGTCTTGTGGAGGGTCACTGTATCGTTAATTCGCAAACGCCGAATATCGGCTTCGCTAACAGGGGTGTATAAATCGTAATGAGCCATGTTTAGTAATCAAAAGGCATATTCGACGCCATTAGGAGTAAAAATAGCACGAGCACGGCGCGCCGAATGGCACTGCATATTAACCGCAACTGGGTTCATCGTAATATGCGTTGCGGCAATTTCAACATGCACAGCAAAAGCGGTGCCGTCCCCACCTAAACCTTGTGGACCAATTCCCAGTTGATTCACCGCAGCCGAGAGTTCGCGTTCTAATTTAGCGCCTTCACTATCATTACAACTCGATCCCAATGGTCTAGTTGCTGCTCGTTTCGCTAAAGCTACACATAAATCGGATGTTCCACCAACCCCAACACCGACGATCGTCGGTGGGCACGTTTTTCCACCAGCAGCCACCACGCTTTCGATCACAAAGGCTTTGACACCCAAGATGCCTTCGGCGGGAATCGCCATCTTTAAAAACGAATTATTTTCAGAACCACTGCCCTTGGGGATCATTTCAATCTCAACGCGCTCAGCCGCAGAAGAAAAATCAATATGGATCGCGGGCATTTCAATTCCGCATGAAGTGTGATTATTTTTTCTGGTAATGGGATGAACTACGGATGAGCGCAATGGATATTCGCGCGTAGCACGCTCACACCCTTTACGAATTGCTTCTTTTAATGCAGCGCCATCTACTTTTACACCGCTGCCAATCAACACGTTATAAATAGGTAAGCCTGTATCTTGACAAAGTAAATTATCGTCGCGCTCTGCCACGGCAATATTGGTCACCATCGTTCCTAAGACGATTTTAGCGCGCGAATCGGTTTCTTTTTTCTGTAATTGACCAATACCCTCTTTAATATCATCAGGTAATAATTTCAGCGCACGAATATAGAGATTTTTACAAACCTCTTCAACTTCGTTTAGATTTAAATCCATCTTCGTTGGCCTTTAATGAGATAGCGCAATAAATAAGGCACCGCACAGCAATGATCCAATTAAACTAATTTGAATCCACGATTTACGCAAACCCTGCCATGTACCAAATTCAATTAAAAGCAAGCGTACGCCACCAATTAAGTGTAAAGCCAATAAAGTCACTAAGGCCCACTCACCCCACTTAAAGATTGGAAAATCAGTTAATTTTAAATAACGATCTAATTCGGCTTCACCCTGTAACGAGCGCGACAATAAAAAGAAATGCAAGGGTAAAAAACAGGCTAATAGCAAACCTGAAACGCGGTGCAAATAATAGGCCCAGTACGATAAATGCGCCTTCATTTATGCAGTACCCCAAACCACTCCCAGCACAGCCATATTGCCCAAGACGAGAATCAAAGCAGCCAATAACCACGGCAAAACACGCGTAATAAAGGAATCACCCGTATTTTCTCGCAAAATATTAGACAAACCAATCGGCGCATGCACTAAACACGCCAAGACAAAGATTTCATAGAAAAGCGCAAATATTAAATTACCACGGGTCCGACCTAAAATTTCAGCAGCCGACAAGCCATTTTGAATCGCGTAATAAATAATGAGCAAATGAATCGCTACGCAAAGTGCGAGTACCATCGCGCTAATGCGTTGTGCATACCAAAGCTTTGCTTGTAATACAGCGGTGTTCATTACAATTTGCCCCACTTACTACCTAATATCGCTGCGCGTCCAACGATCTTTTTCAAACCCGCAATACCTGCTGTAGGCTCAATTTGTTTAGGGCAGCGCTCAGAGCAAGTCCCTTGCGTATGGCAAGAATGGCAACCGGCATCGCCTGCTACCGCCCTTAACCGATCCAATTGCTGGGAATCGCGCACATCATTTACTAAAGTCCATGCGCGATTTAAAGCAGCTGGACCTAAATAATCTTCACGGCTCGCTACCACTTCGCACGAGGCATAACAAACGCCGCAGCCAATGCATTCGATTCCGGCATTTGCCAGCTGGCGCTCTAGAGAATGAGGTTTTACTTTGGCAAAGTCATCGTGTCGGGTTTTTTCACCTTTAAAAAATCCTTTGGCAGTATTCATCTTGTCAAAGAACTCGCGCATATCCGTTGCCAAATCTTTAATCACGGGTAAATTATTTAATGGTGCAATTTCAAGCTCGCTACCCGACCCTAATGCAGCCACATGGGTTCGGCAAGTCCAGCGAGCTTTACCATTGACTGTCATGGCACAGGAACCGCACATACCCACCCGACAGGCGAAGCGATAGCTTAATGAAGAATCAAGCTTGCGCTGGATATATGTCACTACATCTAAAACCGTTTGATTAGCAGCGCGTGGAACTTCATATTCAATAAATTCGCCTTGTTCGGCGCCGCGCCATACTTTGACATGAAGAGTACTAGAAGACATGATTAATTATAGGATGAATGCTTCAAAAGCACGCGAATTGCAGTACCTCTTTCAAATAATCGGGATAATCACTTAAGCCGTGATCGCTCCCCTCCAAAACCAATTGTTTGGCGCCCGGATAATGAGCCACCATTTCATGCCAATCGAGCAACTCATCACCCTTGGCGGCAATTAAGAAATACCGTTCTGGCTTGGTAATCTGTTCGATTTGTTGGGCTTTTAATTGCTCAACATAATCTGCGCGCCATTCAAAGGGCTCATCGCTGTCATAAGTCGTTAATGTTCCGACGTAAGGAGCTAACTCCCGCGCTGCTCTCACGGCGGGATTTAAGAGAATCACTTTGCAATGGCGCTGTGCATAACGTTCCCCTAAGTAGGTAGCATAAAACCCGCCTAGAGAAGAACCAATCACCGTTAAATGGGGTGCGGTAGAACGTTCAATTCGTTGAATCACATTATCCATGGCCAACTGTGGCGATGGCGGCAATTGCGGACAAAACCAATCGATGGCTTTACCTTTGTCGATTTGAACCTGAACTGCCTCAGCAGTCAGTTTTGCTTTGGATGAATTGGGCGAGGATCGAAAACCATGCAAATACACAATTAAGCGGGCTTGCGGGTCTCGATCATTCCCCATATCAACCGATCAATATCAATTTGCTTTTTGTCCAATTTCAAAATTGGCTAACTTCTCCAAAGCACGAACCATGGCTGAATGATCCCATGCTTTACCGCCATGAGCCGAGCAAGAATTAAATAACTCTTGAGCCGTTGCCGTATTCGGCAAAGAAACGCCTAAAGCACGCGCACTGTTTAAGGCTAAATTCAAATCCTTTTGATGCAGTTCGATGCGAAAACCAGGATTAAAGGTGCGTTTTACCATGCGCTCACCGTGCACTTCTAAAATCTTCGAACTAGCAAAGCCACCCATCAAAGCTTGGCGGACTTTTTCAGGATCAGCGCCTGCTTTAGCAGCAAATAACAAAGCCTCACCTACCGCTTCAATATTTAAAGCGACGATAATTTGGTTGGCTACTTTAGCGGTTTGACCATCACCATTACCGCCCACTAAATTAATATTTTTACCCATCAATTCAAAAATAGGTTTAATGCGTGCGAAGACCTTGTCATCACCGCCAACCATAATTGATAAAGTGGCATTTTGAGCGCCAACTTGTCCACCCGAAACAGGCGCATCCAAATAATCGCATCCCATACCGTTTAATTTCTTAGCAAACTCCTTGGTCGCAATCGGCGAGATGGAGCTCATATCAACTACCACTTTGCCCTTACTAATACCTGAAGCAATCCCATTTTCACCAAACAATACCTTCTCGACATCAGGAGTATCGGGCACCATCGTGAAAATAATATCGGCTTGCTTAGCTACTTCAGCAGCACTAGCGCATTGAACTGCACCAGCAGCTAACAATTCCGCAGGCACTTTACTGCGAGTGCTAACAAATAAGGCGTTACCCGCTTTTAATAAATGGCCCGCCATGGGTGCGCCCATGATGCCCAGACCAACAAAACCCAATTTCAATCCTGTGTTCATATAAAACCTTTTATATTAAAAAAAAAGAAATAATCTGTCTTAGTACAGACCGATTAAAGCGACTTCATCCAGCCCAAGCCTGCCTCGGTGGTGCTAGCTGGTTTGTATTCACAACCAATCCAACCGGTGTAGCCCAAGCGATCAATCATCTGAAACAAAAAAGAATAATTAATTTCACCGGTACCGGGTTCGTTTCGACCCGGATTATCCGCTAATTGAATATGACCAATGCGCTTAAAATATTTTTGCATCGAATTTGCCAACTCACCTTCCATGCGTTGCGCATGATAAATATCGTATTGCAAGAAGGCATTATCGGCCGCTACTTCATCCAATATCGCAATCCCTTGTGCCGTTCCGGACAAGAAGAATCCGGGAATATCATAGGTATTAATCGGCTCAATTAATAAATTCAAACCATTTTTCTTTAACTCAGCTGCTGCGTACTTTAAGTTATTTACAAAAGTAGCGTGCAAGACTTTGCGATCTACATCAGCAGGCGCTTTTCCAGCCAAACAATTCAGTTGTTTCACACCTAATACCTTGGCGTATTCAATTGCTTTTGAAACCCCTGCCTTAAATTCATCCACTCGGTTGGGTAAACAGGCAATTCCGCGCTCACCCGCATCCCAATCACCAGCAGGCAAGTTATGCAAAATTAATTGCAAACCATTACTGTCGAGTTTGCTTTTAATATCTGCCGCAGAAAATGGGTAAGGAAAGAGGAATTCAACCGCTTTAAAACCAGCAGCACCAGCTTTATCAAAGCGTTCCATAAAGGGAACTTCATTAAACAACATCGTCAGGTTTGCAGCAAACTTCGGCATTTTTAATCCTTTTTAGATAAAACTAGCTTAAAACAAAAAAGCGAGAGCCCAGGGGTTTAATCTGGGCTCACATCAAAAAAGTTGATAACCAATTAATCTAATAGACCTGCCATTTGCAAACCTTCACGGCCTGCGGGGTGACGGCAATCGATTTCTTCAAACTCATTGATGTTATCAATTTCCATGCCCATCGCAATATTGGTTACTTTCTCTAAGATCACCTCAACCACAACGGGTACACGGAACTCCTTCGCCATCTTTTGCGCTTCAACTAAAGCCGCGTGAATCTTGGCGGGATCAGTAACGCGTAATGATTTGCAACCTAAACCTTCCACTACCTTACCGTGGTCAACACCATAGCCTTTGAGGTTAGCATCGTCCACATTGATATTGTCAAAAGCCAACTGAACACAGTAGTCCATATCAAAACCACGTTGCGCCTGACGAATTAAGCCCAAATAACTGTTATTAACTAAAACCATCACCAGCGGTAATTTAAATTGCGCACCCACTGCTAATTCTTCAATTAAGAATTGAAAATCGTAGTCGCCCGATAAACCCACCACGGTACGCGTTGGATCAGCAGCTAGTACGCCCAAGGCAGCAGGAATAGTCCAACCTAATGGGCCGGCTTGCCCACAGTTAATCCACTGGCGCTCACCGTACACATGCAAGAACTGACCACCTGCAATTTGCGATAAACCAATCGTCGTCACATAAATCGTATCGCGACCAAAAGCCGTATTCATTTCCTGATAAACACGTTGTGGCTTGACAGGAACATTATCAAAATCGGTCTTACGCAACATCAGCTTCTTACGCTCTTGGCAACGGCTTACCCAATCGCTGTAATTATTTAACTTGCCTTTTGCCTTCCACTCTTTCGCTACTTCAACAAATAACTGCAGCGCTGCTTTGGCATCCGAAACGATTCCATAATCGGGAGTAAAGACGCGACCAATTTGAGTCGGCTCAATATCCACGTGAATAAATTTGCGGCCTTTCGTGTAGACATCTACCGAACCGGTATGGCGATTAGCCCAACGGTTACCAATACCCAAAACAAAGTCACTCGCTAACAAGGTAGCATTACCGTAGCGATGTGCGGTTTGCAAACCCACCATGCCCGCCATTAAAGGATGATCATCGGGAATCGATCCCCAGCCCATCAAAGTAGGAATGACTGGGATGCCGGTAATATCGGCAAACTGGACTAATAAATCCGAAGCATCGGCATTAATAATTCCACCGCCAGCCACAATCAAGGGCTTCTCAGCCGTCATCAGCATTTCCATTGCTTTTTCAATTTGCTTACGGCTTGCTGCTGGCTTGTAAACGGACAAGGGCTCATAAGTATCAATGTCAAATTCAATCTCGGCCATTTGCACATCAATCGGCAAATCGATTAGAACTGGGCCAGGACGGCCAGAACGCATCACATGAAATGCTTGTTGGAAAACGCGCGGTACTAAACCAGGCTCGCGCACCGTCACGGCCATCTTGGTGACTGGCTTCGCAATACTTTCAATATCTACCGCTTGGAAATCTTCTTTGTAAAGACGTGCACGGGGAGCTTGGCCCGTAATGCAAAGAATTGGAATCGAATCTGCGCTGGCAGAATACAAACCGGTAATCATGTCGGTTCCAGCGGGGCCCGAGGTTCCAATACACACACCAATATTGCCTGCCTTGGCACGGGTATAGCCTTCAGCCATATGCGAAGCGCCTTCAACGTGACGCGCCAAAATATGGGTAATCGATTGACGCTCACGCAACTGGGCGTAAAGTGGATTAATTGCCGCGCCAGGCACACCGAAGGCAGTTGTAACACCCTCTTTTTCCATCACCAATACTGCCGCCATTGCTGCTTTCATTTTTGCCATGGTTTTCTCTCCGAAGATAAGGTATTTTTTGTAATGGTGTGATCATCCTGCAATCGCGCTCAATAGAGAATAGCGGAACTCAAATATCATCTATTCCAAATTGGAATACCCTAACCAGAATCATATAGAATATAGGAATGGATCGTGTTCAGGGTATATCTCTTTTTATTCGGGTAGTCGAAACTGGCTCTTTTAGCAAGGCGGCAGCGAGTCTTGGAATAACCCAGCCTACCGCTACCAAGCACGTTGCCGCTCTCGAAAAGCATTTAGGCTCGCTATTGTTGCACCGCAGCACACGGGGGGTTACCCCGACTGAAATTGGAAAGTTGTATTACGACAAGTGCAAAAACATTGCCCAAGAACTCGAGGATGCCGATAACTTGGCAGGATTACTGCAAACCGAGGTAAAAGGAAAGCTCAGCATCAGCAGTTCCGTTGCATTTGGCAGACGCGTTCTCACCCCACTGATGATTCAATTTATGGGGGATCATCCCCAAATTCAAGTGAGCTTGAGTCTCGATGATCGTTACGTTAATTTGGTGGAACAAGGGGTCGATATCGCCATTCGGATGGGACGCCTTCCCGATTCAACCTTGGGCTCGCGCTATTTAGGATTAAATCCTTGGGTTTTAGTGGCGACTCCCGAATACTTAAAAAAATACGGCACCCCTTCCATCCCGAGCGACTTAAGTAAGCACAAAGCTCTGATTTACAGTTCGGTTCAAGGCGATCACCGCTGGCACTTTACCGGTCGCGATGGGGACACGAAGTCAATTCAAGTGAACGGCCCTCTGCAATCGAATAATTTATCGACCCTCTTGGCAGCAACGCTCAGCCATTTGGGCTTGGCAGCCTTGCCCTGGTATGTGGCGCAACACTCGATTAGCAATCGCAATTTGAAACCCTTATTGCAAGATTGGAACCTGCCTTCACAAGAGATTCACGCGGTATTTTCCTCGCCCCGATTGGTTCCCAGTAAGGTCAGCAATCTAATCGATTGGTTGCAAGGTCAATTTTCAGGGAACTGGTGGGCGAATCAAATCGGTTCATAATCAAATAAAAGTTATCCCCCATTGTCGAAATCCTATTCATAACGAAAGAAAGCGATCTTATGAACCACCCACTCATTTATTCGGTATTACTTAGCGCAGGACTCTTGGTTTCGAATATCGCATTGAGTCAACCTACTCCAGCCAGCCCAAGTAAAACATCAGGTGAAATCATTAAAGATTCAGCGTCTTCGGATGAAAAATTTCAATTAGCCGAAGCAGTGGTGACCAATATTGATGCCAATACCAGAACCATCACACTAAAAAGCAAAGACGGCGAGAAAAAATTTATTGCTGGGCCTGAAATTAAAAACTTCTCCCAAATTAAAGTGGGCGATTTACTAAATGTAACTTATGAACTTGCTGTCGCAGTAGAGCTCATCAAAACAAACTCGTCTGGAATCCGGAGCGAACAGGTAACGACGACAACCACAACTGCTAAGCCGGGTGATAAACCCTCTCAAATTATTGTGAACACCACCACGATTGTTTCTGATGTAGTCGGGGTCGATTTAAATAAGAAAACAGTTTCAATTAAAGGGCCTGATGGAAAAATGGAAACCCTCAAAGTTCAAGATCAAGGCTTGTTAAATGATGTCAAAGTGAATGATCAAGTTAGAGTGGTCTTTACCGATTCGATGGCAGCCTCATTTAGTGCGCCAGTAAAAAAGTAAAGTTTTAAAACAAAATCAGTCTACATCAGGCAATATCAATCAACATCTGTTTTTCGTATTTTGATATTGATAAATTGCTTTTTAATTCATGTCCTCTCCCAATATCCCTCGTCTTACCTCACTCGCCCATGGCGGTGGCTGTGGCTGCAAGATAGCCCCTAGCGTACTAAGCGAGATCCTAAACAATGCCAACGCCAAATGGATTCCGCCGCAACTCTTGGCGGGTAATGACAATAATGAAGATGCTGCGGTTTATCAAATTAACGAAAACCAAGCAATCGTTGCTACCACTGATTTTTTTACGCCCATTGTCGACAACCCATTTGATTTTGGAAAAATTGCCGCTACCAATGCCATTTCCGATATTTATGCGATGGGAGCACAACCGATTATGGCGCTGGCGCTCTTGGGAATGCCGATCAATGTATTGCCAATCGAGGTAATTCAGCAAATCACGGCTGGTGGTGAGTCAGTCTGCACGGCAGCAGGCATCCCCATTGCCGGTGGTCATTCAATCGATACGCTTGAACCCATTTATGGTTTAGTCGTGATTGGCATGGTCGACCCCAAAAAATTAAAGCGTAATAATGGCGCCAAAGCAGGCGACAAGATTATTCTGAGCAAACCCTTGGGCATCGGAATTTTAAGTGCCGCCCTAAAAAAAGAAATCTTATCCCCTGCGGCTTACGCCAAAATGATTGAGCTCACTACGCAACTTAATACGCCAGGACAAAACTTGTCGAATCTGGCGGATGTTCACGCCCTTACCGACGTTACCGGTTTTGGCTTAACGGGGCATCTGCTAGAAATTTGCCGCGGTTCGCAATTAAGCGCAACCATCGAATGGAACACTGTCCCGGTGATCAATGAGGCACTCGAGCATGTAAAAAATAAAGTCTTTACAGGAGCGTCTACTCGCAACTGGGCCAGTTTTGGCAAGGAAATTCACTTAGCCACGCATCTAACTGAGTGGCAGCAACAAGTATTAAGCGATCCGCAAACTAGCGGTGGATTATTGGTGGCCTGTGCACCCAGTGCCGAACACACTGTTTTAGATATTTTTCACCAGAATGGTTTTGCAGAGGCGAAAACGATTGGTGAATTTCATTTAAGCAAAAATCCAAACACCTTAAATGTGATTTAAAAGAGCCAATAAGCGCTTGATGATAAAAATCAAGGCTCATTGGTCTTCTTTGCGAATTACTTTTTAGCTTATTTCTTAGCTTATTTCTTAGCTTACTTATTAAATTACTTATTAAATTACTTCTTCGGCGGAGTTACAAATCCAATCGCCATATCGTCAGCATACTCAACTACGACATCATCGCCTACCTTAAATTTCTCTAAGCCAAGAACTTTTTTATCAACATTAATCTTTTGCTTTTCACCGCTAGGCAATACTAATACGGCAGTCCGTTTAGCTGCGTCAATACTGTCAATTTTGGCGGTTGCAACAAACACATCGGTAATTTCAGTGAAGGGCTTAGCAGCATTTTTACTAGCCATTGTGATCGTGCGCTTTCCTACAACGCCAGGTTGAGCACCTTTAGGAGCAACCGTTAAACCAATCGCAATCGCTTGTGCAAATTCAACTACAAAAATATCGCCCTTTTTTACTTTTTCTAAATTATTGATCGTTTTAGCTACATTCATGGTGGCTAAATTGCCATTGTTATCGCGCAAAGTCACAATGCGATTTTTAAGATCGACCGCCTCTACAGTGGCATTCATCACGCCGACCTCAGCAACCATCGGTCCCATCGAGGTAGCTGAAGCTGCGGGAGCAGCAGCAGGTGCGGCAGGAGCTGGTGCCTGAGCTAAAGCGGGAACAGAAGCAGAAACACTCAAGGCTGCAAACGAAACGGCTAATACATTAGCCAAGAAACGAGATTGATTCACGATAAATCCTTTCAAATGAAATGGGGTATGGGCTAAAAGAGAATGGATACTAAACATTGGCGGAGCGGACGGGACTCGAACCCGCGACCCTCGGCGTGACAGGCCGATATTCTAACCAACTGAACTACCGCTCCGTTGTATACAAACAATATACACAACTACTGCAAAACTACTTCTGCACTACAACCAAGTAAAAACTTGGCGTCCCCAGGGGGATTCGAACCCCCGTACTCACCGTGAAAGGGTGATGTCCTAGGCCTCTAGACGATGGGGACTAAGCATTCTTTACCTGCAAAAACGTGTTACCAATTTGGTGGAGATAAGCGGGATCGAACCGCTGACCTCTTGCATGCCATGCAAGCG